>NZ_JBLYYB010000115.1:0-15605 GCF_048549895.1 Hydrogenophaga sp.
GAGCGTGAGGCCGACGGTGTTGGCGCGTTGGCGGCTTTTGTAGAGTTGGTTGTTGAATTCCATGTCAGAACCCCTTGGCCTTCTCGGCGCGCAACATCATGATCTTGGCCGCCGAGAGCACCAGGAAGGTGATCACGAACAGCAGGAAACCCAGCGCGAACAGGGTGGAGAGGTGAAAGTCGGCGGCCTCGCCGAATTCGTTGGCCAGGGTCGATGCAATCGAGGTGCCCGGCGAGAACAGCGAGGTAGGCATGCGGTTGGCGTTGCCGATCACAAAGGTGACCGCCATGGTCTCGCCCAGTGCCCGGCCCAGGCCCAGCATGATGCCGCCGATGACGCCCTTTTGTGTGTAAGGCAGCACCACGCGGCGCACCACTTCCCAGGTCGTGCAGCCCAGCCCGTAGGCCGATTCGCGCAGAATGGGCGGCACGATTTCGAACACGTCGCGCATCACGGCGGCCACGAAGGGCAGCACCATGAAGGCCAGCACGATGCCTGCGGCCAGAATGCCGAAGCCGTTGGTGCTGCCGCCAAACAGGAAGCCCACCAGCGGCATGCCGCCCAGCACGTTCTGCACGGGCACTTGAAAGTAATCGGCAAACAGCGGTGCGAACACGAACAGGCCGAACATGCCGTAGATGATGGACGGCACAGCCGCCAGCAACTCAACCGCCGTGCCCAGCGGGCGGCGCAGCCACACGGGGCAGGTTTCGGTGAGGAAGAGTGCGATACCGAAGGCCAGCGGCACGGCGATCAGCATGGCGATGGAGGCACTGGCAATGGTGCCGACGATCGCAATCGCAGCACCGAATTCTTCATTGATGATGTCCCACTCGACGCGCCAGATGAAGTTGAAACCAAACTTCTGAAACGTGGGCCACGCGTTGATGAACAGCGAAACGATGATGCCCATCAAGGCGACCAGCACCAGCAGCGAAAAACTCTGTGTGATGCGGTGAAACAGGACGTCGTGAAAGCGTTGCCGTTTGGCAATCGACGCCATGTTGGGGTTGTCCAGTTCTACGGACACAGGTTGCGAACTCATCGTGGTTCCCAGGCTCATGTTGACTCCGATCCGGTTGGTACCGGCCCCACAAATCAACATCCGCCGGCCCGACTGAACCGACCGGCGGATGCAATTTGGAAGCAGCCTAACTTACTTGGCGATCTGCGACCACACCTTGGAGCGGATGTCGGCGGTCAGGGAGTCGGGCAGCGGCACGTAGTCCAGCTCGGCGGCCATGCCCTTGCCGCTTTTGAAGGCCCAGTCGAAGAATTTCAGCACTTCGGCGGACTGCGCCTTGTCTGCCGGGTTCTTGTACATCAGGATGAACGAGGCGGTGCTGATGGGCCAGCTCTCGGCGCCCTTGGCGTTGACCATGGACACGCCCATGCCGGGCACGCTGAACCAGTCGGCGCCGGCAGCAGCCGAAGCGAAGGTCTTGTCATCGGGGTTCACGTACTTGCCGTCAGCGTTTTGCAGCTGCAGGAAGTTCATGTTGTTCTTCTTCACGTAGGCGTACTCGACATAACCCACGCCACCCTTGACGCGGTTCACGTTGGCAGCCACGCCTTCGTTGCCCTTGCCACCCACCGACGACGGTGCTGGCCACTTGACGGCAGCGCCCTTGCCCACGGTGTCGGCCCAAGGCTTGCTCACGGCGCTCAGGTAGTCGGTGAAGTTGAAGGTGGTGCCCGAACCGTCAGCGCGGTGGATCACGGTCACGTTCTGGTCCGGCAGGGTCTTGCCGGGGTTCAGGGCGGCCAGCTTGGGGTCGTTCCACTTGGTGATGGTGCCCAGGAACAGCTCGGCCAGCACGGGGCCGGTCACGCGCAGTTCACCCGGCTTGAAGCCGTCGAGGTTGATCACGGGCACGGTGCCGCCGATGATGGCCGGGAACTGGACCATGCCGTCCTTGTCGAGGTCGGCGCCGGACACGGGCGCGTCGGACGCACCGAAAGCCACGGTTTTGGCGCGGATCTGGCGCAAGCCGCCGGAGGAACCGATCGACTGGTAGTTCAGGCCGGTGCCGGTTTCTTTCTTGTAGGCCTCGGCCCACTTGGCGTAGATCGGGAATGGGAAGGTGGCGCCAGCGCCGGTGATGTCGGCAGCGATGGCCGAGCCCATGCCGGCGGTGGCCATGGCAGCAGCAGCGACGGCCTGGAGGAAGATGCGTTTGTTGATCATTGAGAGACTCCTTGCGGTTGGGAAGAGGAACAGGAGCGACTCTAGGCAGGCAATGTGACAACGACGTGACATCTCGCAAATGTCACACAGCCTGGGGTGAACAGGCAGCCCCTTCCCGTGGAGCCCTCATGCGGCCCTCATGCGGCGAAATGGAGTACTGCCCCGGGCATGCGTCACAATCCGGGCTCGCGCCGCCTTACCCGCTTTCCCCTGAGCCGATCCGGCTCGCCGCTCCCCCCTTTCGCATGCAAAACGGTACCCTACTTGCCGCCATCGACCTCGGCTCCAACAGTTTTCGGCTGGAAATCGGCCGTTACCACTCGGGGCACATCGAGCGCATCGAATACCTCAAGGAAACGGTGCGCCAGGGCAATGGGCTGGACGAGGAAAAAAACCTCAGCCAGGCCGCCATGGAGCGCGGCTGGGAGTGCCTGGCGCGCTTTGCCGAGCGGCTGCACGGGTTCAAGCGCCAGCAGGTGCGCGCCGTGGCCACCCAGACCCTGCGCGAGGCCAAAAACCGCGAGGATTTTGTGCGCCAGGCCCAGACGATCCTGGGGTTTCCGATCGACGTGGTGTCAGGCTACGAGGAGGCGCGCCTGATTTACCAGGGTGTTTCTCGCCTGCTGCCGCACTCCGACGAAAAGCGCCTGGTCGTCGACATCGGCGGGCGCTCCACCGAAATGATCCAGGGTCAGGGCTATTCGGCCCGGACCATGGAGTCGTACCGCCTGGGCAGCGTGGCCTGGTCCACGCGCTACTTTCCGCGCGGGCAGTTCTCAGCCGCCGCTTTCAAGACCGCCGAAGTGGCCGCCAAGGCGGTGATCGACGAAGCGCTGGACAAATTCCCGCCGGCCGACTGGACCGTGGCCTACGGCTCGTCGGGCACGGTCGGCGCGGTGGCCGACATGCTGGCCGCCAACGGCTGGGCCTCGGGCGTGGTCACCCGCTCCGGGCTGGACTGGCTCACCGACCGCATGGTCAAAGCCGGCAACGTCGACCAGTTGCGGCTGGAGGGTCTGAAGGACGATCGGCGCCCGGTGATCGGTGGCGGCGTGAGCGTGCTGCGCGCCATTTTTGACTTGTTCGGCATCGAGCAGATGCTGCCGGCCCAGGGCGCGCTGCGCCACGGTGCGCTGTACGACCTGATCGACCGCGACACCGACGGCGGCGACGTGCGTGAACGCACCGTGAGCTGGCTGACCCACCGCTTCTCCGCCGACGAGGCCCAGGGCAAACGGGTGAGCACCGTGAGCATCGCCCTCTTCTCGCAGATCGCCGCGCTGGATGCGCAGAACGAGCGTTATTCGCAGAAGCTCGCCTGGGCCGCGCGCCTGCACGAGATAGGCACCCACATCTCGCACGAACGCTCGCACCACCACGGCGCCTACATCCTGGACAACGTGGATGCACGGGGTTTTTCGTTGCCCGAGCTGCACCGCATGAGCCAGCTGGTGCTGGGACAGCGCGGCAAACTGCGCAAGCTTGAAGACGCCCTGCAAGACGAACTGTTCGCCAAACAGCTCATGGCCTTGCGCCTGGCCGTGCTGCTGTGCCATGCGCGGCAGATGCCTGAGCACGAGTCGGTGAAGCTGAGTTACAAGCCGCGTGCGTTCAAGCTGGCCACCAACCCGGGCTGGGCCAAGCGCTATCCGCAGTCGGCCTGGCTGCTGGGTGAAGAGGTGGTGGCGTGGCAAAAATCGGCCTGGAAGCTGACAGCGGACATCCGTTGAACTGAAGCGGGCGCAGACAGGGCGCTGTCACGCACCTGTCACCCTGCTGTCACAACCGTATAAACGATTTATACGGTTTATACTGCGCTCTTTTTTATCCACCACCGGAGTGCATCCATGGCCAGTCAGAACAACAAAAAGCCCAAGCTCGTGCGCGACAGCTTCACCATCCCCAAGGCCGAATTCGCCGCCATCGAAACGCTGAAGACCCGCGCCATCGCGCTGGGCACCAGCGTCAAGAAAAGCGAGTTGCTGCGCGCTGGCCTCATGGCCTTGCAAGGTCTGAACGACGCCGCTTTCAAGGCTGCGCTGTCTGCCGTGCCCACACTCAAGACCGGCCGCCCCACCGGCACCGAGAAGAAGCCTGAAGCCGCGAAAAAGCCCTCGGCGAAAACGGTGGCCAAGCCTGCGGCCAAGGTCGAAGTGAAAGTGGCTTCCAAGGCGCCGGTCAAGCCTGCAGCCAAAGCGGCAACTCAACCGGCAGCCAAAAAAGTGGCGGCCAAGCCCGCTGCGAAAAAAGCCGCTGCCCCTGCCAAAAAGGCCGCAGCCGTCTGAAGCCTGCCCGGGGCATGACCCCGGGTTTTGTTCAGATCAACTCTGGGGTCTGAACCGTCACCACGACGGTCTGGTTGCCGCTGGCACGCTCGCGGTGGCGCAGCCACCACAGCGCACCCTTCTTCACCGAGCAATCGTCCTCGGCCAGGTTGAGCAGCCGCGCAATCACCCGGCCCAGGGTGGGCTGGTGGCCCACCACCACCACCGGCGACTTGCCGTGCGGCCACTGCACCAGTTCCAGCAGGGCCAGCGGATCGCCTTCGGGCAACAGCTCTTCCCTCAGCTTGAACTTGCGGCCCAGGGCCAGCGCGGTCTGCTCGCACCGCAGGGCCGGGCTGCTCCAGATGCGCGCGGCTTCGGGCAACTGCCGGTCCAGCCAGGTGGCCATGCGGGTGGCCTGCTTTTCGCCGCGCGCGGTGAGGCGCCGCGCCAGATCCTTGGCGTCGCCCGGCACCCCTGCGAGCAGGTCGGGGTGCTCATGGGCCTCGGCGTGCCGCCAGAGAATCAAGTCCATGGTCCTGCCTTCCATCGGGCTGCCTATCCCTTGCTGCCGTAACGCGCCATCAGGCTGGCTTGTGCCGAGTGCATCACGGCGCGCGTACGGCCGCTGCCGGTGATGCTGGCGGGCACATAGCGGCCGTCGGGCTGCAGCAACCAGGCGTCCTTGGTGTCGTGCAGGTAGGCCGAGAGGCACTCGTCGATGACGCGGTGGCGCAGCGCCTGGTCGGTCACCGGCCAGGCCAGCTCAATGCGGCGCAGCATGTTGCGGTTCATCCAGTCGGCGCTTGAGAGCCACAGCTCTTCTGTCTCACCGGTGCGGAAATAGAACACCCGCGAATGCTCCAGCAAACGTCCGATCACCGAGCGCACGCGCACGTTGTCGGTGAAGCCCGGCACCTGCGCCGGCAGGATGCAGGCGCCGCGGATGATGAGGTCGATCTTCACGCCTTGCTGCGAGGCCGCAGCGAGCGCGCGGGCCAGCTGTTCATCGGTCAGCGCGTTCATCTTCACGATCACGCGCGCGTCCTGCCCGGCCTTGGCGGCTGCGCCCGCCGCGTCCAGCTTGTCCAGCATGGCCTTGTGCAGGTGGAATGGTGCGATCAGCGCCTTGTTGAGCTTGGGCAGGCGGTTCTGGCTGGCCAGGTGCAGAAAGATCTGCTCCAGGTCGGCGGTGAGTGCGTCGTCGGCCGAGAGGTAGCTGATGTCGGTGTACAGCCGTGCCGTACCCGGGTTGTAGTTGCCGGTGGACAGGTGCGCGTAGCGCTTGAGTCCGCTGGCCTCGCGCCGGGTCACCAGCAGCATCTTGGCGTGGGTCTTGAGGCCCACCACGCCGTAGACCACCTGCGCACCCACCGACTCCAGCCGCTCGGCGTAGTTGATGTTGGCCTCTTCGTCAAAGCGCGCCTTGAGCTCCACCACGGCGGTCACTTCCTTGCCGCGGCGCACGGCTTCGCGCAGCAGGTTCATCAGCTCGGACTTCGCGCCGGTGCGGTAGATGGTCATCTTGATGGCCAGCACATCGGGGTCTTCCACCGCCTCGCGCAGGAAGGCGAGCACGGCATCGAAACTCTCGTAGGGCTGGTGGATCAGCACGTCGCCCTGCTGCAGCCGCTCAAAGTACGACTGCCCCGGTGTGAGCTGAGCGGGCCAGCCCGAGTTGTAAGACTCGAACCGAAGCGCGGGCGCGTCCACCTTGTCGATCAGCTGGTTCAGGCGCACCAGGTTCACCGGCCCGGGCACGCGGTACAAGGCCTTGGCAGGCAACGCAAATTGCTCGAGCAAAAAGTTGGACAGAAACTCCGAACAGCCCGCCGAGACTTCCAGGCGCAAGGCCTGGCCGTAGTGGCGCTGCTGCAAGCCCTTGCGCAGGGCGGTGCGCAGGTTTTTCACCTCTTCTTCGTCCACCGCCAGATCGGAGTGGCGCGTGACGCGGAACTGCGAAAACTCGGTGACCTGGCGGCCCGGGAACAGGTCGCCCAGGTGCGAGCGGATCAGGCTGGAGATGGAGACAAAGTGCGTCTGCTTGGAGCCTTTGATGGGCGGCATGCGGAAGAAGCGCGGCAGGATGCGCGGCACCTTCACGATGGCGATTTCGTTTTCGCGCCCAAAGGCGTCTTTGCCCGCCAGGCGCACGATGAAGTTGAGCGACTTGTTGGCCACCTGCGGAAACGGGTGCGCGGGGTCCAGCCCCACCGGCATCAGCAGCGGCTGCACCTCGTTGACGAAGAACTCCTTGACCCAGCGCCGTTGGCGCGGATTGCGCTCGCCGTGCGAGATCAGCTTGATGCCCTTTTTCTCCAGCAGGGGCAGCAGCTCGTCGTTGTAGATGGCGTACTGCTGGGCCACCAGTTCGTGGATGTCCTCGGACAGCTTCTCGAAAGTCTGTGCGGTGTACTGGCCACGCTGCTCGTTGGCCTGCGCTGCGGTGAGGTGGGGTGCGACGCGGACCTCGAAGAACTCGTCGAGGTTGCTGGAGACGATGCTGAGGTAGCGCAAGCGCTCCAGCAGCGGAACGTCGGGACGACGCGCCCAGTCCATGACGCGTTCGTTGAACGCCAGGATGCTGTGATCGCGATCAAGAAAGGGAAGCTTGCTGTTGGAGTTGTTGCCGCTCATGTCTGGTGTTGTTGTTGTCGCCGGGCGCGACGGCCCCGGTTCCCGCAAGCGCTGTGTTGTGCGCAGTGTGCCCGGCGGCCAGCGCACTGACCGTGACGATTATTCAACGACCGAATGACGTTTGTGTGACAGTTTTGTGATCGCCCCAGCCTCGTTGATGCGCACGCCGAAGTCTGATCGTGGCCGTTGTCTGCGATGCCGGGGCAACACGACAAGGTGCGACAGAAACACCGCGCTGGACCGGCCCCAGCCCGACAGCAGGGCGCGGTCGCGCGCCTGGTGACGCTGGATCTTGAGCGCGTCGTGCCAGGCCACACGCAAGTCGTCGTGCAGTGCACCGCCCAGGTTCTGGCCCACCAGTTGCAACGGTCCATCCACCGGGTGGGCCGCCACGGGGACGCCACAGGCCATGGCCTCCAGCATGGCCTGCCCCTGTGTTTCGCCACGGCAGGGAAACACGAACACATCGGCCGCCGCATACACCTGCGCGAGTTCGTGGCGCGGCAGCTCACCGAGCCAGTGCACATTGGGGTAGCGCGCGCGCAGACCCGATGCCATCGGGCCTTTGCCACAGACCACCTTGCTGCCCGGCACGTCGAGCGACAAGAACGCCTCGACATTTTTCTCGGCCGAGAGCCGACCAACATACAGGCTCACCGGGTGCGCCAGCGGGCCGAGTGCGGCCAGCGAGCGGGTGCGGTCGCTCAACGCGAACAGGTGCGTGTCCACGCCCGGCGTCCACAAGCGCAGGTGCTGAAAATCGCGGGCTTTCAACCGGCTGAGCAGGCCTTCGTTGGGCACCAGCACGCCGCTGGAAGGCTGGTGGAACCGGCGCAACAACGCATAACCCCAGGACAACGGCAAGCCGAACGCCGTCTTCAGCATCTCGGGCAACCGACCATGGAACGCGGTGGTGAACGGCAGACCACGCCGCAAGCAATGGCGCCGCGCCGCCCACCCCAGCGGACCCTCGGTGGCAATGTGGATGGCATCGGCTTGGGCCGAGTCCATGAGCGAGCGCAACCGGGCGCCGGGGAACAGCGCGAGCTCCAGACCGGGGTGACCCGGGCAGGGGCGCGTGTGGAATTGCCCGGGCTGGATCACCACCACCTCTTGCCCGTTCACCTGCAACTGGCGCACCAGGTCCACCAGCGTGGAGACCAGCCCATGGACTTGGGGTTGCCAGGCGTCGGTGACGAGCAGGATCTTCATGCGGGCATCAGGCCCCCAGGAAGTGCTTGCGGTAGCGCGCAGGCAGATCGCAGAGGCGCATCAGCATGGGCAGGTCGGCGGCGTTGAAATCCGGGTCCCAGGCCGGCGGGCCCATCACCTTGGCGCCCAGGCGCAAATAACCTTTGATGAGCGCAGGCGGTTGCACCTCCAGCGAACTGTCCAGCCGGTCCACCGGCAGCGGCAGGCGCGGGCGCACGTGAAAGTCGATCGGCGCGAGGTGCTGGTCTTTCACCTGGCGCCAGATGCTGGCCGCTGCGTGCCCGCCGCCCACCATGCCGTGCGCGCCCTCGTGCTGCATGGGGATGCTGGCGCAGCCGATCATGGTGTCGAGCTGGTTGCGCACCATGAAGCTGGCCAAGGCGCCCCACAGCGCCATGATCACGCCGCCATGGCGGTGGTCCCGGTGCACGCAGCTGCGGCCCAGCTCCACCATGCGCTCGCGCACAGTGCGCAGGCGGGTGAGATCGAATTCGGTGTCGCTGTAGGTGCTGCCTACCCGCCTGGCCTGGGCCGGGGTGAGCACGCGGTAGGTGCCGATCACCTGCTGGCTGTTTTTGTCTCGCACCAGCAGGTGTTCGCAGAAGTCGTCGAAGAGGTCCACGTCATGGCCGGGAACTGCGTTGGGCAGGCGGGCTCCCATCTCGGTGGCAAACACATCGAAGCGCAGCTTCTGCGCCTCGCGCACCTCGCTCTGGTGCCTGGCCCAAGACACGTCGATGCCGTGTGGCACGGGCAGCGCGGTCAGGTTGACGAGGGTCTGCTCTGGTGATGCGGCTTGAAAAACGGGTTGTGAGTTCATGAACATGCAGTGTGAAAACCGGTCATGACCCTCCCAAGGCAATCGCGTGAAATTTTGGTGACAAGCCCGCCGCCGGGCTGCACGGCAACACTTCAACTATTATTGAAACGATAAAAAAGCATCTCCCATGAACCTCGCCGACACCCTCAACCTGGGCTGTGCCTGCCAGACGCTGTCGCTGCCGCTCCTGCGCGAACAGCTCGAAACCGGTCCGGCGCTGGACGGGCTGGCCGCGCGCATGACGCTCAGCCATCCGCACCTGTTTTCGGCCAGCGCAGTGTTCATGGACAGCGGCATGGCGCTGCGCATCCAGCAGGCGGTGAGCGCCATCGAGCGCGTGGTCGCCCTGCCCGCTTGGCAGCAGCAGGCGCTGGCGCGGGCGCCCGCCATCGCCGCACAGGACCACGGCCCGGCGGGTGTGTTCATGGGTTACGACTTCCACCTCACCGGCCCGGGTCCGCGCCTGATCGAGATCAACAGCAACGCGGGCGGCGCGCTGCTCAACGCCGCCGTGGCGCGCGCGCACAGCGCCTGCTGCAACGCCATGAGCCCGGTGGCCGATCCGCGCGGGGCGCTGCGCCTGCTCGACGAGGTGTTTGTCGACATGTTTCGCAAGGAGTGGGTCGCGCAACGCGGCAACGCAAGCCTGCGCACCGTGCTCATCGTGGACGACGCGCCCGCGCAGCAGTACCTGGCGCCCGAGTTCGACATGTTTCGCGAACTGTTCGCCGCGCACGGCCTGACCGCGCGGGTGGCCGACGCGAGGGAGTTGCAATGGCACGGCGGCTCGTTGCACCACCCCGACCTCCCCCCGGGCACGGCGGTGGACCTGGTCTACAACCGCCTGACCGACTTCTATCTGCAGGATGACACGCACCAGGCTCTGCGCATGGCCCATGAGGCCGGCGCGGTGGTGCTCACACCGCATCCGCGCACCCATGCCCTGTACGCCGACAAACGCAATCTCATCGCGCTGTCTGACAACAACCTGCTCGCGCAGTGGGGCGTGAGCGAAGCAGACCGCGCCCTGCTGAGCGCCGTGGTGCCCACCACACAACGGGTGAGCGCCGACAAGGCCGATGCGCTGTGGGCCCATCGCCGTGGCCTGTTCTTCAAACCGGCGGCGGGCTTTGGCGCGCGCGCGGCCTACCGGGGCGACAAGCTCACCCGCCGCGTGTGGGGTGACATCATGGCCGGCGACTACGTGGCCCAAGCCCTGGTGCCGCCCAGCGAGCGACTGGTGCGTGTGCAGGACGACACCCAGCGCCTCAAGCTGGATCTGCGCGCCTACACCTACCGAGGCGAGGTGCAACTGCTGGCCGCGCGCACCTGGACCGGCCAGACCACCAACTTCCGCACCGAAGGCGGCGGCTTCGCGCCGGTCGTTGTCGTGCCCTGAAGGCCGCTCAGAGCGGTCACACGGACGTCACAAAACCGTTCAACACTTCAACCAATCTTGAAAGGATATATCCGCATGAAAGTTGGCATCAACGGCATGGGCCGCATTGGCCGCCTGGCCCTGCGCGCCGCCCTCGGCGCGGCCGAACGCGACGCCACCGACCCACGCGCAGGCAACCGGCTTGAGGTGGTGCACCTCAACGAGTTGAAGGGTGGTGCCGCCGCCACGGCCCACCTGCTGGCGTTTGACAGCGTGCAAGGCAAGTGGCGCGCCGACATTGCCGCCGAGGGCGAAGACAGCATCCGCATCGGCCAACACAGCCTGTCGTTCTCTTCGCACGCCTCGCCAAGCGACATTCCCTGGGGCGACCTCGGCGTGGACCTGGTGCTGGAGTGCACCGGCAAGTTCCTCACGCCCGAGACCATCCAGGGCCATCTGGACCGTGGCGCCAAGCGCGTGATCGTGGCCGCGCCGGTGAAGACGGGCGGTGTGCTCAACATCGTGGTGGGCGTGAACGAAACGCTGTATGAGCCTGCGCGCGACCGCATCGTGACCGCCGCCTCGTGCACCACCAACTGCCTGGCGCCGGTGGTGAAGGTGGTGCATGAGGCCATCGGCATCCGCCACGGCCAGATCACCACGCTGCACAACCCGACCAACACCAACCTGGTGGTGGACGCGCCGCACAAAGACCTGCGCCGCGCCCGCAGCGCGCTGATGAGCCTGGCGCCCACGACCACCGGCAGCGCCACCGCCATCGCACTGATCTACCCCGAACTCAAGGGCAAGCTCAACGGCCACGCGGTGCGTGTGCCGGCGCTCAACGCCTCACTGACCGACTGCGTGTTCGAACTGCAGTGCGAAACGACGGTAGACGAAGTGAACGCCTTGTTCGGGCAAGCCGCGAAAGGTCCGCTGGCCGGCATCCTGGGTTACGAGACACGCCCCTTGGTCAGCGTGGACTACGCACGCGACACGCGCTCGAGCATCGTGGACGCACCCTCCACCATGGTCACCGACGGCACGCTGCTCAAGGTCTACGCCTGGTACGACAACGAGATGGGCTACGCCTGCCGCATGGTCGACCTGGCTTGTCACATGCACAGCGTCGGGATCTGAATGAACACCGCCGAGCGCCACTACGCCATCGTCACCGCCGCTTACTGGGGCTTCACGCTCACCGACGGCGCGCTGCGCATGCTGGTGCTGCTGCACTTCTACGGCTTGGGCTATTCGCCGTTCACGCTGGCGTTTCTGTTCCTGCTGTACGAAGCGGCCGGGATTGTTGCCAACTTCGTGGGTGGCTGGCTGGCCACGCGCTACGGCATCACACGCATGCTCACCGTGGGCCTGGTCACGCAGATCATCGGCTTCACGGTGCTGTCGTTCCTCGACCCTGGTTGGAGCGCGGCGATGTCGGTGGCCTGGGTGGTGCTGGCGCAGGGCATTTGTGGTGTGGCCAAAGACCTCACCAAAACCGCCAGCAAGTCCGCCATCAAGGTCACAGCCGACCAGGCAAAGAACCAGGGCTCGGGTCAGCTGTTCAAGTGGGTGGCCTGGTTCACGGGCAGCAAGAACGCCATGAAGGGCGTCGGCTTTTTCCTGGGCGGCCTGCTGTTGCAGACCCTGGGTTTCCAGCAGGCGCTGTGGGCCATGTCGGCGCTGCTGGCGCTGGTGCTGGTGGGTGTGGTGACCTCGCTGCCGCAGATGATGGGCAAGAGCAAAGCGTCCAAGTCGGCCAGGGAACTCTTTGCCAAGAACACCGGCGTGAACGTGTTGGCCGCCGCGCGCGTGGTGCTGTTCGGCGCGCGCGACGTGTGGTTTGTGGTGGGCGTGCCGGTGTACCTGTACTCGCAGGGTTGGACCTTCACCATGGTCGGCACCTTTCTGGCCGCCTGGACCATCGGCTACGGCGCGGTGCAGGCCATGGCGCCGGCCTTGGTGAAACGCAGCAGCGACGGCCTGAGCACCGAGGTGCCGGCCGCGCGGCTGTGGTCGGCCTTGCTGGCGCTGGTGCCCATCGGCTTGGCGGTCGCCGTGGCGCTGAACGTGCCGCACCTGCCCTGGGTGGTGGTGGGTGGGCTGGGCGTGTTTGGCTTTGCGTTCGCGGTGAACTCGTCCGTGCACTCGTATCTGGTGCTGGCCTACGCAGGCTCGGAGAAAGCGGCGGAAGACGTGGGCTTTTATTACGCCGCCAACGCGCTGGGCCGCTTCAGCGGCACGCTGCTCTCGGGCTTGCTCTACCAGTGGGGCGGGCTGCTGTATGCGCTGCTGGGCTCGGCGTTCATGCTGGTCGTGTGCTGGCTGGCCACGCTCAAGCTGCCCACCCACGTCGCGCGGCAACACACACCTGTTTGAAGGAGATTCCATGAATGAGGCCCTGGCCGTCAAATCCCTCGGCGCACTGGCGCAAGAGACGCGCCTGCGCATCTTCCGCGCGCTGGTGGCGCAAGGACCCGTTGGTCTCACGCCGGGCCAGCTCAGCGAATCGCTGGGCGTGGCCAGCACGGCGCTGTCGTTCCACCTCAAGGAGCTCAGCCACGCCGGGCTGGTGTCGCAAGAGCGCGATGGCCGCCACCTGATCTACCGCGCCGAGTTCGGTGCCATGAACGACTTGCTGCAGTTCCTCACCGCCCACTGCTGCCAGGGTGAGCCTTGCGAAGTGACGGCGGGCGACACCGCATCCGCCAGTTGCACCACCCGCTGACCGGGACGCCATGACCGAGAATACGGGGCTGTGACGCCCACCCTCTCCAGCCCTTCCCACCCACTGCACTGCCACCCGGCCACACCGGCAGGCCTGGCCCTGGATGTGTCGGTGGTGACGCACTGGACCCCTGAAGGTCTGCGGCTCGTGTACACGGTGAGCGGCGACACGGCCAGCCTGCGCATCCCACCGCCCACCGAACCGGGTCCGGCCGACGGCCTGTGGCAACACACCTGCTTTGAGGCCTTTGTGGCGGTCGAGGGTGATGTGGCTTACCGCGAATTCAACTTCTCGCCCTCGGGCCAGTGGGCGGCCTACCGGTTTGCCGGTGAGCGCCAGCGCGACACCTCGCCCTCACCCGATCTGCCGGCGCCTGTGATGCAACTCGCCGTCACACCGACGCTTCTCACCCTGGACGTGCACCTGCCCCGCGCTGCCCTGCCTTCGCCCGCCCGACACCTTGCGCTGGCGCTGTGTGCTGTCATTGAAGAACACGATGGGCGCCTGAGCTACTGGGCGCTGCAGCACCCACAAGCCCGTCCCGATTTCCACCACCCCGCCGGGCGCTCGCTGCGCCTGACCCTGCCCGCGAACTGAACGCCATGCAATTCGGCCTCGATCGTTTCCTGCAAGACCCCGCCATTCGCGCGCCGCTCGAGGGTCAGCGCGTCGCCCTGCTCGCGCACCCGGCCTCGGTCACGCGCGACCTCACCCACGCGCTCGATGCCCTGGCCGCCCTGCCCGATGTGACCCTGTCGGCCGCCTTCGGCCCGCAGCACGGCTTGCGCGGCGACAAGCAGGACAACATGGTCGAGTCGCACGACTACCTCGACCCGCACCTGGGCATCCCGGTGTTCAGCCTTTACGGCGAGGTGCGCCGCCCGACCGACGCCATGATGGCCAGCTTCGACGTGTTGCTGGTCGATCTGCAAGACCTCGGCTGCCGCATCTACACCTTCATCACCACGCTGCGTTATGTGCTGGAAGCCGCCGCACAGCACGGCAAGGCGGTGTGGGTACTGGACCGGCCCAACCCTGCAGGCCGCCCCATTGAAGGCCTCACGCTGCGCGAAGGCTGGGAGAGTTTTGTGGGCGCCGGCCCCATGCCCATGCGCCACGGCATGACCATGGGCGAACTCGGCCACTGGTTCATTGCCAAGCTGGGCCTCAGCGTCGATTACCGCGTGATCGCCATGACCGGCTGGCAACCCGACGCCGCCCCCGGCTTTGGCTGGCCCACCGAGCGCAGTTGGGTCAACCCCAGCCCGAACGCCGCCAACCTGAGCATGGCGCGCGCCTACGCCGGCACCGTGATGCTGGAAGGCACGACGCTGTCCGAAGGCCGCGGCACCACGCGCGCGCTGGAGCTGTTTGGCGCGCCGGGCATCGACGTGCCGCGCCTGCTGGCCGACATGCGCCGCATCGCGCCGCGCTGGCTGCAGGGTTGCGTGCTGCGCCCGTGTTTCTTCGAACCCACCTTCCACAAACACCAGGGGCAGCTGTGCGCCGGCGTGCAGATCCATGTGGAAGACCCGGGCCACTACGACCACGCGGCCTTCAAGCCCTGGCGACTGCAGGCCCTGGCGTTTCGCGCGCTGCGCCTGCAGGCGCCCGAATACCCGCTATGGCGCGACTTTGCGTACGAGTACGAACACGACCGCCTGGCGATCGACCTCATCAACGGCGGGCCGCTGCTGCGCGAGTGGGTGGACGATGTGTCGGCTGCGCCCGAGGTGCTGGAGGCGGCCGCCGCTGCCGACGAAGCGGCCTGGGCTGTGGAGCGCGCGCCCTTCCTGCTTTACTGAAGCGCCTTCAGCTCAACCACTTCTGCATGAAGTTGGCGGTGCCCATGGCCGGGTCGAGCTGGTAACCCGTGTAGCCGATGCGCTTGTACAGGCGCACGGCGCCGTGGTTGCCCGAAAGCACCTCCAGCGTCATCTTCACCGCGCCGCGCTCCACGGCAATGGCCTCGGCCAGCACGAGCATCTGCTCGGCAATGCCGCGCCCCCGGTGGCTGGCCAGCACGGCCACGTCGTGCACGTTCACCAGCGGCTTGCAGGCGAAGGTGGAGAAGCCTTCGATGCAGTTCACCAGGCCCACGGGCTGCACGCCGTCGAAGGCCAGCACGCTGTAGGCCTGAGGCCGGGCGGCGAGTTCGCGCACGAGGTTTTCTTTGGCAAAGTCCGACAGGCCTTCGCCACCACCCGCCGGGTCGCTGGCGTAGGCGTCGAGCAAGCTGACCAGGGCTGCCGCGTGAACGGGGTTGGCACAGTCTGCGCGAACGACGGCAACCCCACTCACGCTGGTACCTGGGCCCGCACGGCCGCCACCAGTCGCTCGGCGCAGGCCTGCGCCTTCTGCGCCTCACGCGCCTCCAC
>NZ_JBLYYB010000116.1:0-23729 GCF_048549895.1 Hydrogenophaga sp.
CCCGAGACGTGGAGTTGGTGGAATGGTTCTCGCACACGCCGCGCGAGCGCTGCGGCAGCCAGCAGTACCGACAGAATGCGTAGAGCGGCGTAGCGACTTCTTGTGCGCCCACGTGTGGATGTGCCTTGGGCAGACCGAGCACGTCAGCCATCCGCGCGAATGACGCCAATTCCAGGTGAGCAGGAAACTCAACCTCGCGCGGTGGTCGAGTGGTGTGCCGCACGAAGATGCTCACAACAGCTGCGCTTGCCCCGAGCTGCTTGTCAGTGCCACCACTGGCGGTAGCAAGGTTCGCGTAGAGGATCCAGAGGCTATCCCAACTGGTCTGCCCCCGTAGATCAAATAGTGACTTGTGCACGTCCGGCAAGAGCGGCAGCAAGCGTTCGCGCAGCAGGCCGATGACCATGGCTGGGTTCACGGCCTCATCGCCGAAGGACGTGTATCCATCGAGCAGAACGTCCAGGAAAGCTCGGGGCATGGGTGGCGGCACTGCGTCGTCGAGGTACAGCGGCATTTCAAGTGTCCAGATAGCCCAGTAGTTTGGCCTGATCGACTTTCGTACGATGGCCGATCCCCGCATTCGGCGTGCCGATCCAAGTGTCGAGCTTGCCGTTTTGACGGCCCAAACGTTTCTTTCGGCGACGTGGACACTTGTTTCGGCAACGTGGACGGGGATATCGACAACGCGCGCAATGTCGATGGCATCGCGCCGTCATATCAACAGCAACCAGGAGCCTCACCGAGCAAAAAAACTACACGTCCAGAAACGAAAAAGCCCGAGTTGCAGCTCAGGCTTTTTGTCCGGCCGAGGCCAGCAAGATTTGGAAAGATCTCGTGGCATGGAGTATCGGTCGCAGCGTTCGGCACGTCAAGTGCTGGGCGTGCTGGGCAAACTCGTCCTTGCAGCGCGTCCTCCCGCGCTGGGCAAGAAGTGAGTCCATGCGCATTCCAATTCACCTGCAGCGGGAAATCGCCCGCTTGCACTATTACGATCCCAACAGTTCTGACCGCGCCATCGCCGGCACCGTGGGCATGTCGCCTTCCACGATCGGCAGCTTCCGCCGAATGCTGCGAAAGCAGGGGCACGAATGGTCAGCGATAGCGCCGCTTGACGACGATCAGTGGCGAGACACCCTGGGCACGCGCGATCGCTCCATTGCGCAGCGGAAACCTCTGCCCGACTGGCAGTGGGTGCACACGGAAATGCAACGCCCCGATGCGACCATGGAGCAGCTGTGGCGCGAGTGGAGGGAAACATGCCCCGAAGGGGTGGCCTACACCCAGTTCGCGGTCGGATACCGGGCCTGGAGAAAGAATCTTCACGTAGTCATGCGCCGAGTACACCGGCCAGGCGACAAGTTGTTTGTGGACTTCGCTGGCAGGACCGTGGAGATCCGAGACCCTGCTGGCGGCCCCTCTCGGTTTGCTCAAATCTTCATCGCGGTGCTCGGCTACTCCAACTACACCTTTGTGCACGCCGTCCCCACCCAGACGACTGGTGACTGGGTGCAGTGCCACGTCGAGTGCTTTGAGTTCTTGGAGGGGGCACCGTGCTGGGTGGTCAGTGACAACCTCAAGGCCGCTGTCTGGCGCCGCAGCCGCGATGAGTTGGTTATCAACCCGACCTACCGCGACTGCCTCCACCACTACGACACCGCTCCTGCACCCGCCAGGCCAAGGCGCCCAAAGGACAAATCCAAAGCAGAGGTGGGCGTGCAGATCGCGCAGCGCTGGATACTGTTCAAACTGCGCGATCGGGTGTTCTTCAGCATCGACGAGCTCAACAAGGAGCTGCGCCGGTTGAACCACGAGCTCAACGATCATCCGTTCAAGAAACTGCCAGGCTGTCGGCGCAGCAGGTTTGAAAGCGATGAACGCGCTACGCTCAAGCCGCTTGTGCAAAAGCGCTTCGAGTTGTGCGACTGGCGCTATCAAGTCCGCGTGGGCAATGACCACCATGTAGAGCACCTGCGCTGCTTTTACTCAGTTCCCTCTCAGCTGGCTGGAGAACGCGTCGATCTGCGCATCACCGCGTCCATGGTGGAGGTGTTTCGAGGTGGCCGCCGGGTAGCGTTGCACGCGCTGCTCACTGAGCCGGGCAACAGCACCACGCTTCCTGAACACCGGCCTGTGGCCCACCAGCGGGTTCTGGAAGGCGAGCCCAAGGCGCTGATGCAATGGGCCACTGCGGTGGGCGTCAGTGCTCAGGAAATGATCGGCTACCACCTCAACGAGCGGCGCGATCCCGCAAATGGCATGCGCGCTGCCCGACGCATGCGAGATCTGGCGCGGGACCATGGCGAGGATCGCTTCGAGTCCGTCTGCCGCTACGCACTCCCGCTGAACATCACTTCGCTGCGCAGCATCACTTCGATCCTGACCAACCAGGCGGACCTGCGGCCCCGTCCTGCCACGCCACCGCCCCGCATGGAGCACGACAACCTGCGCGGCGCCCAATACTTCGGAGATTAAACATGAGCACCAATACCCAGAACTTGAACAAGTTGCGCGAACTGCGCCTGAACGCCATGGCGACAGCCTATGAACTCCAGCAAGAGCAGGCCAAGCTGCAACAGCTTGCGTTTGACGATCGCTTCGGTTTGCTTCTTGAGTCGGAAGTCTCCACCCGGAATTCCCGCAAGCTCAACCGCCTCGTGAAATCGGCCGGCTTTCCGGAAATTGCCGCATTTGAAGACTATGACGCGCGTGCAAGTCGAGGGCTGGACAAGGCGCTGATGTCAACGTTGGCCAATTGCAGCTGGATCGCGCGAAAGCAGAACCTCATGATCCTCGGGCCCACGGGTGTGGGTAAAACCTGGCTAGCGTCGGCGTTCGGCCACCAGGCCTGTCGGCTGGGCATGACCGTGGCCTTCTACGTGGCCAACGACCTCTTCACCAGCATCGGTCAAGCGGTGCTCGATGCCTCGCTGCCAAAACTCAAAACGGCCCTCTACAAACCCAACCTGCTAATCCTTGATGACTTTGGAATCGGGGAAATGTCCCCAACCGCAGCGCAGGTCTTGCTCGATGTTGCCGACCGGCGCATGCGCACGGGATCTCTGCTTCTGACCAGTCAGTACCCCGCGGACACTTGGCACGGTTTCTTCCCAGATCCAACCGTCGCGGATGCGGTTCTTGATCGCGTGGTGCATCAAGCTCATCGGGTCCAGCTGAAGGGCGAATCGATGCGCAAGATCAGAGGGCGAGCTGCTCTGAATCCTGGCTGATAAGGTCGCGCTTTCCTGGTCGTTACCTTGCAATGGGGCGGCCTGTTCCTACAGCTGCAGAGCGGCTGCAGCCATCGCAAAACTGAGCCAAGCTGGCGTTCCCATATTGATAGGTAGCCGATCGCCAGCTCCAAGGCTAGACTTCAGGAATCGGCCATTTGCTGCCGTTTACGCAGGCAGCTTCCTGGCATCGCCTCCAACGACGTGGTGCTGGATGTAGCCGCAAACTGGTCAGAACTTGGGGATGCGCACGGTCTTGCTGATCATGGCCGTGCCCGACAGCGCGAACAGCAGGCTCATGGGGTGCAACTGCCAGGGCCCAAGTTGCCATACTCCTCCCCACAGTTGCGCTCCCAGCGCTCCCTGCCAGGCGGCCCATGACAGCAATGCAGTGAGGATCACGCTGGTGGGGATCGGCGTGCCTTCAAAGTAGGCCACCTTGCCCGAGTCGGTGGTCAGGTGTTCGGCCGTGACGTTGAAGCGCGCCAACCGGCTGACGCCGCAGCAGACGAAGTAGCACAGGATGACGATGTCCCAACCGCTCTGCAGCCCCGCGGCAAAGCCCAGCGCTGCCGGGCCGACGCCGAAGGAGATGACGTCGGCCAGCGAATCGAGCTCCCGGCCCAGCGGCGAATGCTGGTGACGCCAGCGCGCCACCTTCCCGTCGAAGACGTCGAAGACGAAGGCCAGCGGTGTCATTGCGGCCGACAGCAGAAAGTGCGTAAGCGAGCCGCTGGCCATGTACATCATCGCCAGGAACACAGACAAAACGCCGCAGGCGGCATTGCCCAGTGTGATGAAGTCGGCAAGATGAAAGCTGCGGATCATCGCGAAGCGGCGTGGCGTGGGGGTTGAGGGCGCCATAGCAGAGTCTCCCTAGTTGCTCAATGTTTGAACGTCAGCTTCGACACGTTGGCATCAAGAGCTCGAATGTCCCTGATGGGCCCGAAGTGGACTCCTGGCTAAGCCCGCCAGGTTCCAATTCCAGCATGCAGAACTTGAAAGGAATCGGGGTGTAGCAAGAACACATAATGCTTGCCACCGCCCGCAAGCGGTTCTGGCTGTTTCTCGGAGGTCCAACAGCTCACAACCAAGACCGAGTTTTCGGTCAAGAGCGCCTTCAGTAGCTCTTCACGCGTTGTGTCCGTCAATGAGCGCATACGCCCGATGAGGTTCACGGCCTCAACGGACACATCAGTCGCACAGTACGCATGCGCAGTTGCTTGTGCCCACAACGGATGGTACGAGGCCGCCCTCGACGCCCGAGTTTCGACGTCAGGCGATACCGATTGCATCACGCTTACCTCCGAAAAAGGAATGGCTGTTTCTGGCCGATTGGTGAAGTCTAGCCGGCCGCGCACCTGCCCGGCAAACCAACATGGCAACTGGGCGCCGCAGCGTCAACGCCTACTGGCAGCACATTGTGCGTGTCCACGAGTGTCGAACTGGGTGTCCATCTCCCGCCGTTCCCGCTGTCCAAGAGAAACCGAAATGAGTGTCCAGCAGCGACCGAAATACGCAGCTCACGCAGGTCGACGGCTTTCGCCCCGCCGCCCGCCACCACAGTGACGTCCTCGATGCCGATAACTCCGAGGATGAGCCGAAGGTATTGCGTCGCGATGTCGCGATCCTTTATTGGCGATCCCTCGGAATAGACGCCGCCAGAAGCCATCAACAAGGTCGCCTTCTTTCCTTTGACAAGACCCCGCCCGTCAAAGCCGAGCGTCATGCCCTTGCGTACGATGTGATCCACCCATGCCTTAAGCGAGGCCGGGACGTTGTAGTTGTAGACCGGTGTCGAGATGACAAGGTGCTCAGCCACAAGGAGTTCGGCGACCAGTTCATCGGACAGTCGAAGCTCCTCTTTCATCGCTTGCGATTGATCTGCGGGCGGTGTGAAGTAGGCTTGGAGCCAAGGCGCTGTAACGAAACAGAGCCCGGGATTGGCGAGATCGCGATGCACGATGTGACCTTCCGGATTCGCAGTGCGCCATGCCGTAAGGAAGCGTTGGGTCATTTGACGCGAGACGGACCGGTCGCCGCGTGGGCTGGTCTCGACAACGAGAAGCTTGTTCATCTGAGGGTTCTTTCTTTCGGAATGGGTGAGCAATACACGGGCTGCCGCTGGATGGGCTGAAAAGCTTCAGCAACTGCCGCGCAGAACTACAAGTGGAGTCGTAGCAGTAATTTAGGGGCCGAAATGCTTCACCGGAAGCGATGAAAATGTGATACTTTTAATCAGTTTTGGAGATGGACAATGATTGGAAGTCTCACCCTCGACCAGTTGCGCGTCCTCGTGGCCATTGCCGAGGCCGGCAGTTTTTCAGCCGCCGGCCGCGAACTTAGGCGTGCGCAGTCGGCGATTAGTCAAGCCGTCAGCAATCTCGAGGCAATCCAGGGCGTTGAACTGTTTGACCGCCGAGGGCACCGACCGCGCCTGACTGATGTGGGGCGTGTACTGGTCGATCAAGCTCGGTCGGTGCTCGCAAGTGCCACTCGTTTCGAGGCCATTGCAGCCAGTACGCGCGCGGGTGTAGAGCCAGAGTTGACGATTGCGATCGATCCCCTGGTGCCAACCGCACCGCTGATTGGCAGCTTGCGCGCGCTGAGTGAAACCTTTCCCGATCTCCCGGTGCATTTTTCGACTGAAGGGCTGGGCGGTTCATTACGGCGGCTTCGCAGTGGTTCGGCAGCCATTGCCCTGTGCTTGCTGCTGCCTGGCGTCCCTGATGACATTGCTGCCTATCCGTTGCTGCGCGCTCGAATGCATGCGGTCGTTGCGCCTGGCCACCCTCTTGCTTTGTTAGGACGTCCGGCGACAGAGAGCGATCTCGCTCCGTATGTCCAATTGGTCCTGTCGGATCCGGTCGACCCGGACAGCGCAAATTACGGGGTGGCCGGCACTAGACTTTGGCGATTTGTCGATCTCGGTCGTCGATTCGATTTTCTTTTGGCGGGATTCGGTTGGTGCCGCATGCCTGATCACCTCGTGGCGCCAATGATCGCCGCCGGGGAGCTCACCGCGATCGAGGTTCACGAAGATCCCACTCCGCCCGAAGGACTGATCATCTACGCGGCACACAGGCGTGATCGTGTGCTTGGCTTTGCGGGACGATGGTTACTCGATGAGTTGCGTCGAAGCCTCGTCTCGTGATGAAACCCGCTACGCAGAGAAAGGAGCATCTAGCTACGTTCCTTGTATGTGCGTTGTATGTGGGGCGGCTTGAAACCTCAGTCCGATGACGCAGCACACAAGCTCACTCTTGCTACATCCCAGATCAAAGGCCATTTTCCGAACGAAGTCGTCAAACTCCCTGTCCAAGTAGGCAGTCCGAAGCACCCGTTCATTGCTCGCACGTTCGTCCAAGTCGGTGCCTTTCACTACGCTCAGTGACTCTATGGCCACCGTGCCAGTCATGACTGATTGCAATGCCGCCTGGAGTAACTGACGAAGCAACTCAGCTCCCACGGCATGTTGCTGCATGCAGAGTCTGGCAATTTCCAGATCCACCGCGCGATCTATATAGAAGCTGCGGTTCTCTTGCATATTTCAGATAGTTCAGGAGGCTAGGCATCAAAGCCCTTTGACCTCGACGATCTGAAGCAACCTGGCAGCCGCCCCTCGCGGACGCTTGCCAGCGGTAGGCGACTCCCATCTTCGAAACGTCGAGACACTGACGTTCATCACCGCTGCGAACGCTGCCTGGCTCATCCCTATATTCTTCCTGACAAGCGCGACGCGCTCTGGCGGATAGTCAGGGGGCCTTTCAAAGACGCCTGGAGGAAAATCATCTTTCATCTGGGCACTTCCTGGCTACGGCGCCTTGAGCAGAGCAGCATGGATTATGGGCAAGTGACCCACGTGAAGACCGACGTCAACTCTACAAAGGATGACCCTCTTACTCTTGTCGTGAATGGACTTGCGCAGGCCGGTACCTGAGATCTCATCATCAAGGATGACGTATGGCTCTCCTCGATGGTTGACGGCCAGCCACCTGTCAATTGCTTGTGCACGAGTCTCCCCTCGATTTTGGGGGGCTTCCCAACAATCATGAAGACTGTTGGAAAGAACATCGAGCTCCGTTTGTCTAAAGATGTGCTCGAACCCGTCCCGCCCCAAGAACCGCAGCCAGCTCGTCGTGATGACTACGCGTGCGTGATGCATTGCAATGGCTTCCTTCAAGGTCGTCATCGCCGGCTCGTGAAAAAGGCGCTTCCAGAAACCAGGCGGCGAATCTGCTGAGATCGCGTCGAAGCCCCCCACGTCTTCCGGACGATTCAAGACAATCACTTCGTCGAAGTCCAACATGATGATGGGCCGCAGGCTCATGGTTGGGTCCCTTGGATGCCGCTCAATGCTTCATGACATCTTGCGAGCTTGGTTGCGAGTTCCGCCTGTACGTTGAAATCTGAAAGCCCCGTGGTTCCGTCGCATGCGACTAGGTGTTCCCGAGCCCAGTGCGGCCAGTCAGACACGTCGTCGTCAAGAGCAAGCCATTGGCGAGGCTTTCTGCGTTGGACATCTTCCCAAACCTGCAGCCCCCTGGCGGTGTCTCGAAATACTGAGAGCGAGGCCGGGTCAGCACCGTGGATGCGACGGTGATAAGTCCCTCCGATGAATCGTGATCCAAGCGAGGAGGGCAGACGTTCCAGCGTCTTCGCATATCCAGGGCGAATGCACCAAGTGCTGCTCAGGACCAACGCTACATCCGGGTACGGTCGAAGAATCCCCTCGAGAATGGGTATCCATTCAAACAAGACGCGCCCCGTCTGTATCGGGCTCATGTAGATGCCTCGCTTGGGGTGATAGAGCACCGCTTCATGCTGAACGACGCCATCGAGATCGAGATAAAGCACCACGTCTGCGCTCTGCGGCGTTGAAGCAGGAACGTACGGCCTCTTGGAGTCATGGCTGCTCAACTAGCACTCTTTCATCAGGGGCCTACTCCCGTTCGCGCATCTTGGTGCTCGCAGTAGCCATTCCATTTGCATCTAAACCTCTCAGTGTGCATAGGCGCGAGGCGAATCGAGCGATGTCTCGTCGCGGCACCGGCGTGCCGAAGGCGTGACCGAATGGCACATAGCCGTGTTCCGCTGGGCTTGTTCGTCATGAGCCTTGCCCTTCCAGTCGCCGCTCAGTTCAGTCTCAGCGTCCAATGAACATATCGTATACGATATGAAGGCATTGAATGTGGGATTTGGACAATTGCTGAGTGACCTCGGCTCGCATGCCCAAGCAAGCTGCGTTGGGCGTGCGGAGTGGCTCAAAGAGTGTCGTGATCAGGAAGCGAGGAGGCGGTCTATGGAGCAGACGTGGGTACGGGCGGCGGTACTGGAAGTGCCGCAAATCTATCTGACGGAGTGGTCCGCGTTCATCTGCGGATGGTCCAATGAGGCCAAGCCTTTTTCCACGCACTTGGTCGGACATCGTGCGGCCACTGGTAAGTCACGTGCCAGTTCAGCAGTCCTGATATATGACCCACTGTCGCGTCGAGCTGTGACGGCGAGTGGAAAGGTGTACGAACTTGTCGGCCCTGCCAACCCCCAGTCTGATGCAATCTACATGCGGTCAGAGTGGTTCTCGGTCAACGGCGGAAGGTATGTGCGTGATGCAACGAATGACTTCGCTGTCTAGATGAGGCCAAAGGGAATACGTCTCTCAAGTCAATGTTGTCGATGATGTTCCAAGGGAGTTCCGGGGACGCCGTCCCTGATATCGGAGTACCCGCCTGCAGGTGCGGCGGGGGCCAGCAGTGCCCCGCTGAGTTGCTCAAGCCATCTATTTGCATGGCAAATGTCACGTGCGGTCGGCGAGTCGCGTGAACGGCTCGACCTGATGCACGTGCCAGTCACTAGCGGGAAGTACGTAAATAGCGGATTCTTGGTGCGCGCGATGTCCAAGGCGGCGAGCCAATTTGCGCGCGGGACAGGTGTTGCGGAGCCTCCAGTTGTATTCGTAGACGGCAGACCAAGCGCGCGGCAAGCCTCTCCCGCAAGTCTGCCGATCTTCAGAGTGCTTGCGCCCTGCTACATCCGCAGCGTGAAATAGTTTCTACTTCGGAGGCCAGGAGGGGGCACCTACATGCCTATGGTGCATGCCTCGTCTTTGGAGGTGATGCTCAGGTGCACACGATTGTCCCTTCGACCCCTGTGGCGCAAGGCATCGAGGGCGATGACTCTATAGGTCGCGCGCATAAAATCTCGACTCCGCCCGCGCCTCCCCCGGGTCTACGCACCTCAGGCTCCCAACGTGTCCCTGCACCTGCGCTTTTTTGAAGGCGGCAACGCCGTCAGCGACTTCAAAGTCCAGCAGCTCCTGCCCCGTCTCGCGGGCATTTCCGACAAGATCACCGGCCTCTCGGCCCGCTTCGTGCACCTCGCGAGCTTCGACGGCGAGCCCGACGCGGCGACGCTGCGGCGCGTGGGCGAGCTGCTGACCTACGGTGAACCCAGCACCCCGGCCCACCTGAAGCTGGAAGAGGCCGGCGCGCCAGCCCTGCTGGTGATGCCTCGCCTGGGTACGGTCTCGCCCTGGGCGTCCAAGGCCACCGACATCGCCCACAACTGCGGCCTGGCGCTGCACCGGGTGGAGCGCCTGGTCGAGTACCGCGTCGACCTCAAGTCCGGCCTGCTGGGCAAGAAGGCCAGCCTGTCGGACGACCAGTTGCGCGCTGTCGCCGATCTGCTGCACGACCGCATGACGGAAAACGTCTCGTTCGACCGCAGCCAGGCGCAGGCCCTGTTCACCGAACTGCACGCCTCGCCGATGGAGCAGGTGGACGTGCTCGGTGGCGGGCGCTCCGCGCTGGAGCGCGCCAACACCGACTGGGGCCTGGCCCTGGCCGACGACGAGATCGATTACCTCGTGACCGCGTTCACCGGCCTGAAGCGCAACCCGACCGACGTCGAACTGATGATGTTCGCGCAGGCCAACAGCGAGCACTGCCGCCACAAGATCTTCAACGCGCAGTTCACCATCGACGGCGTGGCGCAGGACAAGAGCCTGTTCGGCATGATCCGTCACACCCACCAGCTGGCGCCGCAGCACACCGTGGTCGCCTACTCGGACAACGCCTCCATCATGGAAGGCAGCGTGGTCGAGCGCTTCGTGGCCCGTGCCGGCGGTGAGGCTTCGCCGGCCTATGCGGCCGAAACCGCCACGCACCATGTGCTTATGAAGGTGGAAACGCACAACCACCCGACCGCGATTTCCCCATTTCCCGGTGCCTCCACCGGCGCGGGCGGTGAGATCCGCGACGAGGGCGCGACCGGCCGCGGCTCCAAACCCAAGGCGGGTCTCACTGGCTTCACCGTCGGCAAGCTCTGGGGTGGCCTCTCCGACCAGCCGGGCGGCAAGCCCGAGCACATCGCCAGCCCGCTGCAGATCATGACCGAGGGCCCGCTGGGCGGCGCGGCCTTCAACAACGAGTTCGGCCGGCCCAATCTGCTGGGCTACTTCCGCGAGTACGAGCTGTCGGTGGACGGCGTGCAGCGCGGTTACCACAAGCCCATCATGATCGCGGGCGGCGTCGGCGTGATCGACGCGACGCAGACGGAGAAGATCGAGTTCCCGGCCGGTTCGCTGCTGATCCAGCTTGGTGGCCCGGGCATGAAGATCGGCATGGGTGGCAGCGCGGCCAGCTCCATGGCCACCGGCACCAACGCCGCTTCGCTCGATTTCGATTCCGTGCAGCGCGGCAACCCCGAGATCGAACGCCGCGCGCAGGAGGTCATCAACCACTGCTGGCAGCAGGGCGCGAACAACCCCATCCTGGCGATCCACGACGTGGGCGCAGGCGGCCTGTCGAACGCCTTCCCCGAACTGACCAACGACGCGGGACGCGGGGCGCGCTTCGACCTGCGCGCCGTGCCGCTGGAAGAAAGTGGCCTGGCGCCCAAGGAAATCTGGTGCAACGAAAGCCAGGAGCGTTACGTGCTGGCGATCGCACCCGAGTCGCTTGAGGTGTTCAAAGGCTTCTGCGAGCGCGAGCGCTGCCCGTTTTCCGTGATCGGCGTCGCCACCGAAGAACGCCAGCTGGTGCTGGCCGATGAAGCCCAGCAGAGCCCGGTCGACATGCCGATGAACGTGCTGCTGGGCAAACCGCCCAAGATGCACCGCGACGTCCAGACCGTGGCCCGCGCGCCGGCGCCCCTGGACCTCACCGGTGTGGACCTGCAGAAAGCCGTGATCGACGTGCTGAGCCACCCGACGGTGGCCTCCAAGCGTTTCCTCATCACCATCGGTGACCGCACCGTGGGCGGACTGTCGCACCGCGACCAGATGGTCGGCCCCTGGCAGGTGCCGGTGGCGGACTGCGCCGTGACTCTGGCTGATTTCAAAGGCTTCGCGGGCGAGGCCATGAGCATGGGCGAGCGCACGCCGCTGGCCGCGCTCGACGCCGCGGCTTCTGGCCGCATGGCGGTGGCCGAGGCCATCACCAACCTGCTGGCCGCGCCGATCGAACTGCCGCGCGTGAAGCTCTCCGCCAACTGGATGGCCGCCTGTGGTGAACCGGGCGAAGACGCTGCGCTGTACGAGACCGTGAAAGCGGTCGGCATGGAGCTCTGCCCGGCGCTGGGTATTTCGATTCCCGTGGGCAAGGACAGCCTGTCCATGCGCACGCAGTGGAAAGAGGGCGGTGACACGAAGAAGGTGACCTCGCCGGTCAGCCTGATCGTGAGCGCCTTCGCCACGCTGGCCGACGTGCGCGGCACGCTCACGCCGCAGTTGAACAACGCCCTCGAAGACACCACGCTGGTGCTGATCGACCTCGGCAAGGGCCGCCACCGCATGGGCGGCAGCGTGCTGGCCCAGGTGCTGGGGCAGGGTGGTGGCGAGGCGCCGGATCTCGACGACGCCAAGGACCTGGTGAGCCTGGTCAACGGGGTCAACGCCCTGCGCGCGCAAGGCCAGATCCTGGCCTACCACGACCGAAGCGACGGTGGCCTGCTGGCCGCCGCGGCCGAGATGGCCTTTGCCGGCCACGTGGGCGTGGCGCTCAACGTGGACCTGCTGGTCACCGAAGGCGACGGCATCAGCGACAGCCGCGCCGAGATGGGCGACGCCAAGAACTGGGCCGGCCAGGTCAGCGCGCGGCGCGAGGAACTCACGCTCAAGGCGCTGTTCAGCGAAGAGTTGGGCGTGCTGCTGCAGGTCAAAACCGACGACCGCAACGCGGTGATGCAAACCCTGCGCGAACATGGGTTGAACAAACACAGCCACTTTGTCGGCAAGACATGCCCGGCCAATTCGGCAATCGAGGCGGGCAAGGGACAACTGCAGGTCTGGCGCGAAGGCAAGGCCGTGTTCTCGGCCAGCCTGTTCGACCTGCACCAGGTCTGGGACAGGGTGAGCTGGAAGATCAACCAGCAGCGCGACAACCCGGCCTGCGCCGACGCCGAACACGCGGCCGCCGGCCGGCCCGAAGACCCGGGCCTGCACACAAAGCTGAGCTTCGACCTAAACGACAACGTGGCCGCGCCGTTTCTCAATCTAACGCGGCCGCGGGTAGCTATCCTGCGCGAGCAGGGTGTGAATTCGCATGTGGAGACGGCCTATGCCTTTACCCAGGCCGGCTTCGAGGCCTACGACGTGCACATGACCGACCTGCAGACCGGCCGCGCGAAACTGGCCGACTTCAAGGGCGTGGTCGCCTGCGGCGGCTTCAGCTACGGCGACACGCTGGGTGCCGGCATCGGCTGGGCGCGCAGCATCACCTTCAACCCCGGGCTGTCGGCGCAGTTCCAGGGTTTCTTTGCGCGCACCGACACCTTCGCTCTGGGTGTCTGCAACGGCTGCCAGATGTTCGCCGAGCTGGCCGACATCATTCCCGGCGCCGAGGCCTGGCCGCGTTTCACCACCAACCAGAGCGAGCGCTTCGAGGCGCGGCTTTCGATGGTGGAGGTGCTCGAATCGCCCAGCCTGTTCCTGCAGGGCATGGCCGGCAGCCGCCTGCCGATCGCCGTCGCCCATGGCGAGGGTTATGCCAACTTCCATCATCGGGGCGACGCGACCAAGGCCATCGCCGCGATGCGCTTCACCGACAACACCGGCGCAGCCACCGAGGCCTACCCATTCAACCCCAACGGCAGTCCGGGCGGCCTGACCGCCGTGACCACGGCCGACGGCCGCTTCACGGCCATGATGCCGCACCCCGAGCGCGTGTTTCGCAACATCCAGATGAGCTGGACCGACCAGGACCCGACCGCCCCGAGCGCCTGGACGCAGATGTGGCGCAATGCTCGCCAATGGGTCGGCTGAGCAAAATCTCCCGGGGCTCCGACGCATGACCATCGAAATTCCCAAAGACGCGCGTGCCGTGGCGATCGCCTCGTTCAAGAGAGGCGGGGGCGCCTGAGGCAGGGTGGTCACGGAGCATGCCATCAAGCACTTGTTACCAGAGCCAGTGGCCCGAAATGTTGCTTAGAACGGTTTGATTTTTTGAGGGATCGAAACATGTGTGGAATCGTGGGTGTGGTCAGCAAAACGCCAGTCAACCAACTGATTTACGACGCCTTGCTGCTGCTGCAGCATCGCGGCCAGGATGCGGCCGGCATCGTCACCCAGCAGGGACGCAAGTTCTTCATGCACAAGGCCAAGGGCATGGTGCGTGACGTGTTTCGAACCCGCAACATGCGTACGCTGCCCGGCATCTGCGGACTGGGTCAGGTGCGCTATCCCACGGCGGGAAACGCCTATAGCGAAGAAGAGGCGCAGCCCTTCTACGTGAACGCGCCCTTCGGCCTGGTGCTGGTGCACAACGGCAACTTGACCAATGCGAAGGCGCTGAAGCAAGAACTGTTTCAAACTGACCACCGCCACATCAACACAGAGAGCGACTCGGAAGTGCTGCTCAACGTGCTGGCGCACGAACTGGAGAAGGTCACGCGCGGCATCACCTTGAAGCCGGCCGACGTGTTTGCCGCTGTGCGCGGCGTGCATCAGCGCGTCAAGGGTTCATACGCAGTGGTAGCGATGATCGCAGGCCACGGCCTGCTGGCCTTTCGCGATCCGTTCGGCATCCGCCCGCTGTGTGTGGGCCACAACGACCAGGGCAGTGTGATGGTCGCCAGCGAATCGGTGGCACTCGAAGGCAACGGGTTCGAGCTCGACCGCGACGTGCTGCCCGGTGAAGCGGTGTTTGTCGAAATGGAAGGCAAGGTGCACTTTCAGCAGTGCGCCGATAAGGTCAGCCACAACCCCTGCATTTTTGAGTTCGTCTATCTGGCCCGACCCGACTCGGTGCTGGACGGCATCTCGGTCTATCAGGCCAGGCTGAACATGGGTGTGACTCTGGCCAAGCGTGTGGTCTCCACCGTGCGGCCGAGTGACATCGACGTGGTCATTCCGATTCCAGAGACATCTCGCCCGAGCGCCATGGAGCTGGCCCAGTTGCTAGGACTGCCGTACCGCGAAGGCTTTGTGAAGAACCGATACGTCGGCCGCACTTTCATCATGCCGGGGCAGGGCGTTCGAAAAAAATCGGTGCGCCAGAAGCTCAACGTGATCGGCAGCGAGTTCAAGGGCCGCAACGTGCTGCTGGTGGACGACTCCATCGTGCGCGGAACCACCAGCCGGGAGATCGTGCAGATGGCGCGCGACGCCGGCGCCCGAAAGGTGTACCTGGCCAGTGCTGCGCCTCCAGTGCGATATCCGAACGTTTACGGAATCGACATGCCAACAACCGACGAATTGGTGGCGCACAACCGCACGGTGGAAGAGGTCCGCGAGAGCATCGGCTGCGATGCATTGATCTACCAGGACCTGGATGCGATGACGCAGGCCATCGGTTCGCTCAACCCCAAGCTCACCGGTTTTGACGCATCGCCTTTCGATGGCGTGTACGTAACCGGTGACATCACGCTGGAAGACATTGCGCGCTTGAATGCCGGGCGTGACGTGCACGAAGAGGGCGACGGCGACACCTCGCGTCTGGCGCTGCCCAACGCGTAGCTTGCCTGAGTGCTCCGGTTGATGATTTCGCGGAAAACCGACATGACCGCGAAACGGCGGCCGGGCGAGAGACTGGGGAGCAAAGGTAGTACGGCGAGAGCTCCGAGGCTCACTGCGACATAAGCGGTTACATGTAATTCAAGGGCGAGGTCGCCGCGCGCCGTTTTTGCCAGTGAAGAAGAAGGCTTCTCCTGCGGTCACTCGCGACCCGCCTTGACCTAGCTTCGAATCTTGCCTGGCTGCACCCGAGGGTGCGGAGGCCATAGAGCGCACCATGCTTGCTCTGGAGCATCCTGTTCCTTGTGAGGACGGCCGCGGCGGCCTGGGGCACCTCTCGCTCTGCGTGCCCCCAGATTAAGCCGTCCTTGCGGAAGACACGGTCCGTATCGAACGTGTAGTGCCGCCCGAGCTCAGGCTAAGGTGCCTCAGTTGCCTGTCCGTCAGTTCTTCGCTCCACCAGCTGGATCCTCGGAGGCTCATAACCCGGCGCGATTGTTGCGTTGGAGGATCCGTAGAGAGACAAAGGATCTTGAAGCCAAAGCGCGTACTCAAGACCTTGGAGGTGATGATCCGGGGAGCAGTCCACGTTCCATCGTCTGAGCATGTAGCCCGCGTTGGCTGAGCGGACTTTGACCGTAAAGACGCCGTCTTGCATCGGATAGTCCATTTGGACTATCTCTGGACGAGGGTGGTTTGGATGAGGCACTAGCTTCAACTCAATGATGCGGCTCCACTGGTCATCCTGGTCTGCGCGTTCTTCCCGGCCAATTGGGCTGGTTTCGAGCACCTCTACGTCTTCCATCCGCGTCGGAACGAAGTCGGTGAAGTGCTTCCTCAGACGGTCGAAGGCGCGGACATGCCAGCGAACCCCGTTGTCGACCAGCGCTAGTGGCACGATCTCTCGACGAGTCTTGCCGCTGCTCACCGAGTGGTACGCCAGTGAGACGGCTTTACCCCGGTGAATTGCACGGGTGATGGGAGCAAGGACCTCGACCGAGGGAGCGCTGAGGGTGGCGGGGAACTCGCAGGGGATGACGGGCGCGCTCATTACGTCCTGGACCAAGCTGAATCCCTGGGAGAGCGTCGCCAGCACGCGTAGCGGAGGGTGGTCAAACAGCGGCTTGAACTTCGAGCTTGGCCGGTAGAGCTTGCCCGTGCTGTCGAAATCTAGGTTGTCTGGGGCCAGACCTCGATACATAGCGATATCTCGGGTGGCGCCAGCCGGTGCGGTCTCGAACTTGGAGATAACGTCTGCTCGTCTGAGCTCGCCAAGAAAGAACAGGGTGAAGTCGATGTGCGACAGCCGCTCTCGTTGTACTCGGGTCAGGGCCTCTAAGGACGGCGCCGTGTTTGGGCTGGTCTGGGATTCCATCCACGAATGATACCTATCTCGCCGCTCGAACCTCATCGCAAAAACCCTTTGACCTAATCATAATGACTATGTATAGTAATCACACCGTCTAAAACTGGCATCGTGGTGATGTGAGTGAGGCGGGTTTACAGGGGCCGATGGTGCTTGATCTGTTTGTTAACTACTTCTATCAGCGTGGGCGGCTGCGGGGCGCGGGCCAATTTCTGACCAACGTGGCGGTGTGCTGGTGCATGTTTGGCTTCGTCGGGCACGTCATCACCGCCGTGCCGGCCGCAATGCAGCGCCGCCCGGCATTGACGCTGGCTGAGGTGTTGCCCAGCGTGACGACCTGGTGGGTTCCCGAGCACCCGATCTCATTCGTCCTTGTCATCGGGTTGGGACTGCTGGGCTTCTTCCTTTCGCTCAAAGGGAAGCAGCTTGACCGCTTCCTGAACGCATAAACGGCCCGGCGCGGACCGCCTCCTTCGAACTGCGAAACACCTTGATGTCGAACCATTCCGAAGCTCCCAAGGGCATCCACCGTATCGTCAAGCTGCCTGATAGGGGCCTGGCAGATCTGTGGAACTCGATCGTTGTCGACGACGGCATCAAATCTCGCCTCGTCTCGCAAGCGATCGTCAACTTCACCGTCCGTCCGAAGGTCAAGCGTACCGTGCTACCGCTGCACGGCGCCATCCTGCTCGTCGGGCCGCCGGGGACGGGCAAGACCTCGCTGGCGCGAGGCTTGGCAAACGAGGTAGCCGCGCTGATGTCGAAGGCGGGCTTCACGCTGCTGGAGGTTGACCCTCACGCACTCGGAAGCGCCATGATGGGCAAGACGCAGAAGGCGGTTTCTGAGCTGTTCTCGCAGACGATCGCTGAAGCGGCAATGCGCGGCCCGACCATCGTCCTGCTGGACGAAGTCGAAACTCTGGCGGTCGACCGCTCAAAGCTCAGCATGGACGCCAACCCGGTCGATGTCATGCGAGCTACCGACGCGGTCCTCGTTCAGCTGGACGCCCTGGCAGAGCAGTTCAACAACATCCTGTTCATCGCGACCAGCAATTTCCCTCAGGCAATAGATGCTGCGTTCACCTCGCGCTGCGATCTGGTGCTCGAGGTTCCGCTCCCCAACCGTGATGCCTGTGAGCAGATCCTGACCGAATGCCTGACGGAACTGGGCGAGATTTTCAAGGGCATCGAAAAGCTGCCTCACGAGGCCGGCTTCAAGCGGTTGGTCGCTGACACGGTTGGCTTGGACGGTCGAACGATTCGCAAGGTTGTAGCCAACGCGCTCGCTTCGCGCAAAGAAGTGGCGGTGGCCCCCGCGAAGCTGACCCTGGCCGATATTCAGTCAGCTGTAGCCCTCGCCAAGGCCGCGCGCCCGAAAGGTAAGCAATGAGCAACGCTACTGTGGTGAAGCGCGTGGTCCGCGGATCACCGCACAGAGACTCCGTCGAGACATGGGACTTCGTCGTCGACTTGCTGACCCAGGGGAAATCCGGAGCCAAGCGAGACGAGCTGCTGTCCGTCGCCGGCATCGCCAGCTCCATCCTCACGGACATGGCGCCCAAGGATGCCGCCATCGTCGTCGAGTGCAAAGGCCCGCGAACGCGCATCTATTGTCTGTACAACGAGGACGCCATCGACGGCAGCGACGCCAAAGAGGACTCGCTGGGGTTCGACCCCTTGGAGGGCGAGTGGTTCATCTCGCTGCCGTGTCCGAAGGACGATCTGGCCTGGGTCGAACGCGCGCTGAAGGCAAAGAGCACGCGCATCACCGCTCGTGACATGGCTTCTAAGCTGGGCTCGGACTCCACAGAGGACTCCAAGAAGGCAGCCGCCGACTTTTCCTTCGACGCCAGCGAGTTCCTGAAGTCATGACTACCGTTGCCGTTCATTCCTATGCGCACTCGGTCAGCTACGTTACCGACAACATCCTGAAGAGCTTCAAGGACGTGCTTGTCCATAGCGGCCTTGATCCACAGAAGCTGGCTGGTGACCACAAGGTCCTACATGCCGGCATCAAGCGGTGGATCGAGACCGAGTACCTTGAGTCTGTGACTCTTGAGATTTACCACCCCAAGACCGACGCCCTCATCCGGCGCTGGGATATTGCGGTCTCTTATGCATGGTCTTCAGACGCAGGCAACTTCTGGGTCGATACCGACGCGATTCGCTACGCCATCCAGAAGCTGGGACTGCATCCGGCCGAGGCTCTGTACAGGGTCGTGGTGAAGAACAAGTCGGGACGGCCTGACGTTGAAGGGTGGTCCGCCACCGACTTCAGGTCAACCGACGGCATGGTGCGTCAGGGCATCGGTACTGGCGTTGAGCACAACGGCCTGAGCGCAAACATGAGCTACTGGAGACCAAAATGACTCTCACGGTGAATGAAGCATTCCGCAAGTTCAAGAGCCGCCTGGAGCTGAACCAGAAGGAGCAAGACAACGCGTCGGCCAAGCACACAGAGGTACGGGACTATTTGCACACCAAGTTCGCCATAGAAGGCGACTTCTTGACGGGGTCGTACAAGAGACACACGAAGACCAAGCCACTCAAGGACATCGACATCTTCTTTCCGATGAAGCAGACCGAGCGGCACTACCACGATAAGGCTGCTGGCGTCGTGCTTGATGACTACAAGGCGGCGCTGGTCGCGAAGTATGGCGAGAAGGCTGTTCGCAGGCAGAGCCGCTCCATCAACGTCGACTTCGGCGTTGAGATCAAGGACGAAGACAAGACCGACTACAAGGTGTTGAGCATCGATGTCGTACCTGCATTCGCCTGCGGCGACAACTACGAGATCCCGGATGGTGACACTGGCAAGTGGATCAAGACCAACCCCAAGATTCACGCGCAGAAGGCAGTAGACGCTCACCAGGCCTACTCCAGCGAGTGGAAGGGGCTAGTGAGGATGGTGAAGTATTGGAACAACAATCCGAAGCATGGTGAGAAGCCGGTGAAGCCTTCGTTCCTCATCGAGGTGATGGCGCTCGAGTGCCTGCACGGCGGCTGGGGAGGGCAGTTCGACCGAGAGATTCAGTCCTTCTTTGCCACTCTTGCAGACCGCATCGGCGACACGTGGGAAGACCCGGCGAAGCTTGGTCCGCCCATCAGTGGGTCGATGGACGCTGCCCGCGTCGAGCGGGCGAAAAAGCTGCTGACGGCTGCAGCAAGGGCGGCCGACCATGCCATCCATCTTGTCCGACAAGGTAAGAACGGAGAGGCGCTGCGTGCTTGGCGAGACCTGTTCGGCCCGATGTTCCCGCTCACCTGAGCATTACTTAATCAAATGCTTGAAGACAGATGACACAGGCAGTCAACACAACTCGATACGGTCATGCCTTCCAAGCGCGCATCTTCTGGACCTATGCGGCCAAGCTGTTGAGCTCCACTACAGCCGTCCGTCGAGTGGGCTTTGAGTCTGGTCCCCGAGGCTTTGATGACGTTTGGGTGGAGTACGACCCGAGTCGGGGGCCGCTGGATCAGTTTGGCCGGCGGCTGCAGGTGGAACGGTTCCAGTGCAAATGGCATGTAGGCAACGGCACGTTCACGCATGTGGACCTCACGGACCCCAAGTACTCCGGTGCCACGACAACGTCGCTGCTGCAGCGTGCTCGAGATGCCCACCTGTCTGACGAGTCCGGAGGCTTTGCTTCACGCATCCGACTCATGACCAACCACCGCGTTCATCTGGACGATGTTCTCCACAAACTGGTTGAGCAGCAGCACCACACATTGAAGCTCGATGAGTTCTTCCAGGGCTCGACGAAACAGAGCAGGTACTGGTTGGCGCGAGAAGCGTGGAAGCAGCATCTCAAGGTTGATGAGACAGAGCTACGCGCGTTCTGCGAAAGGCTCGCGCTTACCTCTGTGTCGGAGTCATTGGATGATTTCCGACTGCGCATGAATGAGGCCCTGCACTCGTATGGCCTCAAGCCGAGCGAGCCAGGAACCAGTTCGACGAGCTATGACCAACTGCCATACGACTGGCTGGCACAAGGCCGAAACGAATTCGACGCCAAGTCGTTCCGCCAGGCTTGCTGGGACGAAAAGTTGTTCGCAGACCAGGCGCCGCCACCGGCGAAGGTCTTCGGCGTCAAGTCGTTTGAGCATGGCTTCGACCGCCTGGAGGCGCGCTGCGATGAGGTTCTCAATCTTTTGCCTGAGTTCTCCGACCGCTACATGAGGCCCGAGTTCACGTGGGAAAAGGACCTCCTGCCAAAGCTGAACGCATTCATTCGTTCAGCTGGGCAGAAGGAGCAGCGACTTCGCCTCGCGATGGACACCCACCTGACCCTTGCGTTCGCCGCGGGGACCGTGTTGGACACCAAGTCTGGAAAAATTGTGGAGCTCGAGCAGCGCACTCGTGGCGGTGCTGCCATCTGGGCTGCCGATGACGTGCCTGTAGACCCCACCTGGCCGAGCTGGACGTTCAGTGAATTTGACCTGGAAACCGGCGGGGCCGAGGTGGCTGTAGCAGTGTCCATCACCCGGACCACGGAACAACAAGTTCGTGCCGATCTCCTGGGCAAGCCGAGCGTTGGCCGCTTGGTGGTGGCAAGCCTCGCGAGTGGCGCATCACAGGCTGCAGTGTTGAATGGCGCCCACGCCGATCAACTGGCAGACCGACTGGCTAACCACCTGAAGGATCTGAGGTCTGGAGCGGGCACCGCAGTTCGCCCTGAATTGCATCTGTTCATGGCGGCGCCATACAGCTTTGCGTTTTTCCTCGGCAGGCATATCAAGGTTTTGAAGCCAGTAACGTTGTACGAGTTCGACTTCGACGGCGAGCGTGGCGGCGGCTACGTCCCCTCGCTCACCATGGCTGCCGGTACCTAGAGCAGAAGTCCTGATCGATCTAGTGACGCAACTTATCCGGGGTTGAACGTGAGGAATATCGAGGGACTTCTCAGAGGCATGGCGTGCAAAGTTGAGCCGACGGCGACTCAGAAGAAGGCCGCAAGTGCCAGTCACAAGTACTTGCGTGAGCTTATGGACACGGGCGTCATCGATAACCGAATCCTCAGTAGCTTCTTGAGCGGTAGCTATGTCAGAGGCACCGCGGTGAATCCGCTGGGCGACGTGGACATCATCTTCTTGATCGATGAGTCCAAGTGGGAAACGGGGTTTTTTGCAACGCGGCCCAAACCCAGCGTTGTTCTTCGCTCGTTCGCGGACGCGGTTCGCTACCGCTACGAAAAGTCCTCAGCCTTTACGCAGCGTCGCTCCATTAGGTTGGAGCTTTCGCACATCGATATCGACTGCGTTCCGGCTATCGAGATACCGGGGAGCGACTACATCTGGGTCGGCGACCGCAAGGACGATGCCTGGATCAAGTCCTCGCCCCAGCTGCACCACACGGCGCTGACGAAGGCCAATCAGCTGTGCGATGGCTGGGCAGTGCCGGCAATAAAACTCTTGAAGGCATGGAACAGGTCACTGCCCGCAACGGCCCAAGTGCGCTCTTTCGTCATCGAAACCATCGCAGTTACAGCATTCACTGCAGCACCCCAGAAGACCCTGCAGGATTGCGTCTTGGGCTTCTTCGACTTCGTCGTGCAGTTCCGCAGCGACTTCCTTCAGATCGGGAATGCCAGGCTCGGCATCACCATCAGCGGAGTCTTTGGTATGACTGTTCCCGATCTCGCTCGGACCGGAGGCAATGTGGCGAGCGGCATCAGTGGGGACCATGCCACGAGTTTCATGGACAGGGCTAACCGAAGCCGCGAGCTACTGCAGGGCGGGCTGCACGCTCGAACCGAAGACAGCGCGGCAAAGCATGTATTTTCAGCACTTGGGTGGGCGTGAGGCGCTTTCCCTGACGACGAGCTCAGCGTCGTGTAAGTCGTTCTATCAAGCTAGAGCCAAGGCCTAAAAAACGACAGAACAGACGCTTGCACTGCCCAAGTCAGGTCCTGGAGGTGGCAGCCGCCATGTGGTCCCATGCTTGGATTGCCATCACCATCGCCAGCGTGTCCAGCTCGCAGTATCGAAGTAGGGCGCTCTCGATGCTTGCGCGGCGAATATCAGACAGATCCTCGAACTGGAGCCGAGCGTAGGCGGCCATTGCTGCGCCACCTTCCTTCAATTCCTCGGACAGGCCTTCATCGGCTGCATCGGTCTCATCGCGCGAAACGTCATCGAATACCGGAGGTAAAAGCGCGTACGGGTCCATCACTTGGCCATCGCGTTCCTGCCACCAGGCGATGGGCTCCACAAAGTTCAAGCTGACACCCTCGCCGCCGTAGTTCGCCTTACTGTAGGTTTCGCGCAGCGCGGTCGAACCATTCATCAGCGCTGGGAGCACTTTTTTCAGGGAGTTGCTGCCCTTTGTGGAGGGGTGGAAGTAGAACTTCTCTGCGATGTCGCAAAGGTCGACCATGGTCCTGAGCCCGTGAGCCTTCTCCTTAGGCGACACCGACCTAGACGTGATGGATTCGATGAAGCTCACCAGCGCGTCCTTGTCTGGGGGAGGCGCAGCCGACGCAAGCAACTCTTCACGCAGCTTGTTTAGCACGGTGTTCTCGTGCGCGGACCATCGAAAAATCGTCCCATCATCGTTGCTGAGGGCATCGCGTAGCGCACGGACGAAATCAATGTTCGGATCGACACCAGGTTTGGCACAGAGCCACTCACTCCGGTGCTCCACCCAGCCATCTTCGTGGACGACATGATGCGAAAACTGGAAGGCGGTGATCTCGTACGGATGCCGACCACTCGCGAAGGGGATTGCCACAGCGCTTGTCTCAAAGTCGATGCAATGCAAAGGGAACTTCCATCCAGCCCTTGCATTTAAATAGCCTTCGCCGTCGAAGTAGTATTCGCCGCCACCTGGCCATGCTGGCTGGCAGACGTACCACTGACGGTGCTTGCGCGTCATGCCGTCAACGCCTGGTTCTTCGCCGTCGAACTTCAAGTCATCCAGCTTTACCTGATTTGCCTTCAGTACTCCATGTTCGATGAGCTGGGTTTTTCCGTGGAAGTTCCAGAGGTCGAGGACCGTCGATCCTGTGAAGTCTGGCTCTCCCCAATTGAATGCCTGAGACCAGCACTCGTGGAAGCCGCTCTTGGGTTGCCCGGCTAACGGCCAGCTAGGGAAGGTCTGCAAAACCTCCCTCCCGTTGAACTGGCAAACGGCGTGAAGTGAGGAGAAGATAGGGGCATGAACCAAATCACGCTGGGGCTGGACCCC
>NZ_JBLYYB010000117.1:0-5156 GCF_048549895.1 Hydrogenophaga sp.
GCCCTCGGCACTGCGGCCGATGCATTTGGCATCGCTCATCAGTTCATAGTCGCTGCCCACGGGGGTGAGCACTTCGAGCGTGAGGTCGTGGCTGGCTTGGCGGTAGGGGGCACCGTCGAGCAGGCGGTTGAAGTCGTAGTCGGCCTTGGTTTCGCGGTGGCGCACCTTGGTTTGCCCGCTGAGAATTTCTTCAAACACCAGCTCGGCCACAAGGCGGCTGAGCTCGGCGCTGGAGATCTCTACGGCCTTGATTTCTTGCGACACGTCGCGTTCTTCGTTGGTCAAGAAGAACCACAGGTCACCGTTGCGGTTGACCAGGTTTTCGCGCTCCAGGCGTTCCAGGCTTTCAGAAATGCTGCGCTTGAGGGCGAGTTTGTCGGCGTCGATCTCGGCTAGGCACAGGGTGGCTAAGTTGTCTACGGTGCCTTTGACGGCATCCGCATAGCGGATGAGGAAAAGCGCGCGCAGCAGCTTGATGTCGTCGAGCTGGTCTGCACGCTTTTGCAGGCCGGGGTTGTCAGAGGCCTGGTCGATGGCGCGCTTGACGGCGGGCTCCAGGAACGATTCGATGGCCGGGTAAAAGTCATACAGCGGGATGAGTGCGTCGGTACCCCGGTGCCGGTTGATGAGGGCAGCGGTCTGGAACGCATCGAGCATGGAGCGCTCGCCCTTGGCCAGGTGCACGCCCGTGGCGCCCACCTTGCGGATGGACTCGAACACCTTTTGCAGCAGCTGGAACTGGTAGGGCGCGAAGGGGTAGTGGGCGGCGAAGTCTTCGGCGCTCTGGATGCGTTTAAAGGTGGTGGCGTGGTCAGAAAACGAGAGCTGGTTGTTGATGATGTCGGCCTTGGCCGACCAGATGGCGTGCAAGGCCGCCTTGGCCTCGGGGGTTTTTTCGAGCAGGCGGTGGGCAATCACCTCGTCGGTGTTTGAGCTGGACAGCAGCAGCCGCGTGTGGAAGCGCCCTTGAATCTTGGAGAAGTCTTGCCCGGTGGCCTTGCTGCCCTCGCCCAGGGTGGCGTCGATGTCGGCCTGGCTGGTGACGATGACCCACGCCCTGCCTTTGCACTGGGTGCCCAGTTGCTCGGTGATGGTTTGCAGGTTGAGCATGAGCTGGGTGTTGTTGCCGATGAACTGGCCCACCTCGTCCACCAGGAACACCACGCGGTGCTGCGGACCTTTGCTCTGAAGGTAGGTGTTGACCAACGCGGCGAAGCCTTCGATGTTGATCTTGTGGCGCTCGCGGGCGTCGTCAAACCACTTGCCAGCCGAGTCTTCGGTCATGCCCAGCGCCTGGCTTAGACCAGCGATGACGTCGTCGCGCAGGAAGTCCACTGCGTCGCGCTCGTTCTCCCAGTCGTTGCCGTTGGAGGCTTTAAAAGCCTGTTTGAAGGTATCGAACGCGCCCTTGCTGATGAGGTGGCGCTCCATGTCGGCCACATGGGGGGCATCGCCCGAGAGGCCCTGCATTTCGTTGAACACGCGCAGGAAGACCTGCAGGATGGCGTCTCGGTCGTTCTTCGCGTCGGCCTTGGAGTCGATGTTGAACAGGATCACATCAGTTTGCCCAGCCACGGCGCGGCGCATGTCGCCCAGCAGCATGGGGTCGCTGAGCTTGCTCTGGAAGAAGTCGAGCGCTCGTCGGGCCTGACCGGTGCCGGGCTGTGCTGCTTCCATATTGGAGAGCAGGTACGACAGGATTTTGATGAAGTGCGACTTGCCGGAGCCAAAGAAGCCCGATACCCACACGCCCATGCGCGAGACGATGGCGGGGTCGTTGGGGTGCTGCGCGGTGGCCAGGTAGGCGTCGAAGAACTTGCGCAGGTACTCGGTGACCTGCTTGGTGGCCACGTATTCGTCCAGCTCCTGCCAGACGCTTTCGGCATCGCGCTGGTCGGCTTTGATCACACCATTGATGGGCCGGTCGATGGGCTTTGCGAACAGTTCTTGAATTTGCATGGGTATCGATCTGTGAGTTGGGGCCTGGGGGAGCAAGTGGCTCAGGACACGAGACGGAAGGCGCGGTAGTAGTTGTCGTCAGACAGTGTGTTGAACAGGCTGAGCGACTGCCCGTTGTAGGTGCCCGGGTAAAGCATGAGCAGCGGCGTGTTGCGCATGTGCGGATGCAGGGCCGATAGCAGCGTGTGGGTGCGTAGCAGCGGGTACACCGCCCCCACGCCTTTGACGATGAGCAGATCCAGCTGGGTGACGTCCAGCTTTTCAGTCATGCGGGCAGCAAGGCGGTCTTCTTTGAGCACAGAGCGCAAAGACGCCAGCACGGCAGCGTCGCCCTTGTTGGCCTGCATCTCGCACGCCTTGTCGAAAAGCTTGCGCTCGTCGAGCAGGTCCACCACCAGCTGGAACAGGTCCACCGTTTGGAAACGAACTGCGGGCACCTGTTTGCGCAGGCCAGGTTCAATGACATCTGCGAGCCAGGCACGCATAGCCATTTCTTCCTCGGGCGGGTAGTCAAAAATCCAGAAGCCGATTTCGCCGCCAGCCCCTTGGTTGCTGAGCACATCGGGCGAGATCAGGCGGGGCAGGATCTGGTTGAGCCGTTCTTCGAATCGGGTGGTCATCGGTGAAAGTCCATCACTTTGAGGGTGTCTTGTGCGCCCAGACGAATGAGCTGCTGCTTGACCACAGGGTGCAGCATGGGTGGGGTGAGCAAGGGCTGGCGGGTGGAAGCCAGGTATTTGGTTTCCGCCAGGATGCGCATCACCACCTGGTAGAGCTTGGTGCGGGTTGACGCAGCCCACTGACCCACTGCAGGGTCTTGCTGCGCGCAGTCGGTCAGGAATGATTCCCACACCACGGGGGTGAGCTGGGCATCCAGACGCAGCAACGCCGGGCCGTACACGGTGCGCAGAAACTCGCCCAGCAGGCTGCTGTGGCGGATGGCAGCGGCCAACAACAGCTGGGAGGCAATTTCTGCCTCCCCGTCCGCAATCAGGTTCCAGGCCTCAGCGTCCAGAGTTTCCAGGCGCTTGCGGATCAGCGTGGCCTGACGCTTGGCTGTGGCTGGTTTCTTTTGCAGGAGGTTGTCTTCATACAGCGCAGCATTCCAGGCTTCAGGCGAAGGCTTCGTGCGAAGCAGGCGCGCCAGGCGGCGGCTCTCGGGCAACAAGAGGGATCCGGCGGAGATTTCGGCGTTGAACATGGTTCAGCCCGCGTCCGCTGCTGTCGATGCCGTGAAACCTGGTGCGAGGATGGCGCTTTCCACTCCGTTGAGCACCTCGGCGTTGCGCAGCCACAGATGGTGTGATTTAGGGCTGAGGCGGTGGTCTGTGCTGCAATCCACCGACCAGCGCTTCAGCGCGTAGCCGGCAAGGGGCGCGCGGACGCGCAAGGCGAGGTGGCCGTGGGTCATGCCGTAGTCGGCCTCGATCGCTGCTGGGTAACCAACGCCGGGATGGGGAACCAGATCGAGCGGAACCATGCGGTTCCACTGCCCATCCTCGGACAGGCGTTGGGATTCTGGAATGGTTTCCTGGGTTGGGCGGGCGCGCTCGATGCGGGTGAGCACGAAGTCCGCAAACCGGTTCTTTTCTTGATCAAAGGCCCGTAGGTGCCAGCGAAACCCGGTGTCGGCCAATGCCAGCGGGGCCAGCCGCTTTGTTGATGCGCCCGAGGTCAGCGACAAATAGCGGACTTCCACCACAAGTCCCGCCGTGACCGCCCGAGTGATGGTTGCCAGCATGTCTAGGTTAGGCTGCACCAGATCCTGGGCCGTTTCGCAGGGAATGGTCTGCGCCGAACCGCCCTCAAGCCCATCGCCGGCGCCGGAGCGGAACCAGTGCAGCACATGCGCGGGTGTGTGTTTAAAGACCGGCCGAAAGGCGACCGTAGGCTGGTAGCAACGCTGAGCAGCGTTGTACTGGAGGTTATGTGGCGCCAGTACGCGGTACGCAATGAGGTCGCGGGCGGATGCGGCGGGTTTGATGCCGAAGCGCTCCTCAATGTGAGCACGGGTCAGGTCGCCGCAAAAGTACGACCGCACCTCGATGAAAGCCAGCCGTTCTCGCTGTGCATAGGCGATGTGCTCGGTGGCCCGAGGGTGCGCATTTGTCATCTCTCCCTTTGCAAAACGATGGCTGTTCCGGCTGGAATCACTCTATCACACGGAGTGTTACTTGTTACTCATTTTGATAACGCAGTGGTCAACGACCGCTTCCGAGGACCACCCTTATCGCCTAGGTAGGGTGACGTAGGGTAAAGCCCAAGACTTTCGCCACGGGGCGCTGCCGAAGTTGCTGCACGGTGCCCAAAATCGAACCCATTTAGTCACGTCCGCCCAACCTGTATAAAAGTTAGTTGCTATCATTTTTGATCACCTTTATGGTTTGGTCACCCTTTTTCAGCATCTAACAGGACCATGACCAGAGTTTTTGCCTACTGCCGCGTTTCGACCTCCGGCCAGACTACCGACAACCAGATCCAAGAAATCTCTGCGGCCGGATTTCACGTTTTGCCGATGCGCGTCATCGCTGAAACCATTTCTGGCAGCGTCGCCGCAAACGAGCGGGCTGGCTTCCGCAAGTTGCAGGAGAAACTCGAAACCGGCGATGTCCTGATCGTCACCAAACTTGATCGCCTGGGTCGCAACGCGATGGATGTTCGCCAGACGGTGGAGGCCCTTGCACACCTCGGCGTGAAGGTGCACTGCCTAGCTTTGGGTGGTGTTGATCTGACCAGCCCTGCAGGCAAGATGACCATGGCGGTTATCAGCGCAGTGGCGGAGTTCGAGCGCGACTTGCTGATTGAGCGCACCCAGGCCGGCCTGGCGCGCGCCAAGAACGAAGGCAAGGTGTTGGGTAGACCCCGCGCGCTGAGCGACACGCAGGCGGCCGATGCGCTGCAGCGGCTTGCATCCGGCGAGGCTGTTGCAGCGGTTGCCCGCGCGCTGAAGACCTCGCGGGCAACGATCATGCGTGTGCGTGACGCGCAGGTGGCGTAACAGTTAAGGGCCTGATTCCTAGTCTGCACCCCGTCTATAAAACGCCGTCAGCAAGTACTGCCTCGCGCGCGCACGCGCACGCTGGGCGACCAGAACTCTTGCCGATCGCTCGCGGTCCGCAACGCCGGCGCTCCAGAGATGGGCTGGGGGGGGGAGCCGCCATCATCCATGGACGCGGGGAGAGGTCAGGTGGGCACCC
>NZ_JBLYYB010000118.1:0-6868 GCF_048549895.1 Hydrogenophaga sp.
GCCAGCGTGTAGTCCCTCTGCGTGCGCTTGATGCCTGATTCCATTTGACTTGCCTTTTCTTTCACGAAAAAGTGTCAACCTCTGGCAGGACGGGTCATTCCAAAGAAAAAAGCCCGGCACAGAGAACCGGGCTTTTGATCTGAAGAACTCGACAGTCCGAAGCCGGACCGTCTTCCGCAGAGATTAGAAAACGTGGCTGATACCGACGTTGTAGCCAGTCGAGCGGCCGTTTGCCGAGTTGGTGGATGCAGGGCCGTTCAGAGCCAGGTTCGCGCCGTTCTTGTTCTTCAGCGAAGCAACCGTCGCGTAGACAGCGGTGCGCTTGGACAGGTCGTAGATATAACCGACTGCAAACTTCGTGATCTTGGGATCAGTTGCCAAGCCAACAACGTCAATTTTGGAGGAGTTGTACGACGCGCGCAAACGGCCTGGGCCAACTGGAGCAACTGCGCCGATCTCAAAGTTGGTGACCTTGGCAATAGCGGCACCAGTTGCTGTGTTGTTGGCTTTCTCTTGGCCGAAGTTGGTCATCAACTTGGCAACGCCAAAGTCGTACGACACGCCACCGACAACCGACTTGTGGTCAGCGCTGGTGGTCAGGCCCAACACGGGACTAGCGGCTGCCAACGTCGCGCCACCATCGGTGTCGCTGTACGCCAGTTCAGCCATCAAAGGACCAGCAGCGTAGTTCAAGCGAATGCCAGCGCTGCGGCCTGCGTCGTTGCCAGCGGCAGCCACTTCGTCAAACGCGTACTGAGCATGGGCCTGGAAACCAGACATGCGTGGGGTGCTGTAGGTGATGGCGTTGCTGTTCCAGACTGGGTTGGCCTGGCCAGTGGCGCCGTGCGCCACAACACGGTTGGCAAAGCCGAAGCCGTTACCCACGCCGCCGGTGCCAAATGGTGAAAACAGGAAGCCTGACCAGAAGGTCGTGGAGTACTCACGGCCCAGACGCACTTCACCGAAGCCACCTTCGAGGCCAACCCAGGCGCCGCGATCACCGATCGAGCTGGCGGCAGGTGCGTCAGCAGCCAAGCTGGTTTCGATCTGGAACTTTGCCTTCAAGCCGCCGCCGAGGTCTTCCGTGCCACGGAAGCCCAGACGGTTGGTGGTCATGTTGCTGCTGGTCAAACCGGTGTTGTCGGTGCTGCCGGTGCCGCTGTTGTTCACGCTGGTGAAACCAACGTCAACCACGCCGTACAAGGTCACGGAAGACTGGGCCATCACGGCGCCGGTAGCGGCCAGGGCGGCCAAAGCAATCAGGGTCTTTTTCATGGAAAGGTTCTCCAAGGGTTGAATAAGGACTGGTGGTCTGTGCCGCCGAGCCGACCTCCATCAGAAGGTTGAATGGATTGCATCAGAAAGTGATGGAGGGCGCCACGGTGGAAACCGCATTTCTGTCTTTCTGGCGCCCTTGGATGGTGCTTCTGTTGCACCACCGCGACGCACTCGGTAGTTACCCTTAAGCCATTCATTGGCAGATACTTTGCGGGGTATTCAGCCCGGCGTTTCCGATGATCCGGGTGTGCGTTGCAACATCGCTCGGTGTGTTCGCCACGCCCGTGGCAGCATCGCTTTTTCATTCACGTGGACGGACTTTCCATGAGCACTGTTTCAGACGCCTTGATCAATGCCACCGACTCGGCGTTGAGAACCTTGTTCGTGACCCCGAGGGCCTCGCGCGATTGCCCCACGGTGCCGGAGCGGGCGACCGACCACGAACTCAGCGATGCTGAAAAGCACCTCTCTGGTGCCTTGATGCGGGTGAACCACGTCGGTGAGGTGTGTGCCCAGGCCCTGTACACGGCGCAGGCGCTCACGGCGCGCTGGCCGGGCAAGTCGGCCCGGCCCAACGAGGCGCTGGCCCTTCAGTTGGAAGCGGCTGGCAAAGAGGAAACGGACCACCTGGCCTGGACCCAGACGCGGCTGGACGAGCTGGGCGCGCGCGCCTCGCTGTTGAACCCGCTGTGGTACGCGGGCGCCTTTGGCCTGGGGCTGATGGCCGGGCGCCTGGGGCACGGGGTGAGTCTCGGTTTTGTGGTGGAAACCGAACGCCAGGTGGAGGCCCACCTGGCAGAGCACATGGAACGCCTGCCTGCGGGCGACCACGCTTCACGCGCCATCGTCGCGCAGATGAAGCAGGACGAGGCCCGGCACGCACGCGAGGCTCAGGGCGCGGGGGCGGTGGAGTTGCCGGCGCCGGTGAAAGGACTGATGAAGCTGGCTGCCAAGGTCATGACGACGGTGGCGCACCGCATTTGAGCCGCTGGCTCAGGCCTCCAGCACGTCGAAGCTGGTGGTGATGGCCGCCGTCTTGCCCAGCATGATGCTGGCCGAGCAGTATTTGTCGTGGCTCATGGCGATGGCACGCTCCACCGCGACCGGCGGAATGGCTTTCCCGCTCACCGTGAAGTGCATGTGAATCTTGGTGAAGACCTTTGGGTCGACTTCAGCGCGCTCGGTTTCCAGCTTCACGCTGCAGCCTTTCACGTCGTGGCGGCCACGCTTGAGGATGAGAACCACGTCGTAGGCGGTGCAGCCACCGGTGCCGGCCAGAACGGTTTCCATGGGGCGGGGTGCCATGTTGGATCCACCGTTCTCGGGCTTGGCGGCGTCGGGCGCGCCGTCCATCGTGATCACATGGCCGCTGCCGGTTTCGGCCACAAAACCCATGTGGGAGCGGGTACCGGCTGCGCCGGTCCAGGTGACGGTGCATTCCATGGGCGTATCCAGTCGTGAAGCAAAAAAAGGGGGGGGTGACGGAGTTGGGGGCAGCGCCCTAGAAAGCGCTAAAAAACGACGACACATGTTGCGTCGCAACATGGCTTCGATATACTCGCGGCATTGTATGCAAGGTTGTCTCCTCTACCCCCCCGTGGGTGGATTCAAGCCCGGACCGGTTCTGCCAGTCCGGGCTTTTTTTCGCCCCGATATGATGCGGCTGGAGAACATTTGTATGACAAACCGCGCCGCCAAACCCCCAGCACAGACCCCGCCCTCGCCCGCCACCGACCTGGGGCCGGCCGACTACTTGAAAAAAATCCTGACCGCCCGGGTGTACGACGTGGCGGTCGAATCGGCGCTGGAGCCCGCCCGCAACCTGAGCGAGCGGCTGCACAACACGGTGCTGCTCAAGCGCGAAGACCAGCAGCCGGTGTTCAGCTTCAAGCTGCGGGGTGCCTACAACAAGATGGCGCACCTCACGCCGGAGCAGCTCAAGAAGGGTGTGATCTGCGCGTCGGCCGGCAACCACGCCCAGGGCGTGGCGCTGAGTGGGCGCAAGCTGGGCACGCGCGCGGTGATCGTCATGCCCACCACCACACCGCAGGTGAAGATTGATGCGGTGCGCGGCTTTGGTGGCGAGGTGGTGCTGCACGGCGAGAGCTACACCGACGCTTACAACCACGCGGTGGGTCTCCAGAAAAAGCAAGGGCTCACGTTTGTGCACCCGTTCGACGATCCCGACGTGATCGCCGGCCAGGGCACGATTGCCATGGAAATCCTGCGGCAGTTGCAGAGTCTGGGTTCGGACCACCTGGACGCGGTGTTCGTGGCCATCGGTGGTGGTGGTCTCATTTCGGGTGTGGCGAACTACATCAAGGCGCTGCGCCCGGAGATCAAGGTGATCGGCGTGCAGATGAACGACTCGGACGCCATGATCCGTTCGGTGCGCGAAGGCGAGCGCACCACGCTGGCCGATGTGGGCCTGTTCTCCGACGGCACGGCGGTGAAATTGGTGGGTGAAGAAACCTTCCGCATCGCCCGCGGTCTGGTGGACGAATTCATCACGGTGGACACCGACGCGGTGTGCGCGGCCATCAAGGACGTGTTCGTGGACACGCGCAGCATCGTGGAGCCGGCGGGCGCGCTGTCGGTGGCGGCCATCAAACAATACGTGGCGACCCACAAGACGCGCGGCAAGACCTACGCGGCCATTCTGTGCGGCGCCAACATGAACTTCGACCGTTTGCGCTTTGTGGCCGAGCGGGCCGAGGTGGGCGAAGAACGCGAAGCACTCTTTGCCGTGACGATTCCGGAGGAGCGCGGTAGCTTCCGGCGCTTTTGCGAGCTCATTGGCGACCTGCCGGGTGGCCCGCGCAACGTGACCGAGTTCAACTACCGCATCCACGACGGCAGCAAAGCCCATGTGTTCGTAGGCCTGACCACGCAGGGCAAAGGCGAGTCGGGAAAGATCGCCAAAAACCTCATCAAACACGGCTTCCAGACGCTGGACCTGACCCACGACGACCTGGCCAAGGAACACATCCGCCACATGGTGGGCGGGCATTCACCGCTGGCGAACGACGAGCGTTTGCTGAGGTTTGTTTTTCCGGAGCGCCCGGGCGCTCTGCTGAAGTTTTTGAGCCTGATGCGACCGGGCTGGAACATCAGTCTGTTTCACTACCGCAACCAGGGCGCGGACTACGGGCGCATTCTGGTGGGCCTGCAGGTGCCGGCCAAAGACCACAAGGCTTTCGACAAGTTTCTGGAAACGCTGGGCTATCCCTGCGTGGAAGAGACCGACAACCCCGTTTACCGCCTGTTCCTGCAGAGCTGAGCGCAGCGGATCGCACCATGGCACAAGACCCCATCTTTGCTCCGATCACCAAGCGCTCGGCGGCGTTGCCGGATGCGCTGAAGTTGCCGCCGGTGGCAAGCACGTCAGACACGATGCTCGAATTTGCGTTGCGCCAACGCCTGGCACCCCGGGGCTCGCCGGAGCACGCCCTGGGGCGCATGGAGTCGCTGGTGTTGCAGCTGGCGCGCGCGCAGAACGGCATGTCCATCGAATTCGACCTGCTGGCATTCGACTCGCCACAGCTGGTGGTGTTTGCCGCCGACCACGGCATCGCGGACGAAGGCATGTCGTCGATGGCGCCCACGATGACGGAAGAGATGGTGATGCAGCTGCTGCGCGGTCAGGCGCCGGTGAATGCGCTTGCTGCGCTGCACGGTTTTGATCTCACCGTGGTGGACGCGGGCATGGCCAAGCCGATTTCTGCACCGGGTGACACCAAACTGCGCGGTTCACTGCTGCTGCGCAAGATCGCCTACGGCACCCGCAATGTGTTGCTCGGACCGGCCATGTCCACCGCGCAGGCGGTCTCGGCCGTGCATGCCGGCATGGACGTGGTGCGCCACCTGCCGGGCAATGTGCTCGCGCTGGGAGACGTGGGTGTGGCCAATGCGGTGAGCGCGGCCTTGCTGCTGTCGCGTTTGTGCGGTGTGCCGCTGGTGGACGCTTTTGGCCGCGACGACACCGAGGCCAGCGCGCTGGACGACACACACCATGTGCAGCGGGTGGAAAAACTGTCGGCAGCCGCCGCGCGCCACCGCAACGCCATCGGTCCGTTTGAAGCGCTGGCTGCGCTCGGCGGATTCGAGATTGCCATGATGACCGGCGCCATGCTGCAGGCCGCCAGCGAACGCCGCGTGGTGCTGGTGGACGGCTACGTGGCCGGTGCTGCGGCCCTGGTGGCACGCGGTCTGTGCCCGGACGTGGTGGACTACCTGGTGTTCACCCACCGCGCGGCCGATGCCGGGCACCGCCTGCTGCTCATCCACATGCAGACGCAGCCGCTGCTTGACATGGGCCTGCGCATTGGTCAGGGCACGGGCGCGCTCATGGCCTGGCCGATGCTGCTGGCCGCGCAAAGTCTGCTGGAGCGATAGTTCCCACGCCGCCTGGCGTGGGAGCCTTCACATCAGGAAGGCGCGGCGGGAGTCGCGGGCAGGCTCAGCTCGATGGTGGCTGGGCCGTCAACCGATGCACCCAGCCGTGCGCCCCGGCGCGTCACGGATTGCAGCACCAGACCACCCTCCAGCAACGCGCCCACCCGGTACGGCCGAGGCGGCTGACCATTCACCGCAATCAGCGCTGCGCCGTCGGGCGCGTTGGCAGCCACCACACCCGACAGGCTGTACTGAGTGCCCGTGATCACGGGGGCAGCGGGCGATTGCGCAGTCTGCGGCACAGCCCCCAGCACCCGCGCCACGGCAACGCTGTCCACCTCCATCGCCGACGGGGCTGCAACGCTCGGCGGCGTGAACGGCGAGCGCCCGGCGGCGAGCAACACCCAGTAGCCCGCACCAAGGCCTGCCGCGAGCCACAACAGGCCCGCCACCCACGCTGGCGCGCGACGCCCGGCACCCTGCAGCGCGGCAGGGCTTTCCATCAAGGTTGTGTGATGACCGAGCGTAGGACGTAGTTTCATATGCGCGGATTATGATCTTTTGGCCCCTTCAGCCCAGGCGGGGCCACACGCCAGCAAGCGCCTCTGCGCTCTTGCACCCATGCCAGTTTCAGGGAGCCCGATCTTGACCAGCCACCGCCAACACACCCCTCCTGGCTGCCTGCCACACCGCGTCGTGGGCGCTGTGCAGCGGGGTTTCACCCTCATCGAACTCATGGTGGTGCTGGTCATCATCGGCGTGCTGGCGGCGCTGATCGTGCCCAACGTTCTCGACCGTGCCGACGACGCCCGGGTGACCGCAGCCAAGACCGACGTCAACAACCTGATGCAGGCGCTCAAGCTCTACCGCCTGGACAACCAGCGCTACCCCACCGGCGAACAAGGCCTCAACGCCCTGGTGACCAAGCCCACCACCGGCCCGGTGCCGCCCAACTGGCGCCCCTACCTCGACAAACTGCCGGCCGATCCCTGGGGCCGCCCGTACCAATACCTCAACCCGGGCCTCAAGGGCGAGGTGGACGTGCTCTCACTGGGCGCCGACGGCCAGCCGGGCGGAGAGAACCGCGATGCCGATGTGGGCAGTTGGCAGTGAACACCTTGCCCCCACGCTCCGCCGCTGCGCGGGTCGCTGCCCCCCGAGGGGGCTGTTTCGCCTTGGGGCGGCCCGGCGGCGA
>NZ_JBLYYB010000119.1:0-22932 GCF_048549895.1 Hydrogenophaga sp.
CGCGTGTTTGAGCAGCGGCTCCCAGCGGTGCGGCTCGCTGCTGGACACCTCCAGGTGCTCGGGCGCGATGCGGTTGCTGATGGCACAAGCCTCTTCCATGCTGCGCGTGTGGATCAGCGCGCCACGGTCGTTCAGGCTCTTGGCGATGATGGCCGCGCGCGGCATGGTGTTGAGCAGGCGGTCGATGGCGGCCTGCACCGCGTCGATGTAGGTGCCATCGGGGCACAGCAGGATGCTCTGCGCGAGTTCGTCGTGTTCGGCCTGGCTGAACAGGTCCATGGCCACCCAATCAGCCGGCGTGCTGCCGTCGGCCAGCACGAGGATCTCGCTCGGGCCGGCGATCATGTCGATGCCCACGGTGCCGAACACGCGCTTCTTGGCGCTGGCAACGTAGGCGTTGCCCGGGCCGGTGATCTTGTCGACCTTGGGCACGGTGGCCGTGCCGTAGGCGAGCGCGGCCACGGCTTGAGCGCCGCCGATGGTGAAGGCGCGCGAGACGCCGGCCACGTAGGCGGCAGCGAGCACCAGATCATTGCGCTCGCCAGTGGTCGAGGTGGAGGCACCGCTGCCACCGGTGGCCACGCTGCCGCGAACGGGCGTGGGGACCACCATGATGATTTCCTGTACGCCGGCCACATGCGCCGGCACGGCGTTCATGATCAGGCTCGACGGATAGGCCGCCTTGCCACCGGGCACGTAGATGCCCACGCGGTCCAGCGGCGTGACCTTCTGGCCCAGCAGCGTGCCGTCCTCGTCGCGGTAGCTCCAGCTCTCGCCACCGGCCTTTTTCTGGGCCTCGTGGTAGCTGCGCACCCGGCGCGTGGCGGCCTGCAAGGCCTCGCGCTGGGCGCTGGGCAGGCCGTCGAACGCGGCCTTGAAGTCGGCCTGGGTAAGCTCCAGCTCAGCCATGCTGTTTACGGCCAGACCGTCAAATCGGGAGGTGTATTCCAGCACCGCAGCATCACCGCGCGACTTCACATCGTCCAGGATGCTGGCCACGCGCTCCTCGATCGCGCCGTCGGTCTCGGCCGACCAATGCAGCCGGGCCGCGAACTGCGCCTCGAATTCGGCGGCGGTGGTGGACAGGCGAGCGGGACGGGCGGTGAAGGTCATGCGGGCGTGCCTTGTTCGATGGCTTGCGCGAAGGCGTTGATGATGGGGCGGATGGCGGCTTGCTTGAGTTTCAGCGAAGCCTGGTTGACCACCAGGCGCGCGCTGATGTCCATGATGCGTTCGACCTCGACCAGGTGGTTGGCCTTGAGCGTGTTGCCGGTGGACACGAGGTCGACGATGGCATCGGCCAGGCCGGTGAGCGGTGCCAGCTCCATGCTGCCGTAGAGCTTGATCAGGTCCACGTGCACGCCCTTGCTGGCGAAGAACTCGCGCGCGATGTGGGTGTACTTGGTGGCCACCTTCAGGCGCGAGCCCTGGCGCACAGCCGAGGCGTAGTCGAAATCCGCGCGCACGGCCACGCTGACGCGGCAGCGCGAGATGTTCAGGTCCAGCGGCTGGTAGAGGCCCTGGCCACCGTGCTCGATCAGCGTGTCCTTGCCGGTCACACCCAGGTCGGCACCACCGTGTTCCACGTAGGTTGGCACGTCACTCGCGCGCACCAGCACCACACGCACCTGCGGGTTGCTGGTGGCCAGGATCAGCTTGCGCGACTTCTCGGGGTCTTCCAGCACCTCGATGCCCGCGGCTTTCAGCAGCGGCAGGGTCTCGTCGAAGATGCGGCCTTTGGAGAGAGCTAGCGTGATCATTTGATGCGTTCTATGTCGGCGCCGATGCCGCGCAGTTTTTCTTCCATCTGGTCGTAGCCACGGTCCAGGTGGTAGATGCGGTCGACGATGGTTTCACCCTCGGCCACCAGACCGGCAATCACCAGGCTGGCCGAAGCGCGCAGGTCGGTGGCCATGACGGTGGCGCCAGACAGGCGCGCGATGCCTTCGACCACGGCGATCTTGCCGTCGACCTGGATGTGCGCGCCCAGGCGCACCAGCTCGTTGACGTGCATGAAGCGGTTTTCAAAGATGGTCTCGGTGACCTTGCTGGTGCCGTCGGCAATGCAGTTGAGCACCATGAACTGGGCCTGCATGTCGGTGGGGAAGCCCGGGTACTCGGTGGTGCGAAAGCTCTGGGCCTTCAGGCGGCCCGACGCTCGCACGCGGATGAAATCGCCCCCTGCGTCCTTGCCGGCTTCGATCTCGGCGCCGGCTTCGTGCAGCTTGTCGATCACGGCGTCGAGGTGGTCGGCGCGGCCATGGCGCAGCACCACGTCACCCCCCGTGGCGGCCACGGCGCACAAAAAGGTGCCGGTCTCGATGCGGTCCGCCACCACCTGGTGGGTGCAGCCGTGCAGCCGGTCCACGCCCTGGATGTGGATGCGGCTGGTGCCATGGCCTTCGATCTTCGCGCCCATGGCGATCAGCATCTCGGCCAGGTCACCGATCTCGGGCTCTTGGGCCGCGTTTTCCAGCAGCGTCTCGCCCTCGGCCAGCGCGGCGGCCATGAGGAAGTTCTCGGTGCCGGTGACGGTGACCATGTCGGTGGCGATGCGCGCACCGTGCAGGCGCGTCTTGCCCGCGGGCAGCTTGGCCACCATGTAGCCGTGCTCCACCACAATCTCGGCGCCCATGGCCTGCATGCCCTTGATGTGCTGGTCCACCGGGCGCGAGCCAATGGCGCAACCGCCGGGCAGGGAAACACGGGCGTGGCCAAAGCGCGCCAGCAGCGGCCCGAGCACCAGCACCGACGCACGCATGGTCTTGACCAGCTCGTACGGTGCCTCCGCCTTGATGGGGTCGGCCGCCTGCAGCGTGATGCCGCCGCGCTCGCCATGGGTCTGCGTCTGCACGCCCATGTTGTCGAGCAGCTGGCGCATGGTGGCCACGTCGCGCAGGCGCGGCACGTTGTTCAGCGTGACGGGGTCGGCGGTGAGCAGCGCAGCGCACAGTTCGGGCAGCGCGGCGTTTTTGGCGCCCGAGATGGTCACCTCGCCTTGCAGGGAGCGGCCGCCGGTGATTCGCAGTTTGTCCATGGAACGCTATCGGCTCAGGGTTGGGCCGCCCATTCGGCGGGGGTGTAGGTCTTCATCGACAAGGCGTGCACCTCGTCGGTCTGGATGCGCCCGCCCAGCGTGCCGTAAACGGCCTGGTGGCGCTTGATCAGGCGCAGGCCTTCGAAGGCAGGCGACACGATCACCGCCGCCCAGTGGCGACCGTCGCCGGTGACTTCGAGGTGCTCGCACGGCAGGCCGGCGGCGATGAGCGATTGCAGTTGTTCAGCGGTCATGTCAGTGGCGAATTTTGTAGCCGGTCTTGAGCAGGTGCAGCGCGATCGCGCTCACCACGGCGAGTGCCCCGCCCACCAGCGCCAGGCTGATCCAGGGTGACACGTCGCTCTTGCCGAAGAAGCCGTAGCGGAAGCCGTCGATCATGTAAAAAAACGGGTTGAGGTGGCTCACCTTCTGCCAGAACTCGGGCAAGGAGTGGATCGAGTAGAACACGCCCGAGAGGAAGGTCATGGGCACGATGATGAAGTTCTGGAACGCGGCCATCTGGTCGAACTTCTCGGCCCACAGGCCGGCGATCAGACCCAGCGCACCCAGCAAGGCCGCGCCCATGAAGCCGAAGGCCAGGATCCACAGCGGCGCCACCAGCGAGGGCTGCGCGAACCACCAGGTGACCACCATCACGCCGGCGCCAACCGCCAGACCCCGCACGACGGACGAGCCCACGTAAGCCACGAACCAGGCGCGGTGCGACAGCGGCGTGAGCAGCAGAAACACCAAATTGCCCATGATCTTGCTCTGGATCAGCGACGACGAGCTGTTGGCAAAGGCGTTCTGCAGCACGCTCATCATCACCAGGCCCGGCAACAGAAAGGCGGTGTAGCTCACCGAGTCGTACACCTGCACCCGGTCTTCGAGCACGTGGCCGAAGATCATGAGGTACAGGATGGCGGTGATCACGGGTGCTGCAACCGTCTGGAAACCGACCTTCCAGAAACGCAGCACCTCTTTGTAAAACAGCGTCTGCCAACCCGTCATGCTGGCACCTCCACAGGGGCGACCTGTCGGGGCTGCGCGCCGGTCAGATCCAGAAACACATCCTCCAGATCGGCCTTGCGGATCTCGATGTCCTCGGGCGCCACACCCGCCTCGCGCAGACGCGCCAGGATGCGCTCAACCGCCAGCGCATCGTTGGCCGGCAGTTGCACCACGCGGCCGGTGACGCGCGCCTGCGCGGCCAGCTCGGGCGGCAAGGTCGCGTCGGTCTTGAAGCGCAACACGTTGGACGCGGCGCGCGACAGCAAGGCCGAGGTGGATTCGAGCGCCACCACCCTGCCCTGCTTGAGCATGGCGATGCGGCCGCACAAGGCTTCGGCTTCTTCGAGGTAATGCGTGGTCAGCAGCACGGTGCTGCCCAGCCGTTTGTTGAGGTCGGAGATGAACTGCCACAGGGTCTGGCGCAACTCCACGTCCACACCGGCGGTGGGTTCGTCGAGCACGATCACGGGTGGCTTGTGCACCAGCGCCTGTGCAATCAACACCCGGCGCTTCATGCCGCCCGAGAGCTGGCGCATGTTGGCGTTGGCCTTGTCGGTGAGGCCCAGGCCCTCCAGCAGTTCGTCGATCCAGGCGTCGTTGCGCTGAATGCCGAAGTAGCCGGACTGGATGCGCAGTGCTTCGCGCACATTGAAAAAGGGGTCGAACACCAGCTCCTGCGGCACCACGCCCAGCTGGCGGCGCGCGGCCTGGTAGTCGGCCTGCACGTCGCTGCCATGGACCAGCACGCGGCCCGAAGACGGGCTGGCCAGACCGGCCAGGATGCTGATCAGCGTGGTCTTGCCGGCACCGTTGGGGCCGAGCAGGCCGAAAAACTCACCGGCCTCGATGTCGAACGACACCGACTGCAAAGCCTGCACGGTGCCGCGCGAGGACGGGAAACTTTTGGAGACGTCAGAGAAGGAAACGGCGGGCATGCGCGGGGGGAACCACTGGAGTCATGGGCCGCGTTCAGGACATCTGGCCGCGACAAGAGAACCGCGTATTTTAGGCCCGGCGGGGTGTCCGCACGGGACACAGGGCAAGTCCCCGCGCCCGCTGCGCGTTGAAAATGCTCAGGGCGCAAGCAACCCGTTCACGCCGTAGAGCTCCATGAGGCTCTCCAGCCTGCGCGGCCAATGACTCACTTGCATGGTCTTGCCCTCGGCTCGCAACTGGCGGCGCAGCTCCAGCAGCACCGCCACCGCCGACGAATCAAACACGCTCAGCGAAGCGGCATCGAGCACCACCACCGGACCCGCCTGGTGCGACAGTGCCTGCTTCAACTCCACCAAGGTCTGTCCAGCGTTTGCCAGCGTGACCTGTGACGGCAGGGCCGCTGGAGCAGCGGCCGTGGACATGGATGTCGTCACGGGATCAGCTGGTCTTGGCGACGTTGGACTTGTTGCGCTGGACCAGCGACGCGATCAGGCCGTCGATGCCCTTGGCGTTGATTTCCTGCGCGAACTGCGTGCGGTAGGTTTCCACCAGCCAGACGCCGAGCACATTGATGTCGTAGATTTTCCAGCCGTTGGCGGTCTTTTCCATGCGGTAGTCGAGCTGGATCGGGTCGCCTTTGCCGCGCACTTCGGAGCGCACCACCACCTCGGTGTCTTCGGGCTTGGAGCGCATGGGCTTGAAGGACACGGTCTGGTCTTTCACCTCGCCGAGTGCACCCGAGTAGGTGCGCACCAGCAGGATCTTGAACTCGTCCTGCAGCTGCTTTTGCTGCTCGGGCGTGGCCTGGCGCCAGAAGCGGCCGACCGCAGACGACGTCATGCGCGTGAAGTTGACGCTGGGCAGGATTTTGGAATCCACCAGCGCCACGATGCGGTTCACATCACCGGCCTGGATGGCGGGGTCGGCCTTCACCGAGGCCAGCACGTCGCTGGAAATGCGCTTGACCAGCGCGTCGGGTGCTTCGTCTTGCGCCAGAGCGGGCAAAGACACCACACCGGCGGCGGTGATCACGAGGGCGGAGAGCCAGGAGCGGCGTTTCATCATGGTTGTTTTCCTTTAAGGCCCAATGGCCCGACTGCAGAGAACGCAGCGTAGTTCATCGGAGCGGCAGAAATGTGAAGCAGTTCCGCCGCATTCGTTGCGAGACGTATCGGCGTCTTACTCACCATCGCCCAAGCCAATGCCTTTGTCGATCATGTCGTCGATCTGGCTTTGGCGGCGGTTGAGGTACAGATCGCGGGTGAAGCTGTATTTGTCGAGCGCAGCCTCTTCCAGCAGCGACGAGGCTCGAAGCAGGCTGGCACGGGTGTCGACCACCCGCAATGCGGTCAGCGAGTTGCGCGTGGACACGTCATTCAGACCCGTGACCGGGTCCACGCTCATGTCGACCACCAGGCCGGTGCCATCACGCACCGAGGAAGGACCAAAAATCGGCAGCACCAGATAGGCGCCGGATGGCGCGCCCCAGCGACCCAGTGTCTGGCCGAAATCCAGGCGGGTGCGCGGAATGCCGGCTTCGGTGGCGATGTCGAGCAGGCCACCCAGGCCAAGCACGGTGTTGACACTGAAGCGCATCAGGTTCTCACCCGCCTCGCGCGGACGCAACTGGAACGCCGCGTTGGCCGCCGACCAGAGGTCGCCGATGTTGCCGAAGAAGTTGCTCACGCCGGTCTGCACCGGGCTGGGCGTGACGTCTTTGTAGACCGTGGCCACGGGTTTGAGGACCGCCGTGTCCACCGCATCGTTGAAACGGTAGACCCCGCGATTGAGCGGCTCCAGCGGATCGCGTGGGTTGGCATCGGGGCCGGTCGCGCAGCCGGTGAGCACGACCAGGACCAGACCGCTGGCCAGCAGTGCCGAAGAACGGCCTGTGTTTTTGAGCTTGTTGTTCATTGTGAAACCCCCTGGGCGCAGCGCCCGAATCGTTGTTGAATCGCCATGACCGAACCAGCCCGCATTCTTGTCAGGTTGCTGGTGTCTTGTCCGGACGCGCCGCCAAAAGCCCTGCTGGGCTTACTCGGCGGGCTTGGCGTCACCGCTGTCAGCGGCCTTGCTGAACAGGAACTGGCTGATCAGGTTCTCCAGGATCACTGCCGACTGCGTCTGCGTGATCACGGCGCCAGCGGCGATGTTCTCGGCGTCCCCACCGGGTTCGATGCCGATGTACTGTTCGCCCAGCAGCCCGTTGGTGAGGATCTTGAGCGAGCTGTCCTTGGGGAAGGCGTAGCGCGATTCCAGCGCCATCGTGATGTTGGCCTGGAAAGTGGTGTCGTCGAACGTGATCGACTCCACCCGCCCGACCACCACACCCGCGCTGCGCACCGCGGCCTTGGGTTTGACGCCGCCGGCGTTGTCGAAGCGGCCCACCACCTGGTAGGTCTTCTCGAAGTTCAGGCTCAGCAGGTTGGCCGACTGCAGGGCCAGGAACAGGATGGCCGCTGCGCCGATCAGCACGAACAGGCCAACCCAGATGTCGTTTTTGGAAGTTTGCATGTTGATCTCCGGATGACGCTCAGATGCTGAACATCGTGGCGGTGAGGATGAAATCGAGCGCCAGCACGGCCAGCGAGGCCACCACCACGGTGCGGGTGGTGGCGCGCGACACGCCTTCGGGCGTGGGGTGGGCGCTGAAGCCCTGCAACAAGGCCACGAAGGTCACGGCAAAGCCGAACACCACGCTCTTGATGACGCCGTTGCCCACATCGGCCCAGACGTCCACGCCGCCCTGCATCTGGCTCCAGAAGGCGCCGCCGTCCAGGCCGAGCATGAGCACGCCCACCACCCAGCCGCCGATGACACCCACGGCGCTGAAGATGCCGGCGAGCAAAGGCATGACGATCACGCCGGCCCAGAAGCGCGGCGCGAGCACGCGGCGCACCGGGTCCACGGCCATCATTTCCATGGCGCTGAGTTGTTCGCCGGCCTTCATGAGGCCGATCTCGGCGGTGAGCGAGGTGCCGGCGCGCCCCGCGAACAAGAGCGCGGTGATCACGGGCCCGAGTTCGCGCACCAGCGACAGCGCGACCAGCAAACCGAGCGCTTCGGTGGCGCCGTAGATGCGCAGCGTGTAGTAGCCCTGCAGCCCCAGCACAAAGCCCACGAACAGGCCGGAGACACCGATGAGGGCCAATGAATGGTTGCCCAGAAAGTGGATCTGGTCGCGCAGCAGCGCCGGGCGGCGCAGCGCAGCACCCAGCAGCATGAGCAGGCGCGCGAGCAGGCGCGTGCTGGTGCCGATGTCGGTGATCTGGGTGCGAACAGCAAAACCCAGGCGAGCAAGCCAGGCTGCGGTCATGCGCGCTCCTTGTGGCCGTTGCCGAAGTCGTGCTCAAGGCTCGGGCCAGGGTGGTGAAAGCGCACCGGGCCGTCGGGCAAGGCGTTGACGAACTGTTTGACCAGCGGGTCTTCGCTGTGACGCACTTCCTCGGGCGTGCCCTGGGCTGCGATCTTGCCGTTGGCCAGCACGATCACCTGGTCGGCGATGTGGAAGGTTTCGTCCAGGTCGTGCGAGACCACGATGCTGGTGAGACCCATGGCGTCGTTGAGCTGGCGAATCAGGCGCGCGGCGGTGCCCAGCGAGATCGGGTCCAGGCCGGCGAAGGGCTCGTCGTACATCACGAGTTCGGGGTCGAGTGCGATCGCCCGGGCCAGCGCCACGCGCCGCGCCATGCCGCCCGAGAGTTCGCTGGGCATGAGATCGCGCGCGCCGCGCAGGCCCACCGCGTTGAGCTTCATCAACACGATGTCGCGCACCAGAGCGTCGGGCAGACTGGTGTGCTCGTGCAACGGAAAGGCCACGTTGTCGAACACGCTCATGTCGGTGAACAAGGCGCCGAACTGGAACAGCATGCCCATGCGACGGCGCGCGGCGTACAGAGCCTCTGCGCGCATCACCGTGATGTCTTGTCCATCGAACAGGGTCTGGCCCTTCTGGGCGCGGAGTTGACCGCCGATGAGGCGCAGCACCGTGGTCTTGCCGCCGCCAGACGCACCCATGAGCGCCGTGACCTTGCCCCGGGGCACGGTCAGCGTGATGTTGTCGAGAATGGCGCGCTCGCCGTACCCGAAGGTGAGGTTGCGCAGTTCGACCAGGGGGGGTGCGTTGTGGGTGGGCATCAAACAAAAACCGGGCAGAGGGTGCCCGGTCGTTGAATGATAAGGGATTCGGGGTAAACCCGACTTCCATGCGGCGACGCCGACTTCAGCGCGGCAGGTCGGAGAAACCCATGAGGAATTCATCGACCGATCGCGCGGCCTGGCGGCCTTCGCGGATGGCCCACACCACCAGGCTCTGGCCGCGGCGCATGTCGCCGGCGGCAAACACCTTGGGCACGTTGGTGGCATAACCGCCGGTGAACTCGGTGCTGGCCTTGGCGTTGCCGCGGGCGTCCTTGTCCACGCCGAAGCCGTCGAGAATGCTGGCGACCGGGTTCACGAAACCCATGGCCAGCAGCACCAGATCGGCCTTGTACTCTTTTTCAGTACCGGGGATCTCGACCAGCTTGCCGTCTTTCATTTCGACGTGCACGGTGGTCAGGCCGGTGACCCTGCCCTTCTCGCCCTTGAAGGCCTTGGTGGAGATGGCGAACTCGCGCTGCAGGATGCCCTTTTCGGCGCTTTCGTCATGACTGGAGCTGGTGCGCAGCTTGAGCGGCCAGTAGGGCCAGACCAGGGGTTTGTCTTCCTGCTCGGGCGGCTGGGGCATGACCTCAAACTGGGTCACGCTGACCGCGCCGTGGCGGGTGCTGGTGCCCACGCAGTCGCTGCCGGTGTCGCCACCGCCGATCACGATCACGTGTTTGCCATCGGCGCGCAACTGGCCTTTGAACTTGTCGCCCGCGTTGACCTTGTTCTGCATCGGCAGGAACTCCATGGCGAAGTGCACGCCATCGAGGTCGCGGCCGGGCACCGGCAGGTCGCGGCTTTGTTCGGAGCCGCCGGTGAGCAACACGGCGTCGAAGTCTTTCTGCAGTTGCTCGGGGGTGATGGTCTCTTGCGCCCAGTTGGTGACCTTGGTGTCTTTGGGCAGCGTGCCCACCATCACACCGGTGCGGAACACCACGCCTTCGGCCTCCATCTGCGCCACGCGGCGGTCGATGTGGGTCTTCTCCATCTTGAAGTCGGGGATGCCGTAGCGCAGCAGGCCACCCACGCGGTCGTTCTTCTCGAACAGCGTCACGTCGTGACCGGCGCGCGCGAGCTGCTGGGCCGCGGCCATGCCGGCCGGGCCGGAGCCGACCACGGCGACCTTTTTGCCGGTCTTGTGGCGCGGCGGTTGCGGCTGTACCCAGCCCTCGGCCCAGGCGCGGTCGATGATGGCGTGCTCGATCGACTTGATGCCCACCGCGTCGTCGTTGACGTTGAGCGTGCACGCGGCCTCGCAGGGCGCGGGGCAGATGCGGCCGGTGAACTCGGGGAAGTTGTTGGTGCTGTGCAGCACGGTGATCGCGTTCTTCCAGTCGCCCTGGTACACCAGATCGTTGAAGTCCGGAATGATGTTGTTGACCGGGCAGCCGCTGTTGCAGAACGGCGTGCCGCAGTCCATGCAGCGCGCGGCCTGCACCTTGGACTGCTGGTCATCCAGCGCAACGACGAATTCCTTGTAATGCTTCAGGCGCTCGGGCACGGGCTTGTAGCCCTCTTCCAGACGCTCGTATTCCATGAAGCCGGTGACTTTTCCCATGATGCGTGTCCTTCGATTGCGTTGGCTTATTTGGCGGCGACGGTGGCTTTTTTCACTGTCGCCTGGGCCTTGGTGGTCACCTCAGCAGCGTTCTTGCGGGCGTGGATTTCACCCAGGGCGCGCTTGTACTCGTTCGGGAAGACCTTCACGAACTTGTCGCGCGCCTGCGCCCAGGTGTCGAGCAGTTCGCGCGCGCGCTTGCTGCCGGTCCAGCGGTTGTGCTCTTCGAGCAGCTTTTTCAACTGCGCTTCGTCACTCAGGCCGCGGTGCCAGATGGCCTTGTCCATGGTGGCTTCCTGCTCTTTGGCAGACAACACTTTTTCCATGCTGACCATGGCGGTGTTGCAGCGCTTGGCGAACTGGCCGTCCTCGTCGTACACGTAGGCCACGCCGCCGCTCATGCCGGCTGCGAAGTTGCGCCCGGTCTTGCCCAGCACCACCACGGTGCCGCCAGTCATATATTCACAGCCGTGGTCGCCCGTGCCCTCCACCACCGCGGTGGCGCCCGAGAGGCGCACCGCGAAGCGTTCGCCGGCCACGCCACTGAAGAAGGCTTCACCGGTGGTGGCGCCGTACATCACGGTGTTGCCCACGATGATGTTGCGCGCGGCTTCGCCGCGGAAGTCGATGCTGGGGCGCACCACCACACGGCCACCCGAGAGGCCTTTGCCGGTGTAGTCGTTGGCGTCGCCGATCAGGTACAGCGTGATGCCGCGCGTGAGGAAGGCGCCGAACGACTGGCCGCCCGTGCCTTCAAGCTGGATGCGGATGGAATCGTCCGGCAGGCCCTCGGGATGCACCTGGGTCACCGCGCCCGAGAGCATGGCGCCCACCGAGCGGTTGACGTTGCGCGCCACCTCGATGAACTGCACACGCTCGCCCTTGTCGATGGCACCGCGCGACTTGGCGATCAGGATGTTGTCGAGTGCCTTGTCCAGACCGTGCTCCTGCTCCTGCGTGTGCAGGCGCGGCACGTCGGCCGGCACGTTGGGCAGGGCCAGCAGGCGGCTGAAGTCGAGGCCGCGTGCTTTCCAGTGCTCGATCCCCTGCTTCATGTCGAGCAGGTCGGCGCGTCCGATCAGGTCGTCGAACTTGCGGATGCCCAGCTGGGCCATGATCTGGCGCACTTCTTCGGCGATGAAGAAGAAGTAGTTCACCACGTGTTCGGGCTTGCCGCTGAATTTCTTGCGCAGCGCCGGGTCTTGCGTGGCCACGCCCACCGGGCAGGTGTTGAGGTGGCACTTGCGCATCATGATGCAGCCCTCGACCACCAGCGGTGCGGTGGCGAAGCCGAATTCGTCGGCACCCAGCAGCGCGCCGATGGCCACATCGCGGCCGGTCTTCATCTGGCCGTCGGCCTGCACGCGGATGCGGCTGCGCAGGCGGTTGAGCACCAGCGTCTGCTGGGTTTCGGCCAGGCCGATTTCCCACGGGCTGCCAGCGTGTTTGATGGACGACCAGGGCGAAGCGCCCGTGCCGCCGTCGTGGCCGGCGATCACCACGTGGTCGGCCTTGCACTTGGCCACGCCCGCGGCGATGGTGCCCACGCCGATTTCGGACACCAGCTTCACGCTGATGCTCGAATGCGGCGCCACGTTCTTCAGGTCGTGGATCAGCTGCGCCAGGTCTTCGATGGAGTAGATGTCGTGGTGCGGCGGCGGGCTGATGAGACCCACGCCCGGCACACTGTGGCGCAGCTTGCCGATGTAGTCGCTGACCTTGCCACCGGGCAGCTGGCCGCCTTCGCCGGGCTTGGCGCCCTGGGCCATCTTGATCTGGATCTGGTCGGCGCTGTTGAGGTACTCGGCTGTGACACCGAAGCGGCCCGAGGCCACCTGCTTGATCTTGGAGCGCATGGAGTCGCCGGCCTGCAGCACGTAGTCGACTTCAAAGGTGTCCTTGCCCAGCAGGTCGGACATGGTCTGGCCCTGCTTGATCGGGATGCCCTTGAGCTCGTTGCGGTAACGCAGCGCGTCTTCGCCGCCTTCGCCGGTGTTGCTTTTGCCGCCGATGCGGTTCATGGCCACGGCCAGCGTGGCGTGCGCCTCGGTGGAGATGGAGCCGAGCGACATGGCGCCGGTGGCGAAGCGCTTGACGATTTCTTTCGCCGACTCGACCTCGTCGATCGGGATCGCCTTGGCCGGATCGATCTTGAACTCGAACAGGCCGCGCAGGGTCATGTGGCGGCGGCTCTGGTCGTTGATGAGCTGCGCGTATTCCTTGTAGGTGTTCCAGTTGTTGGCGCGCGTGCTGTGTTGCAGCTTGGCGATGGCGTCGGGCGTCCACATGTGCTCTTCGCCGCGGGCGCGCCAGGCGTATTCGCCACCGGCGTCCAGCATGGTGGCGAGCACCGGGTCGTCGCCGAAAGCCGCCTTGTGCATGCGAATGCTCTCTTCGGCGATCTCGAACACGCCGATGCCGCCCACGCGGCTGGCCGTGCCGGTGAAGTACTTCTCCACCGTGGCGCTGTTGAGGCCGATGGCTTCGAACAGCTGCGCGCCGCAGTACGACATGTAGGTCGACACGCCCATCTTGGACATGATCTTGGACAGGCCCTTGCCGATCGCCTTGACGTACTGGTAGATCGCCTTGTCGGCGCTCAGGTCGCCGGGCAGGCCCTTGTGGATGGCGGCCAGGGTTTCCATGGCCAGGTAGGGGTGCACGGCTTCGGCGCCGTAACCCGCGAGCACGGCGAAGTGGTGCACTTCGCGCGCCGTGCCGGTCTCCACCACCAGGCCGGCCGTGGTGCGCAGACCTTCGCGCACCAGGTGCTGGTGGATGGCCGAGAGCGCGAGCAGCGCGGGGATGGCGATCTGCGTCGCGCTGATGGCGCGGTCGCTGATGATCAGGATGTTGTGGCCGCCCTTGATGGCATCGACCGCACTGGCGCACAGCGACGCCAACTTGGCTTCCACGCCGGCACGGCCCCAGTCGGCCGGGTAGGTGATGTCCAGCGTGTGGCTGCGGAATTTGCCTTGCGTGGCCGATTCGATGTCGCGCAGCTTCGCCATGTCGGTGAAGTCGAGCACGGGCTGGCTCACTTCCAGGCGCATCGGCGGGTTGACCTGGTTGATGTCCAACAGGTTGGGCTTGGGGCCGATGAAAGACACCAGCGACATCACGATCGCCTCGCGGATCGGGTCGATCGGCGGGTTGGTCACCTGCGCGAACAACTGCTTGAAGTAGTTGTAGAGCGGCTTGTTCTTGTCGGACAGCACGGCGAGCGGGCTGTCGTTGCCCATGGAGCCGATGCCCTCTTCGCCGTTGGCGGCCATCGGGCTCATCAGGAACTTGATGTCTTCCTGCGTGTAGCCAAAGGCCTGCTGGCGGTCCAGCAGTTCGGGCGCGACGTTTTCCATGCCACCGGTTTGCGGCTCGGTCGCGCCGATGCGCTGCTCCTGCGCCGACTCACCGGCCACGGGGGTGTCCACGTCGTCCAGACGGATGCGCAGGTTGTCGATCCACTGCTTGTAGGGCTTGTTGTTCGCGAGGTTGGCCTTGAGCTCCTCATCGTCGATCATGCGGCCCTGCTCCAGATCGATCAGGAACATCTTGCCGGGCTGCAGGCGCCACTTGCGCACGATCTTGTTCTCGGGCACGGGCAGCACGCCGGACTCGGAGCCCATGATCACGAAGTCGTCGTCGGTGATGCAGTAGCGCGAAGGGCGCAAGCCGTTGCGGTCCAGCGTGGCGCCGATCTGGCGGCCGTCGGTGAACACGATGGAGGCAGGGCCGTCCCACGGCTCCATCATGGCGGCGTGGTACTCGTAGAAGGCCTTGCGGCGCTCGTCCATGGTGGTGTGCTGCTCCCACGGCTCGGGGATCATCATCATCACGGCCTGCGCCAGCGGGTAACCCGCCATGGTCAGCAGCTCCAGGCAGTTGTCGAAGGTGGCGGTGTCGGACTGGCTGGCGAAGCTGATCGGGTAGAGCTTCTGCAGGTCGGCACCCAGCACGGGCGAGGACATCACGCCCTCGCGCGCCTTCATCCAGTTGTAGTTGCCCTTGACGGTGTTGATCTCGCCGTTGTGCGCCACATAGCGGTACGGGTGGGCCAGCGGCCACTCGGGGAAGGTGTTGGTGGAAAAGCGCTGGTGCACCAGGCCCAGGGCCGAGACGCAGCGTTCGTCCTGCAGGTCGCGGAAGTAGGTGCCCACCTGATCGGCCAGCAGCAGGCCTTTGTAGACCACGGTGCGGCTGCTCATGCTGACCACGTAATACTCTTTGCTGTGGGTCAGCTTGAGGCGCTGGATGTTGGCACTCGCTGTCTTGCGGATCACGTACAGCTTGCGCTCCAGCGCGTCCTGCACGATCACGTCGTTGCCGCGACCAATGAACACTTGGCGGATCACCGGCTCTTTGGCGCGCACGGTGGGCGACATCGGCATGTCGAGGTTCACCGGCACGTTGCGCCAACCCAGCAGCACCTGACCTTCGGCGGCGATGGCGCGCTCCATTTCCTGCTCGCAGGCCAGGCGGCTGGCGTGCTCCTTGGGCATGAAAATCATGCCCACGCCGTACTCGCCGGCGGGTGGCAGGGTCACGCCCTGGGCCGCCATTTCCTCGCGGTACAGCGCATCGGGCAGCTGGATCAACAGACCCGCGCCATCGCCCATCAGCTTGTCGGCACCGACCGCACCCCGGTGGTCGAGGTTTTCAAGAATCTTCAAGCCCTGCTGCACGATGCCGTGGCTCTTCTCGCCCTTGATGTGCGCCACAAAACCGACGCCACAGGCGTCGTGCTCGTTGGAAGGGTCGTACAGACCGTGTTGCTGGAGGTACTGCTGTTCGGCTGCCGTGGTCATGGCGCTTCCTTCTCGGTTCGTGGGGCGTTGATGCAAATCGGGGACTGCGGAGCATATTGCATTGCAACAACAATGCCAAGCAGATTAATGGGGGTCAGATTCCAATTTTGCGCGCACGATTTTTGTATCGAACTCAATTGGGGACAGATCAAAATCGCGCGAAGAACAGCCGAAGCTCACGGTTGATCACCGGCCATCCGGGGATGTCCTCGGCGGTCGGCCGGCGCGCGCTTCGCTGATGCGGCGACTGGTCTGCTTCTGCAGGGTCTCCACAAACTCGGCGTCACCCAGCGCCCAGCCGTGCAGCGTGGCGTGCGTGATCGCGTTTTGTGCATCGGCGGCCAGTCCGGCGCGCACCAATTCGGTGTAGGCGGCCTCCCGCGCAAAGGGCGTGTTCCCGAGGCTCCAGACCAAGGGATGGGGCGTGACGCGCCGGTCGTTGGTCTGTCCAATGAAGTGGCGGTGGCTCGACCACACGTATTGCCTCGGGTCGTTCACCATGCCGGCGCGCACGGGGTTCAGGTCCAGGTAGGCCATGCAGGCGAGCAGATAGCGGTCGGTCTGGATCAGGGTGGACTTGTACCGCCCTTCCCACAGCGTGCCGGTGCGCTGGTGCAGATCGTTGAAATAGCGCACGTAGCGCCGCCCCACCGCCTGCATCATCAACGGCACACCCTCGCCGGTTTCGGGCGTGAGCAGCAGGTGAAAGTGGTTGTCCATCAGCACATAGGCGTTGATCGCCACCTGGTGCTTTTTCGCGTTTTCGCCCAACAGGTCGAGCAGCACCTCGCGGTCGGCATCGGTTTTGACGATGGCCTGCCGGTTGTTGCCACGCTGGATGACGTGGTGAGGGTAACCGGCAACGGTGAGGCGGGGCAGTCGGGCCATGGATGAGGTGTGAAATTGGAATCTGACCCCGATTAATGGACCCCGATTAATGACCCCGATTAAACACCAGCCCTTTGGCGCCATGCAGTTTGCAGGCGTCCCGCCAGCAACAGCCCAAGCACGGACGAAGCCGCCGTGACCCACCAGGTGGATTGCCAACCGCCCGCTTGGGTGGCGACCCAGGCCACGAGCGGCGGGCCGATGAACTGGCCGAGCGCCGAGAACTGCTGCATCCAGCCGACCGTGGTGGACACCGTGTCCTCGCCCGGAGCCAGCACCACCGCCAAACCAAACAAGGTTCCCGGCACCAGTCCGCCGATGCCCGAGAAAGCCAGCACGGCCAGGTACTGAGCGAGCGGGTAACCCTCTGCGGTGAAGGCGATCACCGAGCCGAGTCCCATGGCGCAAAAGCCGGCGCCCAGCAGCGCGCCGGGCGGCACACCGCGCGCCAACAACCGCCCCGCGCCAATGTTGCCCGACATGTTGATTCCCGCCGCCAGCGCACTCAAGGCGCCCACCGCCACGGCGCCATACCCGGCTTGCGCGTAAATGGTGGGCAGAAAGCCGATCACGGCCAGCCACTGGCCTGAGTAAAGGAAGAACGCCAGTGCCACCCACCAAGGGCCCGGCGCTTCCAGCGTTCGCCGGAGTCTGGGGCGCCAGGCGACGGCTGGCGGGCCTGGCCTGTCCGCGCGCTTGTCGTCGGACACACAGCGCATGAGCACCGCCGCCGCACACAGCGACAGCAACGCCAGGCACACCCATGCCCACCGCCAACCGATCACGCCCATGAGCGGCGCACCCAACAGCAGGGCCAGCGCAGTACCCAGCGGCATGTAGGCACCCCACCAGCCCAGTGCGCGCGACAGGGTGGGTGCATGCAGCACACGTTGGCGCAGAAGGCCAGGCGCGGGCAACACTGCGAGCAGGAATCCCATGCCCTCGACCACGCGGGAGAACAACAGCAACGCCGTCCCGGGCGCCATTGCACCGAGTGCACTGCCCAACGCCAGCAGCACCAACCCGGCCACCATCACCCGCCTCGGACCCAGCCGATCTGCAGCAAGGCCGACCACCAGCCCCAGCGTCATGCCGGCGAGCTGCACCAGCGACAACAGAAAACCGGCCTGAACCAAGGTCAGACCCAAAGCGTCGCGCAACACGGGGATGGCCACCGGCAGTTTGCCCACATGCAGGGCACATGTGACGCCCACCGCAAACACGATGGCTGCCGTTCGCCGGGAAGCCGAATCGTCTCGGGCTGTCATGCGGCGGTGGACTCGGCTCAGCTCAGGGAAAGACCACCGCGCCAAACAAGCGCTCGTGCTCGCGAATGGCGAAGCGGTCGGTCATGCCCGCGATGTAGTCGGCAACAGTGCGCGCATGGTGCCGGCTCCGGCTGTGGGCGTCGGGCAATTCCTGCGGTGCGCTCATGTAGCGCTCAAACAGGTCGCTGACCACACGGCGTGCGCGGTTCGTGGTCTCCATCACCTGAGGGTGGCGGTAAAGGTTGCGAAGCAGAAAGGTCTTGAGCAGCTGTGATTGATCGCGCATGGTCGGGGAAAACGCCACCAAAGGCGGCAGGCGGCGCACGTCGTCCACGCTGTTCAGCGCATGCCCGTCCATGAGCAGGCGGGTGTGGTCGATCACGTCGTACACCTGATCGCTGAGCATGAGGCGAATGGACTCGAACAGGAGACGCCGGCCGGCCAGCGCAGGATGTGCCTTCAGCGCCTGCTGCCGGTGGTACTCGAACAAAGGCACCTCGCCCAGTTGCTCCAGCGTCAGCAAACCCGAGCGCACGCCGTCATCGATGTCGTGCGCGTTGTAGGCGATCTCGTCGGCCAGGTTGCACAGCTGCGCCTCCAGACTGGGAGAGCCGCCTTTGAGGAACCGAGCGGCCACGCCGTTGGGCTCCAGGCGTTCCAGCCGCTGCGCGTTGTTGCGCGAACAATGTTTGAGGATGCCCTCGCGGGTCTCGAAGCACAGGTTCAAACCGTCAAACGCCGGGTATCGCTCCTCCAGTTCGTCCACCACGCGCAAGCTCTGCAGGTTGTGCTCGAAACCCCACCCGTCTTCGGCGTCTGGGGTGGGTGCGAGCGACTGCATGCAGGCGTTCAGCGCGTCCTGGCCCGCATGCCCGAATGGCGTATGGCCCAAGTCGTGCGCCAGCGCAATCGCCTCGACCAGATCTTCATTGAGCTGCAAGGACCTCGCGATGCTGCGCCCCAGCTGCGCCACCTCGAGCGAGTGCGTCAGACGCGTGCGGAAAAGATCGCCTTCGTGGTTCAGAAATACCTGGGTTTTGTAAACCAGCCGGCGAAATGCGGTGGAGTGGATCACGCGGTCCCGATCACGCTGGAAGGCCGTGCGCGTGGGAGCTTCAGCCTCCGGGTACCGGCGTCCTCGACTCTGCGCAGGGTCACTGGCGTAGGGCGCCAGCGTTTGCACGGATCGTTGCGGCGCTCGCTCCATCAGGCGCGCACACTCGCCTCGATCACCTGCGCCACGAGCGCATCGGGCGCCGATCGCACCACGGCGCTGCCGGGCCGATCGATCACCACGAACTTGATCTCGCCCGCTTCCGATTTCTTGTCGACCCGCATCAGGGTGAGATAGCGGCCCACGTTGTCGTGCACGTCCAGCACGGGCGCCACGGTGGGCAGCCCCGCCGCTTGCACCAGGCGCGTGAGACGTTCGACAAACGCGGCATCGACACCACCCAGAGCCTGCGAGAGCCGCGCCGCCATCACCAGCCCGCAACCCACGGCCTCGCCGTGCAGCCATGCGCCGTAGCCCATGCCCGCCTCGATCGCATGTCCGAAGGTGTGGCCAAAATTGAGAATGGCGCGCAGGCCTGATTCGCGCTCGTCCTGCCCCACCACCCAGGCCTTGATCTCGCAACTGCGTTTGACGGCATGCGCCAAGGCCTCGGGATCGCGCGCCATGAGCCGGGGCATATGCTCCTCGATCCAGTCGAGAAAGGCCGTGTCGGCGATGGGTCCGTATTTGATGACCTCGGCCAGACCGGCGCTGAGTTCGCGCACCGGCAAGGTATTGAGGGTGTCGAGGTCGCACACCACACGCCGAGGCTGGTAGAAAGCCCCGATCATGTTCTTGCCCAGCGGATGGTTGATCGCCGTCTTGCCGCCCACTGAAGAGTCCACCTGTGCCAGCAAGGTGGTGGGTACCTGCACGAACGGCACGCCACGCATGTAGCTTGCTGCGGCAAAGCCGGTCATGTCGCCCACCACACCACCGCCGAGCGCGAAAAGAACCGTCTTGCGGTCACAGGCGTGCGAGAGCAGCGCGTCAAAAATCAGGTTGAGCGATTCCCAGGTCTTGTAAGACTCGCCATCGGGCAGACTCACCATGTGGACTTGGGCGTAGCGCGATGCGAGCACCCGCTTCAGACGCTCGGCGTACAGCGGCTCCACCGTTTCGTTGGTGACGATCATCGCGCTTCGGGCGGCGGGAAGGTCGCGGTAGCTGTCCTGGGAATCCAGCAATCCAGCACCGATGTCGATGGCGTAGCTGCGATCGCCAAGACCGATGTTGACCTGCTGGTGAGGGGAAAAAGTGGCTTGGAGCGTCATGGGGCCCAAGTTTATGCCCACATCGAACCACAGGCCCAAGCCAGCGAATCAGCGAACAGACCGGGAACCCGTTGATGGTTGAGGGCCAGACGCATCAGGCTCGATAGGCACCTCCTGTGTGGCTGCCCCACCCAACTCCAGTTGCATCACGATCATGTTCACCAACATGGCCACCGAGGGCCGCCCCGTTTCAATCACAAAATGCGCTGTCTGGCGGTACAGCGGGTCGCGCTCGGCGTACAAATCCTTCAGACGCTGCTGAGGATCTGCCACCTGCAGCAACGGACGGTTTCGATCGTGCCGCAAGCGACGAAAGACCTCCTCAGGCGTGGAGCGCAAATAGACCACGGTGCCCCGCTGGTTCAACCGCTCGCGGTTTTCTGGCCGCAGCACGGAGCCACCGCCGGTGGACACCACACAGGTGGGCCCCGCCGTCAGCTCGTCGATGACAGACGCTTCAAGATCGCGGAATCGCTCCTCACCCTCGCGCTCAAAAAACTCACGGATCGAACACCCCAAGCGGTGTTCGATCACGTGATCCGAGTCAAAGAAAGGGAGTGCAATGCGGCGCGCCAACTGGCGACCCACCGTCGACTTGCCCGAGCCAGGCAAGCCGATCAGGAAGCAGGACGAAGCGCTCAATTGATGGCGGATCGACCCAACACGCGAGGTGTGATGAAGATGAGCAGCTCGGATTTGTTGTTGGTGCGTTCGCGCGACTTGAACAAATTGCCCACGCCAGGCAGATCACCCAGCAGAGGCACCTTGTTCACGGTGTCGCGCTGCGTTTGTTCGAAGATGCCGCCGATCACCACCGTTCCGCCGTTCTCCACCAGCACCTGCGTCTGAACGTGCTTGGTGTTGATGGCCACGCCGTCTGGCGTGTCCACACCCCTGCTGTCCTTGTTGATGTCCAGGTCCAGGATGATGTTGCCTTCAGGCGTGATCTGAGGCGTCACTTCCAGCTTCAGGTTGGCCTTGCGGAAGGCAATCGCCGTCGCGCCGCTGGATGTTGCCGTCTGGTAAGGGAACTCGGTGCCTTGTTCGATCAGTGCCTTGACGCCGTCGGCCGTCACGACACGGGGGCTGGCCACAATGCGTCCCTTCGAATCCGATTCCAGCGCAGAGATTTCCAGACTCAGGAAGCGCGAGGCATTGGGACTGAACAGCGACAGGGCGTAAGACGCAGCCAGGGCGGTTCCCGGGTTGGCCGGCAAGCTCACAAACGGAGCAGAAGTCGGTGTTGGGCCCGTCGATACCGCACCGTAGGTCGAGCCGAAGTTGCCCTGCACTTGATTACCGTTGATGGAGCCGGCACCAAAGCCACGCACGCCACCGCCCAGTCGAACACCCAGCGACTTGCCGAACGTGTCGTCGGCCTCAACGATGCGGGCCTCGATGATCACTTGGCGGATCGGAATGTCCAGCTTGGCGATCAGGTCCTGAACCTGTTGCAGCTTGGATGGGATGTCGGTGACAAACAGCTGGTTGGTCCGCGGCTCGGAAATCACGCTGCCACGCTCAGACAGGATTCGGGCGTTGCTTCCACCCGACGCACTGGCGCCACCACCCGTGGAAGTCAACTGGGAGGCAATGTCGACCGCCTTGGCGTAGTTCATCTGAAAGCCTTGCGTGCGCAATGCCTCCAGACTTTCTGTTGACGCGCGCGCTTCCAGGTCTTGCTTTTCACGCGCAGCGATCTCGTCCTTGGGCGCAATCCACAACACATTGCCCGACTTGCGCATGCCCAGGCCTTTGGCCTGAAGAATGATGTCCAGCGCCTGGTCCCAAGGCACATCCTTGAGCCGCAGTGTCACCGAGCCTGTCACAGAGTCTGACGTCACCACGTTGAAGTTGGTGAAATCGGCGATCACCTGCAGCAACGACCGAACTTCGATGTTCTGGAAGTTCAAAGAAAGCTTCTCGCCGTTGTAGCCAGGCCCTTGCGTGAGCTTGCTGGAATCGATTTTCTGCTCTCGGATCTCCAGAACGAACTGATTGTCGCTCTGATACGCAGAGTGCTCCCAGTTGCCGGTAGGCGCGACGACCATGCGCACCCGGTCACCCGTCTGGGACGTGGTGACGCTCTGCACAGGCGTACCGAAATCACTCACATCCAGCCGGCGGCGCAAGCCTTCGGGCAGGGATGTCTTCAAAAACTCCACCACCAGGTTTTGCCCTTGCTGGCGGATATCAACACCCACCTGGTTGTTGGCCAGCTCCACCACCACACGACCGGCGTTGCCCACGCCTCGGCGGAAGTCGATATCGCGAAGCGATGACACGTCGCGGTTGCGGTTTTCAGCAAAAGAGGCCGGCGGCGCTGTGACGGCCGTCACCACCTCGGAGCGCTGCAACACGACCAGAAGCGAGTTGCCTTCGATCTTGGTTTCGTAAGAAGCGGTCTGCTTCAGGTTGATCACCACGCGCGTGCGGTCACCAGCCTGAACCACATTGGCCGAGCGCAGGTTGCCTTCATTGATTTCAACAGTGCTGCGACCGATTGCGTTGGCAACGCCAGGGAAGTCAAGTGCAATGCGGGCCGGCGACTGGATGGTGAACCCGGTCGGCACAGCGGCAAGCGGTTGAGCCGTGTTGATGCGAATGACCTCCACACCGCCTTGCACACCCCCCGTCAACGACTGAATCGTGTTTTGAGCCTGAGCCCACACAGTGGTTACCGCCATGCAGGCAAAGACTGCGCCCCTGAGCACACCCCGTTGCACAGCTGACACCACGGACGCCTTGATTGGCTTGTTCATTTAGAAGCTTCCTCTTGTAACTGCAACGCTGCGGGGCGCTCCGTCCACTCGCCGCCGGAGTCCTGCACGATTTCGCGCATGACCACCTCGGTTTCTGAAATTTTGGTCACACGTCCGTAGTTCTGCCCCAGATAGCTGCCTGGGCGAACCTGATACAGCAGGTTGTCGACCTTCACGAGTGCAACCAGTTGCC
>NZ_JBLYYB010000120.1:0-21405 GCF_048549895.1 Hydrogenophaga sp.
CAGCGCGTGACCAGCTGGCCTGCGGTGGAGAGCTTTCGCACGTCGTTCATGGACGTGCTGGCGGTGGTGACCGCCTTCACCGTGGCGCACTCCATCACGCTGGTGGCGTCCATCGTGGGTTGGGTCAACCCGCCGGTGGCCATCATCGAATCGGTGATCGCGCTCTCGGTGATCCTGGCCGCGCTCAACAACCTGCTCGGCTGGTTCTCGCTCAAGCGCTGGCGCCTGGCGTTTGCCTTCGGCCTCATCCACGGCTTCGGTTTCGCCAACGTGCTGCTCGACCTCGCCCTGCCCGCGCAGCAGCTCGCACTCGCGCTCGGCGGCTTCAACGTGGGCGTGGAGATCGGCCAGCTCGCCATCGTGCTGGTGTTCCTGCCGCTGGCCTGGCTGCTGCGCCACACCGCGTTTTACCGCTGGGTGGTGGTGGCCGGCGGGTCGCTGGCCATTGCGGTGATCGGCTCGGTCTGGCTGGTGGAGCGCCTAGGGGGCTGAACCAGCGCTGGTGGCATTCGACTCAGATGTTTAGGTAATAAACAACCAAAAATCCATTCGTTCCTGAACAGCGCTGAAGCCCGGATCATCCGGTCACTTTCAACAGTTCATACAAGGAACGACATGACCACCCGCCGCCACCTGATCCAGGCCCTTGCAGCCACCGCCCTCACCGCCAGCGCCTTCTCGGCCATCGCCCAGCCCGCGCCGGCGACCCTGCTCAACGTGTCCTACGACCCGACGCGTGAGCTCTACGTGGAATACAACGCGGCCTTCATCAAACACTGGAAGGCCAAGACCGGCCAGGACGTGACCATCAAACAGAGCCACGGTGGCTCGGGCAAACAGGCCCGCTCCATCATCGACGGCCTGGACGCCGACGTGGCCACCCTGGCCCTGGCTGGCGACACCGACGCGCTGCACAACAACGGCGGCTGGATTCCGAAAGACTGGCAGAAACGCCTGCCACTCAACAGCTCGCCCTACACCTCCACCATCGTGCTGGTCACGCGCGCCGGCAACCCGAAAAACATCAAGGACTGGGACGACCTGATCCGCCCGGACGTGAAGGTCATCACCCCCAACCCCAAGACCTCGGGCGGCGCGCGCTGGAACTACCTGGCCGCCTGGGAATTCGCCAAGCGCAAGTACGGCAATGACGCCAAAGCGCAGGAGTTCGTCGCCAGGCTCTACGCCAACGTGCCGGTGCTCGACTCCGGCGCGCGCGGCTCCTCCATCACCTTCGCGCAGCGAGCCCAAGGTGACGTGTTCATCTCCTGGGAAAACGAGGCCTACCTGCTGGAGAAGGAATTCGGCAACAAGGTCGACTTCGTCTACCCGTCGCTGTCCATCCTGGCCGAGCCCGCCGTGACCGTGGTCGACAAGAACGTGGACAAAAAAGGCACACGCGCCGTGGCCCAGGCCTACCTGGAATACCTCTACACCGAAGAGGCGCAGGACATCATCGGCAAACACTTCTACCGCCCCACCTCCACCAAGGCGCAGGCCAAGTACGCCAAGCAGCTGCCCAAGCTCAACCTGTTCAAGATCGAAGACGCGTTCGGTGGCTGGGAGCAGGCGGCCAAGGTGCACTTCTCGGACGGTGGCAGCTTCGACCAGATCTACACGAAGAAGTAAGGCGAACGGGTGTCACATAGGATGGAGCCTCTGAATCTCATCCCGACCCACCGAGGAACGAACATGCCCAAGGCCTACTGGATCTCCACCTACCGCTCCATCAGCGACCCCGCAGCACTCGCTGCCTACGCCGCGCTCGCCGGCCCCGCCCTGCAAGCCGCCGGAGGACGTTTCCTCGCGCGCGGCATGCCGGCCAAGGTGTATGAGGCCGCCGTCAACCAGCGCGCCGTGCTGCTTGAATTTGACAGCGTGGCGCAGGCCACCGAAGCGCACGACAGCCCGGCGTATCAGGAAGCACTGGCGGCTTTGGGGCAGGGTGCCGAGCGGGACATCCGCATCATCGAAGCACTGGTGTAAGTCTCGACTTCACCGGCGCAGGCACCATGCATCTGGAAGGTTCCTGCCATTGCGGCAGCGTCAAGTTCTCGGTGGAATCGGCCGAGCCCATGCCGTTCATGCGCTGCTACTGCTCGGTCTGCCGCAAGACGGCCGGCACCGGTGGCTACGCCGTCAATCTGGGTGCCGACCACAGCACCCTGAAGATCACCGGCAAACGCCACCTGCGCGTCTACCAGGCGCAGATCGTCGAGGGCGACCAGGTGCGGCACAGCAGCGCGCAGCGGCATTTTTGCGGCAAGTGCGGCACAGCGCTCTGGCTGTGGGACCCCACCTGGCCCGAGCTGGTGCACCCGCATGCGGGAGCCATCGACACGCCCTTGCCTGCGCCGCCCGCGAACGTGCACATCATGCTGGGCTCCAAGGCGTCGTGGGTTCCGGTGGAAGGCGGCAAGGGCGATCAACGCTTTGACGCGTACCCGGATTTTTCGCTCAAGGGATGGCATCAGCGGCACCAGTGAGCATCCCCGCGCAAACGTTTGTCGCTGAACGCCGCACTCAGGCCATGAACACCGCGATGAACGCCAACATGAAGATCAGGATGGCGCCCATGGTCGGCAGCAGGAGGGGCATGTAGTGCACGACCGAATCGAGGATGTCTTCGGCCTGCTCCTCGGCGTAGGCGCGCAACTCCGGGTCTGAGTATTGCAGCGGGTGGTCGGCCATGGCCTCGTCGGGGGACGGTTGTCGGTTCTGCATGGAAGCTCCTTGCAAAGGTTCATGGGCTTGCTGCGCAACGCTGCGTGCAGCTGCAGCCAACATTGCGCCAACCGCAGCGTGAGTCATTCGCGCCAGCGCGTCAACCACAAACTTCCTGTGGCCTTTGTGCCTGCGCTTGGGCCATATGCCGCAAACCCATGAGCAAACCACTTCATGGTCGTTGGCGATTGCGGGGGCGCTTCACACAATGCAGCGCATGGACACACCCACCGTCATCATCATTCCCGGCTGGCGCAACTCCGGCCCGGGCCACTGGCAAACCCTGTGGGCTGACAGCCTGCCCTCGGCTCTGCGTGTCGAGCAGGACGACTGGGTCGCGCCAGTCAAGCGCGCCTGGGTCGATCGGCTGGGCGAAACCATCGAGCGCGCACCCGGCCCGGTGGTGGTGGTTGCACACAGCCTGGGCTGCATCACCACCACGCACCTGCCCGCCTCCATGGCCCAGCGCATCCAGGGTGCGCTGCTGGTGGCACCGGCCGACCCCGAGCGCCGTGGTGTGCTGGTCGATTTCGCCCCCGTGCCCCACCAGCGCCTGCCCTACCGCAGCATTCTTGTGGCCAGCAACAACGACCCGTATTGCCCGGTGCGCACGGCCGGCGCTTACGCGCGCGCCTGGGGCAGCGAATTTGTGCGGCTCAACGACGCGGGCCACATCAACGTGGACTCGGGCCACGGCCCCTGGCCGCTGGGGCTGGCGTTGCTGCAGTCGCTGGGGGCCGATGTGCCCGCCGCAGTGCGCACGGTTGAACCTGCGTGACGCCTGCATATGCCTGAGTCGCATATGAAAACAAGAACAAAGTCGTTGGGTTTCGCCAGGCCCACGCCCAGAATTCGTCACATCCTGTTTCCGTTTGGAGCTCTCTCATGAACAACACCTTGCGCGCAGCCCTCGCCGCCGTCGCCCTCTCCACCTCCGCGCTCGCGGGTGCCCAGACCACGCTGCTCAACGTCTCGTACGACGTGGCGCGTGAGTTCTACAAGGACATCAACGTCGCCTTTGCCGCGAGCTACAAAAAGTCCACCGGCAAGGACATCAAGGTCGACCAGTCGCACGCCGGGTCGAGCGCGCAGGCCCGCGCCGTGGCCGACGGCCTGGAGGCCGATGTGGTGACCTTCAACACCACGACCGACGTGGACTTTCTGGCCGAGAAGGGTGTGGTCGCCAAGGACTGGCGCCAGAAGTTTGCCAACAACGCCGCGCCCACCACCTCGACCATGCTGTTCCTGGTGCGCAACGGCAACCCCAAGGGCATCAAGGACTGGGACGACCTGATCAAGCCCGGCGTGCAGGTGATCGTGGTCAACCCCAAGACGGGTGGCAATGGCCGCATGGCCTACCTGGCCGCCTGGGGCTATGTGCGCAGCAAGGGCGGCTCTGACGCCGAAGCCGCCGAGTTCGTGGGCAAGCTCTACAAGAACGTGCCGGTGCTGGCCCGCGGCGGGCGTGACGCCACCGGCGTCTTCCTGCAACGCAACATCGGCGACGTGCTGGTGACCTTCGAATCGGAAGTGGTCTCGGTCGACACCGAGTTCGGCGCCGGCAAGGTCGACGCCATCCACCCCAGCGCGTCCATCGTGACGGAGAACCCGGTCGCGATCGTCGAGCGCACGGTGAGCAAGAAGGGCTCGGCTGCCGAGGCCAAGGCCTACCTTGACTTCCTCTACAGCCCCGAAGGCCAGGAGATCGCGGCCAAGCACAACATCCGCCCGCGCAACGAAGCGGTGTTGAAGAAGTACGCCAGCGCCTTCAAGCCGATCAAGCTCTTCAGCGTGGAGCAGTACTTCGGCTCGCTGACCGAGGCGCAGAAGGTGCACTTCAACGACGGCGGTCAGTTCGACAAGCTCTACACCGTCGGAAAATAAATGGCCTCCGCTCCCTCTGCCGTGCTGGGTGGCGCCGCTGCCCCGCACGGAATCCCCCTGCCTCGGCGCGCCACGCGCCGCGTGCTGCCGGGCTTCAACATCACGCTGGGCTTCACGGTTTTTTACCTGAGCCTGATCGTGCTGATCCCGCTGTCGGCGCTGATCTTCAAGACCTTCACGCTCACCTGGCCGCAGTTCTGGGAAGCCGTCACCGCGCCGCGCGTGCTGGCGTCGTACAAGCTCACCTTCGGCGCCTCGTTCATCGCGGCCTGTGTCAACGCGGTGTTTGGTCTGCTGGTGGCCTGGGTGCTGGTGCGCTACAGCTTTCCGGGCAAAAAGATCATCGATGCGCTGGTGGACCTGCCGTTTGCGCTCCCCACCGCCGTGGCCGGCATTTCGCTCACCGCGCTGCTGGCCGGCAACGGCTGGATCGGGCAGTACACCGAACCGCTCGGCCTGCAGCTCGCCTTCAACCCCAACGGCGTGGTGATCGCCCTCATCTTCATCGGCCTGCCCTTCGTCGTGCGCACGGTGCAGCCGGTGCTCGAAGACACCGAGAAAGAACTCGAAGAAGCCGCCACCTGCCTGGGCGCCACGCGCTGGCAGACCTTCAGCCGCGTGATCTTCCCCAGCATCGCGCCCGCCCTGCTCACCGGTTTTGCCATGGCGTTTGCGCGTGCGGTGGGTGAGTACGGCTCGGTCATCTTCATCGCCGGCAACATGCCCATGATTTCCGAAATCACGCCCCTCATCATCATCAGCAAGCTGGAGCAGTACGACTACGCGGGTGCCACCGCTGTGGCCACGGTGATGCTGGCCATTTCCTTCGTGTTGTTGCTGCTCATCAACGGACTGCAGACCTGGCAGCGCAAGCGTTCCGGAGGCAACCTGCAATGAGCGCCGTCAACTCACCCCGCACCACCCGCAAGGGCACGACCGAAGCGCGCTGGGTGCGCAACACGCTGATCGGCGTGGCGCTGGTCTTCATGTTCCTGTTTCTCGTGCTGCCTTTGGCAGCGGTGTTCACCGAAGCCCTGCGCAAGGGCTGGGACGCCTACTGGGAAGCGCTGCAGGAGCCCGACGCCTGGTCGGCCATCCGCCTGACCCTGATCACCGCAGCCATTGCGGTGCCGCTGAACCTGGTGTTCGGCGTGGCCGCGGCCTGGTGCATTGCCAAGTACGAGTTCCGTGGCAAATCCTTCCTCACCACGCTGATCGACCTGCCGTTCTCGGTGTCGCCGGTGGTGGCGGGTCTGATCTACGTGCTGGTGTTCGGTGCGCAGGGCTGGTTTGGTCCCTGGCTGATGGAGCACGACATCAAGATCATCTTCGCCGTGCCCGGCATCATCCTCGCCACGGTCTTCGTCACCTTTCCCTTCATCGCGCGTGAACTCATCCCGCTGATGCAGGCGCAGGGCAACGACGAAGAGCAGGCCGCCCAGGTGCTGGGCGCCAGCGGCTGGCAGACCTTCTGGTATGTGACGCTGCCCAACATCAAGTGGGGCCTGATCTACGGCGTGATTTTGTGCAATGCGCGGGCCATGGGTGAGTTCGGCGCGGTCTCGGTGGTCTCGGGCCACATCCGCGGCCAGACCAACACCATGCCGCTGCACGTGGAAGTGCTCTACAACGAGTACCAGTCGGTGGCCGCGTTTGCCGTGGCCTCGTTGCTGGCACTGCTGGCCCTGGTCACGCTGGTGATCAAGTCGGTGGCCGAGTGGCGCATGGAAGCCGAGATGAAGGCGCTCGCAGAGCTGCCACCCGAGCGACCCACGTCGGTCGCCAACCCCTTGCTGGGACAAACATCATGAGCATTGAGATCCGCAACATCAACAAACACTTCGGCACCTTCCAGGCGCTGAACAACGTCAACCTCGACATCCACTCGGGTGAACTGCTCGCCCTCCTCGGCCCGTCGGGCTGCGGCAAGACCACGCTGCTGCGCATCATTGCCGGCCTGGAGACTCCGGACACCGGCAACATCTTCTTCAGCGGTGAAGACACCACCGACGTGCATGTGCGCGAGCGCAACGTGGGCTTTGTGTTCCAGCACTACGCGCTGTTCCGCCACATGACCGTGCTGGAAAACGTGGCCTTCGGCCTGCGCGTGAAACCGCGCGGCGAGCGCCCGAGCGACGCGCAGATCAAGGCCAAGGTGCACGACCTGCTCAAGCTGGTGCAGCTCGACTGGCTGGCCGACCGCTACCCCTCGCAGCTCTCGGGCGGCCAGCGTCAGCGCATTGCGCTCGCGCGTGCGCTCGCGGTGGAACCCAAGGTGCTGCTGCTCGACGAGCCCTTCGGTGCGCTCGACGCCAAGGTGCGCAAGGAGCTGCGCCGCTGGCTGCGGCGCCTGCACGACGAGCTGCACGTGACCAGCGTTTTCGTCACACACGACCAGGAAGAAGCCCTCGAAGTGGCGGACCGTGTGGTGCTCATGAACCAGGGCCATGTGGAACAGGTGGGTGCGCCGCAAGACGTGTGGGACCACCCGGCCAGCCCGTTTGTGTACGGCTTCCTGGGCGACGTGAACCTGTTTCACGGCCGCGCGCACGAAGGCCAGATGCACCTGGACGGCGTGTCGATCGCGTCGCCCGAACACGCCGGCGCGCAGGACGCGCAGGCTTTCGCCTACGTGCGCCCACACGAGCTCGATGTGTTGCCCTACGCGCCTGGCCTGAACGGCATGGTGGTCAGGCTGGACCGCGCGGTGGTGGTGGGGCCGATCGCACGCCTCGAACTGCTGCCACTCGAAGCCCCCGCCAACGGCGAGCGGCCCAAGCTGATCGAAGCCCACCTGTCGGCCGACCGCTTCAAGGAACTCGGTATCAAAGAGGGCGACACCGTGGTGGTGGCGCCGCGCAAGGCGCGTGTGTTCCTGCAGCCGCAAGCCGCCTGAACCGCCGCCGTCCTGATGCGATCCTGACGCGGGGTGTGCTACGTTGCGCCGATGACGCCACCGGACGCAACGCCACCCCATTCCCACCCCATCCGCTGGCCAGGCGCCCTGGTCTGGGTCCTGGCCGCGCTGGCCATGGGCGTGCTGTACCCGGTGCTCGATCTGGCCAACCTGGCCATGCTGCTGGTGCTGGCCTCGGCCATGGCCGCGCTCTGGCTCACCCCGGCCATGTGCCTGGCGGCGTGTGCGCTCGCGGTGCTGGTGTTCAACTTCGCGTTTGTGCCACCGCGCTTCACCTTCAGCGTGGACCTGCACCAACACGCCCTGCTGCTGACCACCATGCTCTCGGTGAGCTGGACCGTGGCGCTGCTCATGGCGCGCCAGCGCCGCCTGGCCGAAGCCGAACGCCTGCTCGCACAGCGCGCACGGCAACTGCAGGACGTGGGCGCCACGCTGCGCGACACCGACGACCCCCGCTCGCTCGCGCCCGATCTGCAGGCCGCGCTGGGCGCCCTGGTGGGCGCGCCCGTGGCCCTGCTCTTGCGCGACGGCGCCGATGCCGACACCCGCCTGGGCGAGGCCAGCAGCGATGGCTGGGAAGGCCTGGGCATGAGCCTGCGCCACAGCCAGGCCATGGGGCCGGGCACCGGGCGCCACGAAGACCAGGCCGCCTGGTACCTGCCGCTGCGCGGGCGCCAGGCCGGTCTGGGCGCCGCGCTGCTGCCGCTGACGAACCCGCCCGAGGCCACGCCCGAACTGCGCGCCCACGCCCAGGCCTTGTGCGACCAGATGGGCCTGGCGCTGGAGCGCGCCAACGCCACCCAAGCCGCCGCGCTGGCGCGCGAGCAGGCCCACGCACACGCGCTGCGCAACACCTTGCTGGCGGCGATCTCGCACGACTACCGCACACCGCTGGCCACCATCCTGGGTGCGGCCTCCTCGCTGCACGACCAGGCCGACCGGCTCTCGGCCGAGCAACGCCAGCGCCTGGCCGCGACCATCATCGACGAGGCCGGCCAGCTCGGCCGCATCACCGACAACACACTGCAGCTCGCGCGCCTGGACACACCGGGCCTGGCCCTGCACCTGGACTGGGAATCGGCCGAAGAGATGGTGGGCACGGTGCTGCGCCGCGCCCGCCAGCGCCAGCCCAACCGCGCAGTGAAAGCGCGCCTGCAACCCGGCCTGCCGCTGCTGCGCGTGGACGCGGTGCTGCTGGTGCAGCTGCTGGACAACCTGGTGGACAACGCGCTCAAGTACGGCGGCGATGCGGCACCGGTGGAGATCGCCGCGACGCTGGAGACCGGGCTGATCCGCCTGGCTGTGCTGGACCGCGGCCCGGGCATTGCACCCGAGTGGCGCGAGCGGGTGTTTGATGCCTTTCAGCGCGGTGACCCCGGTGGCACGGCGCAGCCGGCCGACGCACCAGCCCGGCGTGGCGCCGGTGTGGGCCTGGCGGTCTGCCGCACCATCGCCCGCGCACACGGCGGTGAACTCACGCTGCGCATGCGCCAGCGCGGCGGCTGCAGCTTCGAATGCACGCTGCCCGTGACCACGGCACAGACCAGCGCAGCGGAGGCGCTCCCATGAGCCTCAAGGTGCTGCTGGTGGAAGACGACCGCGAACTGCGCACCACCTTGCGCGAATCGCTCATGGTCGAGGGCTACCAAGTGGCCGCCGCCGCCAGCCTGGCCGACGCGCACGCGCTGCTGGCCAACACCGATGTGGACATCGTGCTGCTCGACCTGGGCCTGCCCGACGGCGACGGTGAAACCTTGCTCACGGCCTTGCGGCGCGGGCGCAGCACGCCGGTGATCGTGATCTCGGCGCGCGAGACCGACGACCCCAAGATCCGCCTGCTCGACGCGGGCGCCGACGACTTTCTGGTGAAGCCCTTCAGCCTGGGCGAGCTGCTCGCGCGCATGCGCGTGGCGCTGCGCCACCGCGGCACGCCCACGCAGGCGGCCATCACCCACTACACACAGAGCACGCTGCACATCGACCTGCGCGCGCACCGCGTGCGCCTGGGCCTTGACGACGTGCACCTCACGCCCACCGAGCTCAAGCTGCTGGCGCGCCTGGTGCGCAACGCCGGCCAGGTGGTCACCCACCGCCAGCTGCTGGCCGATGTGTGGGGCGCCGAGTTCACCGAACACACACACTACCTGCGGCTCTACATGGGGCAGCTGCGCGCCAAGCTGGAGGCCGACCCGGCCGACCCGCAGCGGCTGTTGACCGAGCCTGGCGTGGGCTACCGGCTGGTGGAGGGCGACGAGTGAACAGCTGAAGCGGACCCTTATGCGTTCCTGATGCACCCATCGGTACGCTGCGGCACTTCTTCACTTCGCACCCTCGCCCATGACCGCGACCACCGCGTCCCTCGACGCCGACCAACCCGCCACGCCCCTGCAACGCCAAGGCACCGCCGCCCTCACCCTGGGCGCGCTGGGTGTGGTGTACGGCGACATCGGCACCAGCCCGCTCTACACCGTCAAGGAAATCTTCGCGCCGGCCACCGGCGTGGCGCTGAACGCGCACAACCTGATCGGCGCGGTCTCGGTGATCTTCTGGGCACTCATGCTCGTGGTCACCCTGAAATACGTGATCCTGATCCTGCGCGCCGACAACCGCGGCGAAGGCGGTGGCCTGGCGCTCACCGCGCTGGCGGCGCACGCGGTGCGCTCGCGCCCGGCCTTGCGCAACGCGCTGCTGCTGCTCGGCGTGTTCGGCGCCACGCTGTTTTATGGCGACAGCGTGATCACGCCCGCCATTTCGGTGCTCGGCGCCATGGAAGGCCTGCAGTTGCTGACCCCGGCACTGGCGCCCTATGTGATCCCGATCACCGTGGTCATCGTGGTGGGCCTGTTCGCGGTGCAGCGCTTCGGCACCGGCCTGGTGGGCAAGCTGTTCGGTCCCATCATCGTGCTGTGGTTCGTCACGTTGGGCGCCATCGGTGTGGTGCACATCGTCGAGCAGCCGGCCATCCTCTCGGCGCTCAACCCGGTGCACGCCTGGACCTTCCTCATGGAGCGCGGCTGGTACGTGTTTGCCGCCGTGGGCGCGATCGTGCTGGCGCTCACCGGCGCCGAGGCGCTCTACGCCGACATGGGCCACTTCGGCCGCAAGCCGATCCAGCTCGCCTGGACCGGCCTCGTGCTGCCCGGCCTGGCGCTCAACTACATGGGCCAGGGCGCGCTGCTCATGGCCGACCCCACCGCGATTGAAAACCCGTTCTACCGGCTGTTCCCCGAGGCTTTCGTGTTGCCCGCGCTGGTGCTGGCCACGATGGCCGCCATCATCGCTTCGCAGGCCGTGATCTCGGGCGCGTACTCCATGACCAAACAGGCGATCCAGCTCGGCTTTCTGCCGCGCATGGCGATCAAGTACACCTCGGCGCGCGAGGCCGGGCAGATCTACATGCCCGCGGTCAACTGGGTCTTGATGGTCGGCGTGGTGGCCGCCGTGGTGGGCTTTGGCAGTTCGTCGGCGCTGGCCGGTGCCTACGGCATCGCGGTCACGCTCACCATGATGATCACCACCGTGCTCACCTACTTTGTGGTGCGCGAAGGCTGGCGCCTGCCCAAGCCGCTGGCCATCGGCGCCACGGTGTTTTTTCTGGCCATCGACGTGTTGCTGGTCGCTGGCTGCGCGGTGAAGTTTTTTGACGGTGGCTGGTTTCCGCTGGCACTCGGCCTGGTGCTGTTCGGCCTCATGAGCACCTGGTCGCGCGGACGCGATCTGCTGCTGGAGAGCGTTCGCCGCGATGGCCTGGAGTTGCAAGGCTTCATCGATAGCCTGGACCCGCGCAGCGTGCACCGCGCCGAGCGCACCGCCGTGTACCCCGTGGCTGACCCGAGCACCGTGCCGCAGGCGCTGCTGCACAACCTCAAGCACAACCAGGTGCTGCACGAGCGCAACGTGGTGCTGACCGTGAAGTTCCATGAGGTGCCGTGGGTGCCGATGGAAGAACGCGTGGAGGTGCAGGCGCTGGGCCACAGCTTCTGGCGCGTCACGCTGCACTTTGGTTTCATGAACACGCCCGACGTGCCCAGGGCCCTGGCGCTCACCGAACCGCACGGCCTGCGCATCCCGGTGTTCGAGACCAGCTACTTCCTGAGCCGCGAGACCGTGGTGCCCACACCCGGTGGTGGCATGTGGCGCTGGCGTGAACGCCTGTTTGCCGCCATGAGCCACAACGCCGGTGGCGTGGTGGACTTCTTCAGGCTGCCCGGCAACGCGGTGGTGGAGCTGGGCACGCGCGTGCCGATCTGAAGCAGATTGGCGCAACCCGCCATTGACAGCCAGCCAAATGAGTCGGGCTCGAAGAGGTGCGGGTCAGGGCGGTGACCGCGCCTTCAATGTGAAAGCTGCTGCGCCGCCGCTGTGCGGTCCCGGGCACCGCTGCGCTCTTCCTGACGGCGCGCCTCGACCCGCTCGAACATCTCCAGCATCCAGGCCATGCGCTGGTTGAAGGGCCGCGTGCAGATGCCGCTGGAAAACGCGCTGCTCTCCAGCGTGTGGCACTGGTCCACCAGATAGGCGATGGCGGCCAGCGGCGGCACCACCGCGGCCGAGCGCCCGACCCAACCCGATTGCACCGAGGCACACACCAGCAACACCAGCTTGCGCGAGGCGGGCACCACCGCGCGGCGTGCACACGGGTCCAGGCCCTCGCGGCGCAGCTGCTGGCCGATCTCGGCATAAATCAAACGCGCCGCCAGGATGGCCGATCGGCAGTCGCGCGGCAGCTGTGCTATGCCGGCGGCGGCCTGTTCGTACAAGCGGTCGGCTTCATCCAGCAGGCGCGCCACCACGCCTTGCAGCGCCGGGCTGCCCGTGGGTTGCCGCAGCCAGGCGTCGGTGTCGATGCCGGCCTGCGCCATCCACTGACGCGGCAAATACAGGCGGCCGTTGCGCGCGTCTTCGCCCACGTCGCGCGCGATGTTGGTGAGCTGCATCGCCACGCCGAGTTCACACGCCCGCGCCAGCGCCTGCGGGCTGCGCACGCCCATGATCCAGCACATCATGGCGCCCACGCTGCCGGCCACGCGCGCGCCGTAGTCGTGCACTTGCTCCAGCGTGTCGTAGCGCCGGCCCTGCGCATCCCACGCGAAGCCGTCGAGCAAAGCGTCGAGCAGGGGGCGAGGCAGTTCGTGGCGCTGCACCACCACCGAGAGCGCGCGGTCTTCCACGCAGTCTTGCGGGTCCCCCGCGTAGATGCGGTCCAGCCGGTGCGAGAGCACGCGCATGGCGTCGTCAATCTCCATCTCGCCGCTGTCCACCATGTCGTCGGCCACGCGGCAGAAGGCGTAGAGCGCGATGGAGGAGGCGCGCACACGAACCGGCAGCAGGCGGCTGGCGGCAAAAAAGGTCTTGGAGCCGGTGCGCATGAGCGCCACGCAGGCGTCCAGATCCACCGCGGCGCGGGGCGCTGCCGTCTCAGCGTGTGACGTGTTTGCGGGCATGTTGTTGCTGCCAGGTTGTTGCCATCGGAACCACCGAATCCAGCGCCTTGGCCGACATCAGCACGCCCGGCACACCCGCGCCGGGGTGGGTGCTGGCGCCCACCATGTACAGGCCGTCCACGTCTTCGCTGCGGTTGTGCGGGCGGAACCACGCGCTCTGCAGCAGCAGCGGCTCCAGACCGAAGGCCGCGCCTTTGAACGACAGCAGGCGGTCGTGAAAATCTTGCGGTGTGGTGATCAACGACGCGCTGATGTGCTGCTCGAAGCCGGGCAACACGGTGCGGTCCAGCACCTCGGCAATGGCCTTTCTGAACGATTCCGCCTGCGTGGCCCAGTCGGTGCCGCTGTCCAGGTGGGGCACCGGGGCCAGCGCGTAAAACGTGTCGTGCCCGGCCGGCGCCATGGACGCGTCGCTCGCGGTGGGGCGGTGCAGGTACAGGCTGAAATCGTCGGCCAGTTTGTGGCGGCGGAAGATGTCTTTGAGCAGTTCCTTGTAGCGCGGGCCGAGCAGCATCATGTGGTGCGGCACGTCGGTGTATTGCTGGCTGGTGCCGAAGTACCAGACGAAGAGGCTCATGGAGTAGCGGCCGTTCTCCACCTTGCGGTCGGTCCAGTGGCGGCGGTGTTTTGCGTCGATCAGGTGGCGGTAGGTCCAGGCGGTGTCCGCGTTCGAGATCACGATGTCGGCGCTGATGCGCTCGCCGCTGGCCAGCGTCACGCCGGTGGCCACGCCCTGGTCCACCTCGATGCGTTTCACTTCGGCGTTGCAACGCAACACCCCGCCCTGCCCCTGCAGCAAGCTCACCAGGCCTTGCACGAGCTTGCCAGTGCCGCCCACGGCCCAGTGCACGCCGTACTTGCGCTCCAGCGCGTTGATGAGGCTGTAGATGCAGGTCACCGAGAACGGGTTGCCGCCGATCAGCAGGCTCTGCAGGCTCATGGCCATGCGCAGCTTGGGGTGCTTCAGGTGCGCGGCCACCATGGCGTGCAGGCTGCGCCAGCCGCGCATCTTGAAGATGGCCGGGCTGGCCTTGATGAGGTCGCCCACGGTATCAAACGCCTTGTCGCCCAGGGCCTCGAAGCCCAGGCGGTAGCAGTGGTCGGCCTCGGCCATGAAACGCTCGTAGCCGGCTGAGTCGCCCGGGCTGATGCGGCGCACCTCGGCGCGCATCTTCTCGGGGTCGCCGCTGTAGTTGAACTCGTCACCGTCATCAAAACGGATGCGGTAGAACGGGTCGAGCGCGCGCAGTTCGATGTCGTCGCTGAGCTTGCGGCCCGCCAGCGCCCACAGCTCTTCGAACAGAAACGGCACGGTGATGATGGTCGGGCCGGCGTCGAACACGTGACCGTTCTGGTGGTGCACGTAGGCCCGGCCACCGGGTGCGTCGAGTTTTTCGAGGACGGTCACGCGCCAGCCTTTGGCGGCCAGGCGCACGGCCGAGGCCAAGCCGCCAAAACCGCTGCCAATGATGACGGCGTGGGGCGCGTCCGGCGAAGGTCTTGGCGACGACGGACGCGACGCGGGAGGCAGATCCCACAGGTCTTCGGGCGTGCGAAAAGCGTTCATGCTTTTTCCGGTTTGATCACCGGGCTGCGCGACATGGCCCAGCCCCAGAGTTTCTGCATGGGCGTGGGAAACGCCATGATCACGTGTTCCACGATGGCCAGGCCCAGCAGGGCCGCGAGCAAGACCCAGCCGGTGGTGACGACTGACGTGCCGCTGGACACCTGCCACACCATCCAGGCCCACACGGCGCACGAGAGGCCCACCGTGAGGTAATAAAACAGCGTGAGCGGCCCGCGCCTGAAGTAGCTGGCCAGGTAGGTGAGGTGGCCGGGCAGGTACTGTTCGCCGGTTTCGGGCACACCCAGAAACAGGTTCATCTTGGCCGAGAAGCGCATGCACCAGAGCAAGGCAAAGGTGCAGATCGCCACATGCCCGGCCTGGCCCTGCTGCATCCACAGCAACACACCAAAGTTGGCCAGCAGGGCCAGCTCGTGCCAGATGACGGCCTGCACCGACTGGATGAAACGTGTCCAGCCACGCGCACCCGCTTGCAGCGGCACGCGGCGCGGCCCGGTGAGCCAGCCGGTGAGAAAGGCCATCTCGTGCCAGCTCCACATCACGATCACGCTGACGAATGCCAGGTAGGCGCTGCCCACCGTGTGGTCCTGCATGCTGAGCTCGGTGGTCCACAGGCTGCCCAGCAACAGCAGGCTCAAGACGCCCATGCTCCAGGGAAAGGTGGTGGGCGCCCTGCGCACCAGCCACAGGATGGCACCGGTACCGAACCACCAGCACAGCAGCGCAAACAGCGCGGGGGCGATCGTTTCGCTCATCGCCTCACCCGTTCGCCCTGAGCCTGTCGAAGGGCTCTTGCCGCGGGGCTTTTCCGATTGTCCTGAGCTTGTCGAAGGGCAGGCTCAGCCCGAACGGGAACGTGGTGGACATGGCGGCTGTTACCAGACCGGCTCCATGCGAATCGTCTGCGGCAGTTCCTGTTTCTTCACCGGCAGGAAATACAAACGACCAAAGGTGAACGCCGCCTGCACCGCACAGCTGGCCACCTGCAGCTTGCCGACCAGCCCGCCGCGCTGCTTGGCCCGGTCGGCGATGAGCGAGATCTTCAGCAGGCGCTCCAGGCCGCTGCGGAACGCGGGGTTGTCGATGTCCACCTCGACCGGGAACACCTGGCGGCAGATGTCGTTGGTGATGCGGAACACTTCAAAGTCGTAGCTGCTGGATTCCAGGCCCATGGCCTCGTGCAGCAGCGGGCGCGTGTGGTCGCGCACGTACATGGTGGCGTACACCGCGAGGATGAAAAAGCGGATCCAGAGCTTGTTGCCGCCCTGCAGCAGCGCGGGCTGCGAACGCATGATCAGCGCAAACGATTCGCCATGGCGAAACTCGTCGTTGCACCAGCGCTCGAACCAGCGAAAGATGGGGTGGAAACGCTTGTCGGGGTGGCGCTCCAACTGGCGGAAGATGGTGATGTAACGCGCGTAGCCGATCTTCTCGCTGAGGTAGGTGGCGTAGAAGATGTACTTGGGCTTGAAGTAGGTGTAGGCCTTGTTGCGTTTGAGGCTGCCCAGATCGATGCCGAGGTTGAAGTCTTTGAGCGACTGGTTGATGAACCCCGCGTGGCGCGATTCGTCGCGCGCCATGTAGGTCATGAGTTGTTTGATGTCGGGGTTGCTGACGTTCTTGCGGATCTCGTTGTAGAGGATGCAACCGGAGAACTCCGAGGTCAGCGAACTGATGAGGAAGTCCAGGAACTCCTGGCGCATCTCGGGCGAGAGCTGGGGCATCAAGGTGCGCACTTCTTCGGCAAACGCGGCGTCGCGCTGGAAGTGGTCGTGGTTGTTGTCGCCCTCGTACTCCTTCATCATCACGTCCCAGTCGGCCCGCACCCTGGACACATCGAGCGCGTCCATGGCCTTGAAGTCGGTGGTGTAGAAGCGCGGTGAGAGCACGGTGTTGCGTACCGCCTTGGCGTTGGCGTCTTCGGCGCTCTCCACCGTGTCCATCAACAGGGCAACGTGATCGATCTCGGGGCTGGCTGTCTGGGTGTTCATCGTTGGCTCCGGATGGGGTTGGAATTCAAGAGGCGGGCCTGGCCCACTGCAGCTGCGAGAACACGGCCGAGTTGGTGGGACCGAACGACTCCAGGCTCAGGCGCTGGCCGGTGGCGGTGTCCAGCAGCGTGATGCGGCCATCCACGTGGCCGGTCAATTGAAACGGCAGGTCGGGGTTCATGCCGCTGCGCTTGCGCTCGCGGTTGAGTGCGCGCAGGCTGCCGCGCAGAAAACCCTGCTCGCCCTGGAAGCGCGCCACCTCCTGCTTGGTGCCCGCATCCAGCACCGCAATGTCGCCGTTGGACTGGCCCACAAACGACAGCTGGCGTTCCCACTGCACCGCCTCATGGGCCTGCGGTGGCGCCACACCAAACACCTTCATCTGCAGCGTCACACCGGCCAGCACCACCAGCAAAAAAATGCCGAGTGCCCAGATGGGCCAGGGGGTGGCGGTGCCCAGGGGTGAGGGGTGGTGCGTGTTCATGGCGGTTCTCCGGAAAACAATCAAGCGACAGCGACCTCGCGCTCGCGCGGCTGGCGCACCGGCGCGGGCGCCTGCTCGTTCGTGCCCAGAATGGCCAGCGTGTCGGTGTTCTGCGCGGTCCAGGCTTGCAACACCAGCTCGCCGATCCGGTGCGCATCGGGCACGCAGCGCAGGCTGGGCTGGGGCTGCTTGAGCAGCCAGGGCCGTGCGTGGGGCCAGAGGTTCAGGTAGGCGATGCGGTCTTCACCGGTCAGGGTGAGCGCGATGTCGCCATGACCTCCGGCCTGCGGGCGGATGGCGGCTGCGGCCAGCTTGCGCAGCGGCAGGTTGAAGGTGAGCGTGAGCACGATGCCGATGCGCATGAGGATGCGGCGGTCGGTCAGGGTGTAGACGGTGGTGCGCGCAGAAAACCAGGCGGTGAGCGCCAGCAGGCCCAGGGCCACCGTGGCCAGCACGGCGCTGGTGAGCAGCGGCATCAGCACAGAGCCGCCGGGCTCACCCAGCAGGTAGAGCCACTGCAGGCCCAACATGCCCGCGAAATAGATGGCGAGCTTGCGCACATGGAAGGCGTGGATGGCCAACGTGCGCCAATCGGGGCTGCCCTGCCAGAGCAGGCGCTCGCCTTGGGGCAGCGGCTCGGGCAGGCCGGGCGCGGCCTCGAATTCGTGTTCGTGGTGCGCGTTCACAGCATGGGCTCCATGCGCTGGGGCGTGGCGTACAGCAGACCGGCGCCGTAGTAGGCGACGATCTTTTCTTCTTCCAGCAGCGTCACCTGCTCGGGGTTGCGCGTCTTGGGCACATTCGCAAACTGCTCGGCCAGCAGGGCGTGCACGCTCACACCGTCCTTGCGGATGCGCGAGAAGTTCACCGGCAGCAGCACCGAGCCACCGCTCTTGAGATCGACCTCGATGTAGCGGAACATCATTTCCGACTTGTCGACCCACATGTCGCGCACCACACCGGCGATTTCCTGGTCGGCGCCATACACCGGCAGGCCTCGGGGATCGGTGTCCTGCCGGGCCACGCCGTGGCCGGCGGCGGCGCGCAGGGGAACGATCTTGGCTTCACCTTCGAGCGTCATGTCGGGGTGGTCGGCGCGCGCTGCCCAGGCACCCGGGCCCACGCCAGCCAGCAGCGGATCGCCCACCGGGTCCAGCGGCGAGCCGGCCCAGCGGTGCGTCGGCGTGGCCGAGTAGGTGCCGTCGGCGCGGTTCGGGTCGGGCGCAAAAAACGTGCGGCCGTCTTCGAGCTCGTAGCTCTTGGGCTGGGCGGTGGGCCAGCCCGGCGTCACCGGGCCGTTCTCACGGCCGGGGTCCATCGGGTAACCCTCGCGGTGGCTCTCCCGCTGGAGGTAGTAGATCAATCCGAAGAAGAAAATCCAGAACGCGTAAAGCACGAGTTGTGCAACGTCGACGTACTGGGTGATTGCGCCTGTGTCCATGGTGGTTCTCCTTCAATGAGGGCTGGCTCGGTGACTCGCTCTTCGACTCTGGTTCAACGCTGTTTCAACCCGGCAACTCGGCCAGGCCAATCGGATGGGGGTTGCGCTCGGTGGCCGCTTGGGAGCGGCGCACCAGGGGGCCCAGCGCGATGAGCACCGCGAAGAGCAAATAGATCTCGAGGTGGAACACGAAGCTGTAGCCCGTGACCGGGGAATTGAGCGCTTCGCCCAGCCAGCCGTGGGTGGCCAGGCTGCCCACCACATCGCGCAGCACACCGCCAAACGCCATGGACAGCCCGCCCGCCGTGGCCTGCACGGCACCCCAGGCGCCCAGCACCAGGCCGGTGAGTTCGCGCTCGGGCAGGTCCATGGCGGTGAGCAACATGCTCACCGAGAACAGGCCGCTGGAGAAACCGATGAGCGCCGCGCCCACCTGAAACAGCAAGGGCGAGTTCAGCGGCGCCGAGAAGATCACGCAGGCAAACGCGGGCAAGCCGAGCAAGGCACCGATGGCGGCCAGGCGGATGGTGTCCAGACCACGCGCCATGAAACGCGCCGACAGCACGAAGGCGAGCAGCGCACCGCCCGCGCTCATGGCGGTGAGCGAACTTGTGAGGCTCACATTGAGGCCCAGCACCTGGCCGCCGTAGGGCTCCAGGATGATGTCCTGCATGTTGAAGGCCACGGTGCCCAGGCCCACAGTCCACAGGAAGCGCTTGATCTTCGGAATCGCCATGAGCCGGGCCCAGCTGCGCGAGAAGCCATGGGCCTCGCGCGCGCCGCGTCGCGCTTGGCGCGGCTCCTGTTTCCACAGCGAGGCGATGTTGAGCAGGGCCACCAGGACTGCCGCACCCTGCACCACCTGCACCAGGCGCGTGGGCGTGAAATCGATCAGCACAAAACCCAGCAGCGCGCTGCCGACGATCATGCCCACCAGCAGCGTGCTGTAGAGCAGTGCCACCACACGCGGGCGCTTGTCTTCGGGCGAGAGATCGCTGGCCAGCGCCATGCCGGCGGTCTGGGTGATCTGCATGCCCGCACCCACCAGCAAAAAGGCGAGCGCTGCGCCGATGCGACCGGCCCACACGCTGGCGTCGGTGACGGTCAGCAGCAACAGGGCAAACGGCATGATGGCCAGGCCGCCGAACATGAGCAGCGTGCCGATCCACATGTAGGGCATGCGCTTGAGGCCGAGCGCAGAAGGGTGCGTGTCGCTGCGGTAACCAATGAGCGCACGCAGCGGGGCAAACACCAGCGGCAGCGCCACCGAGAGCGCCACCCACCAGGCCGGCACGGCGAGCTCGACGATCATCACGCGGTTGAGCGTGCCCACCAGCAATGCGACGGTGATGCCGATGGAGAGCTGGAACAGGGAGAGCCGCAGCAAGCGGCCCAGTGGCAGGTCGGTGGATGCCGCGTCCGCGAACGGCGCGTACCGCCGGGTGATGTTCATCGCCCAGGCGGGGGAGAGCATCCGGCTCAGGTTCACCGCGTCCACTCCCAGGCTTGTGAGGTGTAGAAGCCGCCCGACACACGTTGGGTGCGGCCCTCGGTCCAGCCACTGCTGCCCAAGCCCTGCAACAACAAGGCGCGCAGGCGGGCCTGCGACACCGGGGTGAGCGCGGGTGAACGGTCGCTGCTGGGGAAGAAGCGGCCCATGGCGTGGGCCACGCTCAGCAGCGGGCTGCTGGGCGCGATGGTGAAGAGCACACTGCCGCGCGTGCGGGCGGCGAGGCGCTGGATGGCGTTGGCGATGTCGGGCGTGTCGTAGTGGATCACCGAGTCCATCGCCACCACGTGGTCGAACTGGCCGAGCGCGTCGTCCAGCATGTCGCCCGAGAGGTAGGTGATGCTGCCGCCGCGCCCGTTGGGGGTGAGCGTGGCGTTGCGTTCGCGGCCCAGCTGCACCAGCGTGGGCGAGAGGTCGATGGCCACCACCTCGGCGCCGCGCTGCATGGCTTCCAAAGCCAGCGCCCCGGTGCCGCAGCCGGCATCGAGCAGGCGCAGGCCGCGCATGTCCTGCGGCAGCCAGCTCAGCAGCGTGTTGCGCATCTCGTCACGCCCGGCCCGCACCGAGGCGCGGATGCGGCCCACCGGCGCGTTGGACGTGAGCCGCTCCCAGGCCTTCGCGGCCGTGCGATCGAAATAGTTTTCGATCTCCGAGCGGCGCTCGATGTAGTTGGCGTTGGAGGTTTTCATCGAAACGTCTCCGCTCAATCGAAACCCAGCAGATCGAAGATGTCGCGGTCCTTCATGGGCACGGCCGCCAGCGGCTCCACACCCAGCCAGAGCGATGCGGCCAGGCGCATGTATTCCTTCTTCACCGCCTCGAGTTCGGGCGATGTTTCCATCTCGAACAAGGTGCTCTTTTTCAGGCGGCTGCGGCGGATCACGTCCAGGTCGGGAAAGTGCGCGGCGAGCTTCAGGCCGATCTGGTGGTTGTATTTGTCGATCTGGTCGGTGGCGGCGCTGCGGTTGGCGATCACACCACCCAGGCGCACGTTGTAGTTCTTGGCCTTGGCGCCGATCGCCTGCACGATGCGGTTCATCGCGAAGATCGAATCGAAGTCATTGGCGGTGACGATGAGCGCGCGGTCGGCGTGCTGCAGCGGGGCGGCAAAGCCGCCGCACACCACGTCGCCCAGCACGTCGAAGATCACCACGTCGGTGTCTTCGAGCAGGTGGTGCTCCTTGAGCAGTTTCACGGTCTGGCCGACCACGTAACCGCCGCAGCCGGTGCCCGCGGGTGGACCACCGGCCTCCACACACATCACGCCGTTGTAGCCGGGGAACACGAAGTCCTCCACGCGCAGTTCTTCGGCGTGGAAGTCCACCGTTTCCAGCACGTCGATCACGGTGGGCAGCATCTTCTTGGTCAGGGTGAAGGTGCTGTCGTGTTTGGGGTCGCAGCCGATCTGCAGCACGCGTTTTCCCA
>NZ_JBLYYB010000121.1:0-14965 GCF_048549895.1 Hydrogenophaga sp.
AATCCGCCTTCAAAAACCATCGGTATCCGCCTTCCATGTCGTCATCTGAAAATCGACGACTCAGCTCACGCTGCGGCGGGGGTTATGCAGACCTTCCCTAGGCGCTTTGAACTGGCAGCCACCACAAACCGATGACGGAACGGGAAGGAGCGGCTTGTCCTGAGAGTAGGCAAAAGCGAACGCACCCACAGCGTCAGGGAAGGGACGCAGATCCGCCGGCCCGACTGCCAGAGTGCTTGACAGAATCATGTCGACCTGTCCGTCCACCGGCACCTTGACCAGCAGGTACTGGCCAAGGGATTCCGGCGTCGTGCCCGGCGTAACTTGGACCCTCAGGCGTCTTCCTTCCACGACCACCTTGAAGCGCTGATTGAGTCCATCGACTGTCGCGAATTGCTCTTTGTCGACAAGCATCAGGAATGCGCGAACCTGGTGACCAGGGAAAGCCGCCTCTGACACGTAGCGCTGAAAAGCCACGTCCTGCAGGTATGGCAGGAAGTCTGACTTCAACTGGCCCTTGGTTCCTTTGAAATCACCATCCTTCTTCGCGCTGTAGGACTTCGCTTTGACTTCAATAATTTCGATACGCGTTCCGCTCTTGCGCAAGATGTCGACGCGCACGAACAGAGTGTCGACAGCAATCGCAGCTTCAAAGATAGTGACTTCATCCTGCTGCAGGAGTTCAGCAGTCTTGGCGAGTGCGACCTGGTGGTCGAGTTCGTCTACACGGACGCCACCGGGATGAATTAGGCAGGCCAATTCACCAACCTGGTAGCCACCCTCGGCCAAGGCGGCCAGAAAACTGTCATCAAGCGATCGGTCGAGGTAGTCCTTCTTGCCCGTGTAGTAGAGCTTTCTTGGACATTCGGCGGCCAGCTTGAAGCGGGACTTAGTGAGGTACCTGACGGCTTGGTTCATAGGAAGATGGGATGCCGGAGTTCCAGGAGGGCCGTGCACCCGGCCTGTCTCGAATCGCCATGGCCGTCAGTTTTGACGATAGCGCTGGCGGATGGTGGTGCCACGCTACAAATAAGGAAGCCAAGGCCAGCGGGCAACTCATTCTTGTGAGTTCGCGATGGCTTGTCCATAGGAACTTTCGCTTGGTAGCGGACGCGTCGGGCTCCTGACATGCTCACGCTAAGCCATCAGAGCGCCGGCCTGAAGAAACGCAAAACGCTTGCGCTCCGTCCGAGATTGAGTCAGGTGAAGGGCTTGCCCCGACGCTTGAACAACCAAATTGGTGTTGCGAGTGGCTGGTTGGCTAAAAGTCCGAGAGTCTGACTCCATTCACCGATACAAGCTGGTCCAGCCGCAGCGTATCACCCGAACTCAAGGCCAGAAACTCAACGCCGCCGCGCGCGTACACGTCCCGAATTTCTGCGTTGATCCTGCGTGATTCGCCTTCGGTATTGAGGTATTCCACCTCGGCATTCGTATGCCTAGTCGCTAGAGATTCCAGCACATCGTGGAACTCGCAACTGATAGGTTTGTAGTCGCTCATGGCCGAGTCTCCTCAAAGCGTTGCACTTTTGGCAGCATGCTACTCGCAACGAGGTGGAAGGGTCCCACCAATGAATGAGCAGGGGGCCGTCATAGCGGGTCTGTCGCGAACTTACCCTTAGCCGGAGCGATCCCGTTTGAGAGCGGGGAGTGCTCGCTCTCTGTGAGAGCGGCCTGCCTGGGGAGGAAGCGGTGCTTCGAAATAGCCGGATCCAAGGCGTCCAATCAACGAACACTTGGTGCTCGGGCCGACGTGTCCGAGCAATAACCGCTCAACTCGAAGGCGGATTGGTCGCGAGAAGTTGGTCAAGCTCTCCATTGGCTTCGAGGTCAGCAAGGTCGTCGGAGCCACCGACATGCGTACCATTGATGAATATCTGCGGCACGGTGTCTCGGCCCGACGCTTCGGTCATGGCCTGTCGGTGAGCTGGGTTAGCATCAATGTCAAGTTCCTTCCATTGCACTCCTTTTTCCTTTAGGAGCGTCCTGGCCCGTCGGCAGTACGGGCACCAACCCGTCGTGTAGAGCAGTACATCAGGTTTCATATTGCATCTCCGATAATCAATGTTTAAGAATAAGCCTTGGCATCTCAGCCTAAGGAGAAGGTGAACGCCTTCGCGGTGGTATCGAATTCATCACTCTCATACCCGCGTGCGAGCTGAATGTGGAAAGCACGGTCTGTAGATGGATGCCATCGGCGCACAAAAGGGGTGTTCCAAACGTTGCGCGGCGTAGCGAAGGTCAATTGCGCGTCCTACCAGATCCAACCGCCCGCTTGCGCCACTGGCAAGCTCAGCCATAACGCTCTTCCCTGAACGGGTCACCGCGCATGTGGTAGCCGTGCAGCTCCCAGAACCCCGCTTCTTCCTCAGTCGTGAACTCAAGGCTACTCAGCCACTTGGCTGATTTCCAGAAATACAAGTGCGGCACCAACAGGCGTGCAGGTCCGCCGTGCTCGTGCGTCAGGGGTTTGTCGTCGAAGTGGGTGGCGACCATGGCGCGCCCTTGCGTCAAGTCCGCCAGCGGCAGGTTGGTGCTGTAGCCGTCCTGCGAATGTGCAAGCACCCAGGGGGTGGGTGCTTGCACGCCGGCTGCGGCGAGAAGGTCGTCCACTGTGACGCCACGCCATCGCGTGTCGAACTTGGACCAGGTGGTCACGCAGTGAATGTCGACCACCTGCTCGCTCTGCGGCAGAGCCTTGAATTCGGCCAGAGTCCATTGGGCCACCAGTCGCGGGCCGACTTTCATGGTCAGCACCCATTCGTCATCGCTGCGCGGGCGCGGTGAAGGCCCATGGGTCAGGACTGGGAAACCTTCAGTCAGAGACTGTCCCGGCGGCAAACGACCCCCGTGGTTGTCGACGCCGCGGTTTCGGCCAAGAAAAGATCGATTGATCGGCATCTTCGCTCCCTCTATTTAGTTCACCACCAAGAGCTTGCGGCGGTCGATGATGGTGGGCAGGAATTCCGTGACGGTGGGGTGCACTGGCAGTGCCTCACGCACCGTGCGCCAGGTGCCCTGGCTGGCCATCACCAGGCCAATGGATTGAATGATCTCGTCGGCCTGTATGCCCAGCATCGTGGCACCCAGGAACAGGCCGCTGTCTTCATCGATCAGCAGCTTGATCACGCCCACGGTTTCACTCTCTTCCTTCGCCCGGCTCACGTCCTTCATCGCGTGCACGGCCTGCGAAATACGTCGACCCTCTTTTTCCACTAGGCGCTTGGCCTCGGCTTCGTACAACCCCACGTGTGCCAGTGGTGGATCGGTGAACATGGCATAGATGCTGTTGCGCGCGTCGGCGCTACGCTGCCCGCCCGCGAGGTTCTCGGCCAGAACCTCCTGATCGTGGTAGCTGGTGTGGGTGAAGGCCCCGCGCTGGTTGATGTCTCCCAGCGCCCAGATGCCTGGTACGTCGGTCTCGAGCCGATCGTTGGTGGCGATGTAGCCACGCATGTTGGCCCTCAACCCCACACTATCCAGCCCCAGATCGTCGGTGTTGGGCGCGCGGCCGGTAGCCACCAGCAGGTGGCTGCCGCCAATGATGCGGCCGTCGGCCAGTTGAACACAGGTGCCGCCCTCGGTTTCCCCCGGTTTGACTGCCGCAATAGACACGCCGATGTAAACGTCGATGTCCTCGGCCTGCAGCATCTCGGTGACTGCAGCGGACACGTCGACGTCTTCCCGTCCCGTCAAGCGCGGCCCCGTCTCGATGATGGCGACCTTGCTGCCGAGGCGGCGAAAGATCTGCGCCATCTCAAGGCTTATGTACCCGCCTCCGATGATCACCAACTTGCGGGGCAGCTCGCGCAACGCCAACAGTCCCTCGCTATCAAGGTACGGGTTTTCTGCCAGACCCGGAATTGGCGGCACGGAGGGGCGCGTACCCGTGTTCAGGATGATTTGAGGCGCGCGCAAAATGTGTTCGCCCGCCCGCACCAGGAACTCGCCACCATCGCGACCCGTCAGCCGGCCGTGGGCCTTAATGATGCGCAGGCCCTGCAACCCGCCGAGCCAGCTCTCGAGTCCGGATCGCGCCTGGTCGACCCTATCTTGCATGCGTTGCATGGCGACGGCGAAGTCGACGTTCACCGTGCCCACATTCACTCCGAACTCGGCAGCGCGACGGGCCAGGTAGGCCACTCGCGCCGATTTGCGCAAAGTCTTGGTGGGTGTGCAGCCTCGGTTGACGCAGGTGCCGCCAAGGTCGCGGGCTTCCACCAGCGCGACATTGCGGCCGCGATCCACGAGCTTGGCCGCCAGAAACGGCCCTGCCTGCCCAGCACCGATAACGATAGTGTCGAAGTTCATCATGACTTGACCAACGCCGCAGCGTTCATGCAGTAGCGCAGGCCGCTGGGTTCGGGCCCATCGGGGAAAACATGGCCCAGGTGCGCGTCGCACACATTGCAGGTGGTCTCGATGCGCGTCATACCATGGCTCGAATCGTAGTGGTGCGCGATCAGCCCGGGCGCCAGCGCCTGCCTGAAGCTGGGCCAACCACTCTTGCTTCGGAACTTGCTAGAAGCGTCGAACAGTTCGGTACCGCAGCACACGCATCCATAAACACCGGGTTCGAACAAGGTACACATGGCCGAGCTGTGCGCAGGTTCGGTTCCCCTCTGTCGCGTGACGCGGTACTGCTCGGGCGTCAGGCGTTGACGCCACTGCTCGTCGTCGAGCTCGAGCCGCCGTGGCGGCGGTGGATTGTTGCCTTGCGCGTGCTGGATGACCTCTCGCCAGGTGATGGTTCCTGCATCTGGCGTGGGCACAGGTGGCGCCGACTCGGCGCGTTTGAGCTCGGCAATGAGTTTTTCGACGTCGATGCGGAAGTAGTTGTAAACCACCGCGCCACTGGGATCGACAAGGATGAACCAGGGTGTGCCGCCGTTGCGGTAGCGCTGCATCAGCACCGAACTGGCGCCCACGCGGCCGGCGCCGGCGTCGTGGCCGAACGGTATTGGCAGTGCGTATTTGCGTTGGTTCGCTGCCACCCGATCTACGGTGTTGGATTCAAAGTCCTCGAAAACCGTTTGCACCGCCACAAAGCTGACGAAGGGCGAACCGCGAAACGCCTCGACCACACGGACCAGCGAGGGAAAGCCGGTCACGTGGCAGCCTGGGCAGGCGTCCTGGAAACAGAAGATCAGCTTGAATGCCCCGCGCATCTTGTCCAGACCATAGTCGGCCAGGGGTTGGCCGGCTGCGTCGATCCATTGCGTCACGCCCAGTTCGGGCGCGGGTTCCCCCGTGATGCCTGCTTGTACGCTGTCTTCTTGCATGGTTGTTCCTCCAGGTGCGGTTGAGTAGTTGCGCTCGGGAATCCGCCGTTCAGGTGCCGCAGAAGGTACGGTAGTTCTCCGTCTGCTCTGCCGGTGCGGGCTCGGCTAACGAGCTGTCCGCCGGATGCTCGTCGAAAGGGTGTTCCAGCACCCGCAGCAGGCGCTCGAAAGGTGCCAAGTCATCGCGCTCCACGGCCGCCGCTAGCGCCGCTTCGACGTGATGGTTACGCGGGATGTAGATCGGATTGGCGCTCCGCAGGGCCGCCGCGAGTTCGTCCAGGTCTGTGCCTACCGCGTGGGTGCGCTCGCGCCAGCGCTTCAGCCAAAGTTCCAGCGCTGCGTCCGCCCCTCCGAACAGCGCGCGAAGCGGCGTGTCGTTGCCTTGGGCCGCGTCGGCCAGGCGGGCAAACGCGAGCGTGAAATCGATGCGGTACTGGCTCAGCAGCGTCAGGTAGTCGTCGGCCAGCGCGCGGTCGTCCCCACCGCTGCCGTCCAAGCCCAGCTTGAGCCGCAGGACGGACGTCCAATGAAAGTCGAAGCGTTCGGCAAATGCCTCTACAGCCGCGCCGGCGCGTTGGGCCGCAGACTCGGCATCGGCGTCGATCAGGGGCAGCAAAGCGTCGGCCAAGCGTGCCAAGTTCCACTGCGCAATCGCCGGCTGATTGCCATAGGCATAGCGGCCTGAGGTGTCGATTGAGCTGAATACGGCATTGGGGTCGAAGTGCTCCATGAAAGCGCAAGGGCCGTAGTCGATCGTTTCGCCGGAGATCGTCATGTTGTCAGTGTTCATGACGCCGTGGATGAAGCCCACGCCCATCCAGCGGGCGACCAACGAAGCCTGACGCTCGACCACCGCCTGCAGCAGACCCAAGTAGGTGTCGGGGGTGCCGGCCAGTGCTGCATCGTGACGCGTGATGGCGTAGTCGGCCAGCCGGCGCAGCAGGACCTCGTCGCCTCGGGCGGCGATGTACTCGAAGGTGCCTACACGCAAGTGGCTGGCTGCCACCCGCGTCAGGATGGCGCCAGGCAAGATCTGTGCGCGCTGTACGGTCGCGCCGGTGGCCACCGCGGCCAGCGCGCGCGTGGTGGGGATGCCTAGGGCATGCATGGCCTCGCCCATCAGGTACTCCCGCAGCACGGGTCCAAGTGCGGCCCTGCCGTCACCACGACGCGAGAACGGGGTTCGGCCCGATCCCTTCAGGGCGATGTCACGGCGCCGGCCGTGGCGGTCGATGAGTTCGCCCAGCAGCAGGGCGCGGCCATCGCCGAGCTGCGGCGAGAAGCCGCCGAACTGGTGCCCGGCATAGGCCTGCGCCAGCGGCTGCGCCTGGGCCGGCACGGCATTGCCGGCGAGCACGGCGAGGCCGCCGGCTGAGGACATTTCGTCGGCGTCCAGGCCGAGCTCGTCAGCCAAGTCGCGGTTCAGCCGCAGCAGCCGAGGCGCTGGCGAGCCTGCTGGGTTTGATCTCGCATACAGGCCCTCAAGATCGCGCGCGTAGCTGTTGTCGAATGGCATGTGCAGCGCTGTTGGCGATGCCGGGTCGCCGGGCTGATCGTTCGGGCCGGTCACGGTGGTTTGCAATTCAGTCTCCAAGTTCGGGGGTCGTTGGCAGTCGGCGTCACTCCGCCTGAGACACTTCGTCGGCGCGGCCGAAGTCCCGCAACAGGAGCTCATCATCGAGGTAGAAGTCGCTGTGAAGGACCTCCCCCAGCGGGTCGAAAACGATGAACCACGGTGTGCCGCGCGTCTCGAAATCCGCCATCAGGCTCGGATAGCGGTCCACGGCCGGGTCGTGGCCGAACGGGATAGCCAATCCGTAGCGCTGCTGCGTCTCGCTTAATCGATCGAATGTGTTTGTCTCGGCGGCCGTAAACACTGTTTGCACGGCCGCGAACCCGAAGCCTTGACCGGACAGTGCTTCCACTAGCGTCTTGAGTGTCGGAAATCCGTGGCTGTGAGAACCCGGACACCCGTGCTGGAAGCAAAAGATCACCTTGAACCCGTCTCCGAGATCGGCCAACTCGAGTGGCTGGCTCGGGTTCCCGTGCGCGTCGATCCACTGCGGAACTCGCAACTTAGGGGCGTTGAGGTGGAAGTGGTCGCTCGTCATGGAATCCTTGAATGAGAGTACGGACCCGGACCGTTCGCTGGTTGACCGGGGCAAGCGCTCATGCGACGGTGGTCACGCGCTTGGCAAGCCTGTGGGGATCGTGGATCTGAACGAAGAATTCCAGCAGCGCGCGAAAACTGGCATGGACCGGAGCGAACTCTGCTTCGAATGCCTCGGCGAGCGTGCCGCTACTACGGTTGGTGGCATTGGAAACGTCACCGCTGTAGCCGACGCATGTGCTGCTAGGCCCGGAAGCTTGCGCACCAAGCCCTGCATGCCCCGGAAACAACCTCCAGCGAGGACGGCAATTTCTTTCGAACTCATGTTGCGACTCCTTGCGGCCCGGACCATGCAATCGAATTCGCAAGCCGGGTTGCGGTTGATCGAACCCGTGCTACTGCAGGCGACGAGATGGCGTCGCCCACAGGCTGCATCCTTTGATTCTTTTCTCATTTGAACCGAAGGCCGGCACGACAAGACGCCGGCGCGTCTTGATAAATACTCCGTGCGTCCGATTCTGCCTTCGTGGCCGAGCTGAAGCTGGGCCTGCCCCTGCGCCACGAACGGTATGGGCAGATGCTCAGCCGGATTCGACGAGTTGCAGGACGGGCAGCGATGGCGATGCAGGTTGCACACGTCCGTCGGTTAACCAGCTGGCCTGACCGTCAGTTAGACCTTTCCGCGTGCACAGCACGGCACTGGGTACCGTTCCGGTGGCACTGGATGACAAGGGTGGACGGGGGTGCGCCGCGATAGCTCGTCTCGGTCGCCAACTCTAATGGGGACGAGGAGGGGCGCTCAAAAGGTCTGGACGTTGGGCGCCAAAAGTCGGACTATCCTGAGCGCCAGCGCCCCTACAGTTGGCATTCGTCGCATGCCATCGTGGATGAACCCACGACGATCGAGTAAATGCCGGCTTCGCAGGCTCGTGAGTCTGCGCGGTCTGGGCTCACCATGTCCCGCGCTACCTACCGCGCTGCCAAACTAGGCGGTATCCAGCGCGGCGGGCAAGACGCGGGCTCCATAGTGGCACAACGGACCAATTCGCCGCGTAATATTGAGCAAAGAGCGATTGCCTTGTCCCTAAACAACACGATGCAGGAGTCTTCAACATGGTCACACGCAAATTCATCGGGCGACGGCCCACTGCAGCCACTGCTGACCGCTTGCCGCCAGGGCAGTTCAAGACAGATGGTTTTCCTGTGCTCTCGAAAGGAACTACGCCTCGCATCGACATGGCCGCTTGGCAGTTCACTCTGAGCAACGGTCCTCGGCCCGTGAAAAGCTGGAGCTGGGACGAGTTCATGACGCTGCCGCGAACCGTGTGGGAGGGCGACATCCACTGCGTCACGACGTGGTCCAAGTTCGACACACGCTGGGAAGGTGTGACCATCGACGACCTGCTCGCTGATGCCGGCCTAGCGGCTCCCACACCCTGGCTGCTGGCGCTATCGCTAGACGACTACGACACCAACGTGCCTGTTGCCGATTTGCTCGGTGGCCGAGCCATGGTCGCGACGCATTTTGACGGCGAGCCTTTGGCGCCTGAACACGGCGGTCCGGCGCGCTTGCTGGTACCGCACCTGTACTTTTGGAAGAGCGCAAAGTGGATCAAAGGGCTCAAATTCACCGCGCGAGACGAAGCCGGTTTCTGGGAGCTACGTGGATATCACATGTACGGCGATCCCTGGCGAGAGCAACGTTATTCGAGCGATCGCTGATGACGACCGGTGAGCAAAACGACCCGTGGCGTGACGTCAAAATCGAGCGCATTGAGCAACTCACGCCACGCATCAAGAGCGTCTTTCTCGAACTACCAGCACTGACTTCGCACCGCGCGGGTCAGCACGTCAATGTACGGCTGACCGCTCCCGATGGTTATGCCGCGCAACGCAGCTATTCCCTTGCATCGGTGCCAGGCGCAGATACCGTCGAGCTCCTCATCGAGAAGCTCGACGATGGTGAGGTGTCACCTTTTTTCCATGACATCGCTGAGGCGGGCGAAAGTATCGAAGTACGTGGGCCGCTCGGTGGGCACTTCGTCTGGGGGCCGGCCGATGGCGGGCCGCTGTTGTTGATCGCGGGCGGTTCCGGCATCGCGCCGTTGATGGCGATGGTGCGCGCGTGGGCCGCAGACCTCACAGCGGTAGTGGCGCAGACGGTCGCCACGGTCGAAGTGCCGCAGGTGCCGATGCCCGTGCTGTTGGTCTGCTCCGCACGCACCCCGGCTGACCTACCTTTCCGTGCCGAGTTGCTCGCACTCGAAGCAGCTCGGTCCGACTTCACCTTCATCGCCGTGACTACGCGCGAGCCACCACCGCGGCCGACCGACCTGGGCCGACGGCTCGATGCTGCTGCCATCGCCAACGTGCTCGGCCGCTGGGACCACACACCTCGCCATGTCTACGTATGCGGCGCCAATCGGTTCGTCGAAGCCGTTGCCAACGGACTGGTCGATGCCGGCATACCTGCGGCCCGCATAAAAACTGAGCGGTACGGCGGCGCATAAACTTCGGGCTTCTCTTGGCGGCGCATCTCAATCATCCCACGGGGCTATTCGGCACTTTCATTGGCGGCGACCGGATCTCGTGATCGTCTGCCCACGGTACTGCGGGGAATTCGAGCAACTCAAGAACCACGAGCTGTGGTGGTCGAAGCCAGCTCAGCCTTTTCGTGGCGGAGTTCGGCAGGTCAGTGCCGATATTCACCTTCGTTGGCCACTACAAGCTTGGCGTCCTGTCCTGGCGTCCTGGCGTCCTGGTGCTCTAGGGTGCGAAGACCGATCGGCTTCAGCAGCGCGCTGCCGTCCTACGTCTGGATGTAAAGCTTCGGCAGAGGCGAGCGCATTCAATGCGAACGTTGAGCTCGCCGATGCTCTTGCGCACCGACGTCATTCTCTTCGACAGTGCGGCTCAGGCACGAGATCGGGCAGTTCAGAGGTGGCCATCAGGTGCGTTCCCAAGTGGTGCCGGCGGGGCTGTCCTTGACCACGACGCCCTGTTCGAGCAGGTCCGCCCGGATACGGTCGGCTTCCACAAAATCCTTGAACTGCTTGGCCGCAGCCCGCGCGGCGATGTGCTCCAGGATGGTCGTCTCGTTCAGCCCACCCGACGCGCCTGCCCTGCTTTGCAAGTAGGTCGCGGGATCGGTCTGCAGCAGACCGAGTGTCGCACCCAGCGCCTTGAGCAGACCCGCGACCGCAGGGTCTTTGCTGCGGTTGACCTCACCGGCCAGCTCAAACAGCACCGCCACCGCTTCTGGGGTGCCGAAGTCCTCGTCCATCGCCACGCGAAAACGCTGTGCGTGTGGCTGATTCCAGTCGATCTGGGCCACTGGCGCGGCCGGCGCCAGCGACAACGCGGTGTACAGGCGTTTGAGCGCGCCACGCGCGTCGTCCAGGTGCACGTCGCTGTAGTTCAGCGCGCTGCGGTAGTGCGCGCGCAGGATGAAGAAACGCACCGTTTCCGGGTCGTACTTGGTCAGCACCTCGCGGATGGTGAAGAAGTTGCCGAGGCTCTTGGACATCTTTTCGTTGTCCACACGCACCAAACCGTTGTGCATCCAGAGGCGCGCCAGGGGCTGGCCCGTGGCACCCTCGCTTTGGGCGATCTCGTTTTCGTGGTGGGGAAACTGCAGGTCGGCACCGCCGCCGTGGATGTCGAAGGTTTCACCCAGCGTGGCGCAGCTCATGGCCGAGCACTCGATGTGCCAGCCAGGGCGACCCGCACCGTAGTTGCTTTGCCACTGGGCCTCGGCCGGCTCGTCGGGCTTGGTCGATTTCCAGAGCACGAAATCGAGCGGGTCGTTTTTGTCTGCATCCACCGCCACACGCTCACCCGCACGCAGATCGTCAAGCGATTTGCCCGAGAGCTTGCCGTAGCCTTCGAAGCGGCGCACGGCATAGTTTACGTCGCCGCTTTCGGTGCGGTAAGCCAGACCTTTTTCCTCGAGACGGCCGATCAGCGCCAGCATCTGTGGCACGTACTGCGTCGCGCGCGGCTCGTGGGTGGGTCGCTCGATGCCCAGCGCATCGGCGTCCTGGTGCAGGGCATCCACCAAGCGATCGGTCAACGCGGAAATGGTCTCGTTATTTAGGATGGCGCGGGCAATGATCTTGTCGTCGATGTCGGTGATGTTTCTGACATAGGTCACGCGGTAGCCTGTGGCCTTGAGCCAGCGCTGCACGACATCGAATGCCAGCATGGAGCGCGCATGACCGAGATGGCACAGGTCGTACACCGTCATGCCGCAGACGTACATGCGCACATGACCGGGCTCGATGGGCTGGAACGCTTCCAGACGTCGCGTCAGCGTGTTGTAGATTTTCAGTGGCATGGAAGGGCGGCGAATGTGCTGGCGCGGCCATGGGAGCCGGATCCCCTCAGTTACTGTCCGTCAGTATATCCAGCCCGTCGTTCCACCCCTTGTTCAGCTTCGAGCCTTCAATCAACGTTTCACTGGCCCCGCCCATGTTTTGCGCGAAACAATATCTGCTCAGCGTCTATCTTTCCCGGCTGTCTCGCATCCCCGCAGCCCGATTGAACACAAGCGTGCCATCGTTGGCCGCTTTTGCATCCACTACGAAGTACCCGTGCCGCTCGAATTGGAACGCAGCACCGCCAAACTTCGCTACGGCCATTGACGGCTCAGCGAAGGCCGCGCATGTCACCAGGCTCTCTTTGTTTAGCTCGTCCAGCAATTCCCCGCTGCCAGGCTGTGGTGTGGCAAACAGCCGTTCATACAGACGCACCTCGACAGGCACTGCATCGGCAACCGCGACCCAGGTGATGTTGCCCTTCACCTTCACCGCATCCGCGCCGGGCGTGCCGCTCTTGGTATCGGGCACCAGCGTGGCCAGCACTTCGACCAGCTTGCCGCCGGCGTCGCGCGTGGCACCCGTGCATACGATGGTGTGGCCGTATTTCAGGCGAACCTTGTTGCCTGGGAACAAGCGGAAGAAGCCCTTGGGTTGCACGTCCTCGTAGTCGGTACGTTCGATCCACACTTCGCGGCCGATCTTGAAGCGTCGTAAGCCGCCTTCGGGGTCGCGCGGGTTCACAGGAGCGGTGCAGTCGTCGAGCAGGGCGTCGCTGCCCATCAACTCGGCCCAGTTGGTGATGACGAGCTTCACCGGGTCGAGCACGGCCATCGCTCGCGTGGCGATGGGGTCGAGCGTTTCGCGGAGCGCCGCTTCGAGGCTCGCGTAGTCTATCCAGCCACCGGTCTTGGTCACGCCGCTGCGTTCACAGAACAGCTTGAGCGCTTCGGGTGTGTAGCCGCGACGGCGGAGGCCCGCTAGGGTGGGCATTCGCGGGTCGTCCCAGCCATCGACGTGCCCATCTTCGACCAGTTGGCGCAGCTTGCGCTTGCTGGTAATCACATGCGTCACATTGAGCCGCGCGAATTCATATTGACGCGGATGCGGGCTGGCGATCAAGCCCCCTTCTGCCAAGCGGTAGAGTAGCCAGTCGTAGAACGGTCTCTGGTCTTCGAACTCCAACGTGGCAATCGAATGGGTGATCTGCTCCAACGCGTCCTCGATTGGATGTGCATAGGTGTACATGGGATAGATGCACCACTTATCGCCGGTGTTGTGGTGCGTAGCCCGGCGGATGCGATAAAGCGCCGGGTCGCGCATGTTGATGTTGGAGTTGGCCATGTCGATCTTCGCGCGCAGCGTAGCGGCGCCGTCTTCGAGCTCGCCATCGCGCATCTGCCGAAAGTACGCTAGATTCTCGGCGGGGCTACGTGCACGGAACGGGCTGTCAATGCCGGGCGTGTTGAAGTCGCCGCGCGTGGCGCGCATCTGGTCAGGCGTCTGCTCGTCCACGTAGGCGAGCCCGGCGCTGATCAGGTACTCGGCCGCGCGGTACATGAAGTCAAAGTAGTCGCTGGCGAAGTATTCATGCGGCTGCGTGGTGCCGGGCGCTTCGGGGCGATCGGCCAAGTAGGTCTCATAACCTAGCCACTTCACCGCGTCGCGGATGCTATCTACGTATTCCTGTTCTTCCTTCTCGGGGTTGGTGTCATCGAAGCGCAAGTGACACACGCCGCCGTATTCTTTGGCGAGCTCGAAATTGAGCCAGATGCTTTTGGCATGGCCAATGTGCAGGTAGCCGTTGGGTTCGGGAGGGAAGCGCGTGCGAACCTTGGCGGGGTCTTGCATGCCTTGCGCATGGTGTAGCGAGTCGCCGGGGCTGCCTCCCCATTTGCGTGCTGCATAGACCCCATGCTTAAGGTCGTTTTCGATGACGTGGCGTAGAAAATTGCTTGGCTTGGTGAAATCTTTTTCAACGTGAGAAGTCATCTGTTCATTCTAGTAACGTCCACGATGTGTGGCCCGTTTCAGTTTTGTGAAGCGGACTTGTTGCCCAATTTCCAGGATTGTGAAGACTGGCGCGTGGATAGATTTCGTGTTGGAATCTTGAAGTCGCGGCCAGCCTGATAGCGGTTAAACGTGCGTCTTAACTTCAGTGAAGCATGATCAGCCATAAAGTTGAATTCCCTGGGAGCCTCGGCCATCTGCTGGCCGCGCGGGTAGATAAACCAAACACTTTGCCAAGAGCGTGGGCGGTCTTCGCCCACTGCTTTACGTGTTCCAAAGACTCGAAAGCGGCTGCCTACATTGCGCGTGCGTTGGTCGAAGCCGGTTTCGGCGTGCTTCGCTTCGATTTCACCGGCTTGGGTGGTAGCGGAGGTGACTTCGAAAACACTCATTTCAGCTCAAACGTCGGCGATCTAGTTTCGGCGGCAGACTGGCTGAGAAGTGAACATGGCGCGCCAGCGTTGCTCATCGGACATTCGCTTGGTGGCGCCGCCGTTCTGGCCGCTGCACACCGCATCGCCGATGCGCGTGCGGTGGTGACGCTGGGCGCACCATTCGATCCGGCACAAGTTAAGCGTCAATTTGGGGAGGGGCTGGCTCTCATCGAGTCCAACGGCGAGGCCCGTGTCATGCTTGCGGGCCGCGAGTTCACATTGCGGCGCGAATTTCTTGATGACGTCGCCTCCCAGCCGCAGGCCGAGCGAATCCACGCTTTGCGTCGGCCGCTGCTTGTGCTGCACGCGCCTGGCGACACGATAGTAGGCGTAGACAACGCACGCCGAATCTTCGAACAGGCGCTGCACCCAAAGTCCTTCGTTTCGCTCGACGATGCCGACCATCTGCTCAATAGTCAGAGCGATGCCACATACGCCGCCGGGCTCATCGCTGCCTGGGCGAAGCGGTATTTGCCGGCTCCCGCCCCTCCCCCAGTGGCGTCAACACCCGCAGCGGGGCCGCTACCCGCTGGCGCTGTACGAATCAGTGACCTGCCTGGCAACTTTGCCGTCAATGTTGAAGCAGGGCGCCACACGTTGGTGAGTGACGAACCAGTGGAGGTGGGCGGTGACGACCTAGGCATGGGGCCATACGACCTTCTGCTTGGTGGGCTAGGAGCTTGCACGGCGATGACGTTGCGTCTTTATGCTCGCCATAAAAAATGTCCGCTGTCAAGGACTTTCGATTTGCATCGGACGGACGCAAACCCATATCTGACGCGGGTTTAGAGGGTATTCGGGTTCCGGGTAGCT
>NZ_JBLYYB010000122.1:0-8223 GCF_048549895.1 Hydrogenophaga sp.
GCGCGGTCGGTGCGCTCCCAGACGAACTCGGGCTCTTCGCGACCGAAGTGGCCGTAGGCGGCGGTCTTGGTGTAGATCGGGCGCAGCAGGTCCAGCCTCTGGATGATGCCTTTGGGACGCAGGTCAAAGTGTTCATTCACCAGGGCTGCGATCTGCTCGTCGGGGATCACGCCCGTGCCTTCCGTGTACACCGTCACGTTCATCGGGCGGGCCACGCCGATGGCGTACGCCACCTGGATCTGGCACTGCTTGGCCAGGCCGGCGGCCACGATGTTCTTGGCCACGTAGCGCGCGGCATACGCCGCCGAACGGTCGACCTTGGACGGGTCTTTGCCGGAGAAGGCGCCGCCGCCGTGCGGGCAGGCGCCGCCGTAGGTGTCCACGATGATCTTGCGGCCGGTCAGGCCACAGTCGCCCTGCGGGCCGCCGATGACGAAGCGGCCGGTGGGGTTGATCAGGTACTTGGTTTCCTTGAGCCACTCTTTCGGCAGCACCGGCTTGATGATCTCTTCGATGATGGCCTCAACAAACGAGGCCTTCATCTTGGTGGGCGTCTCGCTCTGGTCGGGGCTGTGCTGGGTGGAGAGCACCACGGTGTCGATGCTGTGCGGCTTGCCGTCCACATAACGCATGGTCACCTGGCTCTTGGCATCGGGCCGCAGGAAGGGCAGGCGGCCGTCTTTGCGCAGCTGGGCCTGGCGCTCCACGAGACGGTGCGCGTAGTAGATCGGCGCGGGCATCAGCTCGGGCGTCTCGTCGCAGGCGTAGCCGAACATCAGGCCCTGGTCGCCAGCGCCGATGTTGAGGTGATCGTCGGAGGCGTGGTCCACGCCCTGGGCGATGTCGTTGCTCTGCTTGTCGTAAGCGACCAGCACGGCGCAACCCTTGTAGTCGATGCCGTAGTCGGTGTTGTCGTAGCCGATGCGCTTCAAGGTGTCGCGCGCCACCTGGATGTAGTCCACATGCGCGTTGGTCGTGATCTCGCCGGCCAGCACCACCAGGCCGGTGTTGCACAGCGTTTCGGCGGCCACGCGGCTGCGGGGGTCCTGGGTGAAGATCGCGTCGAGGATCGCGTCGGAAATCTGGTCGGCAACCTTGTCGGGGTGGCCTTCAGAGACGGATTCGGAGGTGAAAAGAAAGTCGTTCGCCATGGTTAAACTCCAAGTTGGTTGATCGGCGTTGCCGGTCTGTCAGAGTTCGGCGAACGCTTTAGCGGAATTTGTGAATCGCCCCGCAATTAGTTCAGTAACTCGGCGATGGGCGAATTCTAGACCAAGGTCCGTGCCCGTCCCGCCCCCACCACCGCCTTGGCCCCGCTGATCCACTTCCTGTTTCGCACATTGAGCCTGTTGCCGTTGCCGGTGCTGCACGCGCTGGGATGGGTGCTGGGCTGGGCCAGCTTTGTGCTCTCGGGCCGCTACCGCCGCCGCTTGCTGGCCCATGCGAAGCAGGCGGGGTATTCGACAGGCGTTGCGCTGAGCTCGGTGGGTGAGGCCGGCAAGCTGGTGGCCGAGTTGCCGCGCCTGTGGCTGGGCCGCCCGGTGCGTGTGCAGTGGCGTGGCGCCGAGCACATCGAGGCGGCGCAGGTGGGGGGTGCGGGTGTGTTGTTTCTGACGCCGCACCTGGGCTGTTTCGAGATCACAGCCCAGGCCTATGCCGAACGCTTTGGCGCCCGCCACCCCATGACGGTGCTGTTTCGCCCGGCGCGCCAGGCTGCGTTGCGCGACCTGGTGGCGAGCGCGCGGCAGCGTCCGGGCCTGCACGCCGCCCCCACCACGCTGGCGGGTGTCAAGCAACTCATCAAGGCGCTGAAGGTGGGCGACGCGGTGGGCCTGTTGCCCGATCAGGTGCCGCCCGATGGCCAGGGCGTGTGGGCACCGTTTTTTGGCCGAGACGCCTACACCATGACGCTGTCTGCGCGGCTCGCACAGAGCGGCCACACGAAAGTGCTCGTGAGCTGGGGTGAGCGGCTGAGCTGGGGTCGGGGCTTTCGGGTGCACGTTCGACCGCTCGATTCGCTGGACGGCGACGCCTCGGTCGCAGCACGGCAGATCAACCAGGCGATGGAGGCGCTGGTGCGAGAATGCCCGGCGCAATACCTCTGGTCGTACGACCGCTACAAGAGCCCAAAGACCTCGCGCTGATGTCCGACCCCATCCCCGCTTCCGACCACCAACTGCCGCCCGGCGGCATCGCCAACCGGCTGGGCCTGGTGTTCATGCGCGTGCTGGCTGCGCTGCCGCTGCCTTGGGTGCGAGCGCTGGGCTGGGTGCTGGGGCAGGTGCTGCACACAGTCGCTGCGCGCCGCCGCCGCATTGCGCGCGCCAACTGGGGCATTTGTTTCCCCGAGCAAAGCACAGCCGAGCGCAACCGTGCCGTGCGCCGGCATTTTGTGTTGTTCGCCCAGGCCTGGATGGACCGCAGCTGGCTGTGGGAGGCCAGCGACGCCACCATCCGCAGCCGCCTGAAACTCACCGGCGACCTGCAGGCGCTGGCCGGCAACGAGCCCACCGTGCTGTTTGCACCGCACTTCGTGGGCATGGACGCTGGCTGGACCGCGCTGACCGCGCACCTGGAGCGTCGCTTTTGCGGCATCTACGCCGAGCAGCTCAACGCCGACGTGGACCAGTGGATGACCCAGGGCCGCCAGCGCTTTGGTGAGCCCCACATCGTGGCCATGCGCCAGGGCCTCAAGCCGCTGGTGGCCGCACTCCGCCAGGGTTTGCCGCTGTACCTGCTACCCGACATGGACTACGGCACGCGCGATTCGGTGTTTGTGCCCTTCTTTGGCGTGCAGACCGCCACCATCACCTCGCTCTCCCGGTTTGCGCGCATGGCCCGCGCGCGCGTGGTGCCCGTGGTCAGCCGCCTGACGAGAGAGGGCTACGAGGTGACGGTGCATTCGCCATGGATCAACTACCCCACGGGCGATGTGGAGGTGGACACGGCCACGATGAACACCTGCCTCGAAGGTTTCATCCGCGCGATGCCCGAGCAGTACTACTGGGTGCACAAGCGCTTCAAGACGCGACCAGAAGGCGAGCCTTCGTTTTACGCAGGCCTCTGAGCGCCCGCGCTCAAGCGCTCAGAAAGGCGCCCATCAGCGCCGCCAACTGCTGCGGTTGCTCGTGCACGATCCAGTGTGTCGCCCCAGGCACGCGTTCAATGCGCAGATCGGGCACAAAGCCATCCAGGCCGTCCAGCAAAGCTTCGGGCAAGGCCGTGTCGCCCAAGCCCCAGACCACCAGCGTGGGCACCTTCACGGTGACCCGCTCGCGCGGCAGCTGCACGGCCACAGCACCCGGATCGTTCGCGGTGGGCGGGCGCAGCGGCGAAGCCGCGTAGTAAGCACAGGGGCCGTGCAGGCCCTGGCGCCAGACGTCGCGGTAGCGGTCCCGGGTGGCGTCGTCCAGCCAGGCCATGGGGCCGCTGTCGGCCGCCATGTTGGTGAAGAAGGGCCACAGGCGCGCGAAATCGTTCTCGGCGAGCAGCGCAGGCGCGTCCGGGCGCGCGAGGAAGTTCATGTAGGCGCTCGACGCCTGCTGCGTGGGTGAATTCGCCAGTTCGCGTTGGAAGGTGGCGGGGTGGGGCGCATTGACGATGCCGAGCCGGCGCATGGCCGACGGACGCTGCGCGGCCACGCTCCAGGCGAGTGCACCGCCCCAGTCGTGCGCGATCAGGCAAGCCAGCTGACCCGGCGTGGGGCTGTCTTGCGTGATGACGTCGATCAGCGCGGTGAGGTCCTGCACCAGCGGCTTGGCGCGGTAGGCCGCCACCTCGGTGGGGGCGCTGGACTGTTCATAGCCGCGCAGGTTGGGCGCCACGCAGCGGTAGCCGCCGTTCTCGGGCCTGGCGAAGTGCGCGAGCAAGGCGTCCCACACAAACGCGGCTTCGGGAAAGCCGTGCAGGAACAGCAGCACCGGCCGTCCGCGTTCGCCAGCGGCGCGGCAGCTCAGCGTGATGCCGTGCGGCAGGGTTTGTTGAAAGGTGTCGATCATGGCGGGCTGTCTCCGTGGGCCCGCACACGGTCAGTCGAGGGCGGGCGGCTCGTCTTCGGGTTCTTCGGCCGGGATCGGCGCGGCCACGGCGGGGCCGTCTTCGTGCGTCCAGCGCCAGAGCATCTGGGCCACTTCGTCCAGGCCCTTTTTCTTCAAGGCCGAGAAGAGTCTCGCCTCGCCACCACCCGACTGCAGTCGCGCAATCGACAGCGCCTTTTGCGCTTCGGCGTGGTTGAGCTTGTCGGACTTGGTGAGCAGCACCAGGAACTTCAGGCCTTCCTGGACGCGCGGGCGGATCACCTCGAGCAGGATGTCGTCGAGCTCGGTCAGGCCCAGGCGCGGGTCGATCAGCAGCACCACACCTTTGAGGTTTTCGCGTGTGAGCAAGTAGTTGCCCATGACGCGCTGCCAGCGCAGCTTGGCCTCGCGCGGCACCGCTGCGTAGCCATAACCGGGCAGGTCGGCCAGCACGGCGTCGGTGACGCCTTGTTTGCCGAGCGAGAACAGGTTGATGCTTTGCGTGCGCCCCGGCGTCTTGGAGGCAAAGGCCAGGCGCTTTTGCTGCGTCAGGGTGTTGATGCAGGTGGATTTGCCGGCGTTGGAGCGGCCGACAAAGGCCACCTCGGGCACGGTCAGCGGGGGCAGGTGTTCGAGCTGCGGGGCGGTGGTGAGGAAGCGCGCGGTGTGCAACCAGCCGTGCGCGATCTTCACATCGGGGTTCTGCGGATCGGCGGGTTTTCCAGCGTTGGGTGTCCGGGCTTGGGGGCTCTTGGCGTCCGCGGACGGGGAAGCAGGGGGTGTGGCTGGAGTGTGGTTCTGGGTCATTGGGGGGTTTTCCCGAGAGGGCATTGTAAAATCGAATGGCTGTAACCCGACAGATCGCGAAATTCTTCAACCCGAACACGTCGCTCGCGACGCCCGTCCCGTCATGAAATTGCCTGTTTCCCTTCTTTGCGCCGCTGCTGCTGCGGCTTTGTCGTTCAGTGTCCAGGCGCAGTCGGTCAAACCCGATCTGGCCAAAGGCGCGGCGCTGTTTGGTCAGGCCTGCGTGGCCTGCCACGCGGCTGACGGCAACTCCACCACACCGGTCAACCCCAAACTGGCGCAGCAGCATCCCGAGTACCTCGTCAAGCAGCTGCAGGAGTTCAAGTCGGGCAAGCGCAACAACGCCATCATGAAGGGCTTCTCTGCAGCCTTGTCTGACGACGACATGCGCAACATCGGCTACTGGCTGGCTGCCCAAAAAGCCACGCCAGGTGCTGCCACCGACAAGGATCTGGTGACCCTGGGCGAGCGCATTTACCGCGGCGGCATTCCCGACCGCCAGATTGCCGCCTGCGCTGGCTGCCACAGCCCCAACGGTGCCGGCATTCCTTCGCAGTACCCGCGGCTGTCGGGCCAGCACGCCGAGTACACCGAGACCCAGCTCAAGCACTTCCGGGACGGTACCCGCGCCAACAACATCCAGATGACGGGCGTGGCCGCCAAAATGAACGACCGCGAGATCAAGGCGGTGTCGGACTACATCGCCGGTCTTCGCTGAGACCAGGTCAAGGGCTTTGCCCTTGGGTTGTTGCCGGGATATAAGCAGTCATTAATATTTGCCGGCACAATGCGATAAAGCCTCTCGGCGTTGAACCGCCAGCGAAAAACAACATCACAACAGGGCGCGTTCCGGGAACATCGGAACCGCCCTTTTTGTTGAACCGTTCTCCCCACCGCTCCATGACCGTTTCCACCCAAGGCCTGCACATCCGCACCGGCTCGCGCATCGTCAGCGAGACGGTGGAGCTGTTGTCGTCGATGCGGTTTTCGATCTCGCTGCTCACCGTCATCTGCATCGCCTCGGTGATCGGCACGGTGGTCAAACAGCACGAGCCGTTCAACAACTACGTCAACCAGTTCGGGCCATTCTGGGCCGATGTGTTTGCCAGCGCCCACCTGACCTCGGTGTACAGCGCGTGGTGGTTTTTGCTGATCCTGGCATTTCTGGTGGTGAGCACCAGCCTGTGCATTGCCCGCAACACGCCCAAGATCCTGACCGACTTCAAGGTCTACAAGGAAAACATCCGCGAGCAAAGCTTGAAGGCCTTTCCGCACCGCGCGGAAAGCACGCTGGTGGAGACGCCGCAGGCCGCGGCCAACCGCATCGGCCAGACGCTGCTGGGTTCGGGCTGGAGGGTCAAGCTGCAGTCGCGCGACACGCCGCAAGGCCAGGGCTGGATGGTGGCGGCCAAGACCGGCGCCGCCAACAAGATCGGCTACATCGCGGCGCACAGCGCCATCGTGCTGGTCTGCATCGGCGGCCTGCTCGACGGCGACCTCATGGTCCGAGCGCAGACGTGGTTCAACGGCAAGTCGGCGTTCACGGGTGGTGGCCTGATCGCCGATGTGCCGGCCCAGCACCGCCTCTCGTCCAGCAACCCCACCTTCCGCGCCAACCTGCTGGTGACCGAAGGCACGACCGCCAGCACGGCCATCCTGGCCCAGCCCACCGGCGTGTTGCTGCAAGACCTGCCGTTCTCGGTCGAGCTCAAGAAGTTCATCGTCGAGTACTACGAGACCGGCATGCCCAAGCTGTTCGCCAGCGACATCGTGATCACCGACTTCGAGACCGGCGAGAAGAAGGAAGCGCGCGTGGAGGTGAACCACCCGGCGAGTCACCGCGGCATCAACATTTACCAGTCGAGCTTTGACGACGGCGGCTCGCGCGTGAAGCTGCAGGCCGTGCCGTTGAACCGGCCCACGCGGCCCTTCGAGATTGAAGGCACCATCGGCGGATCGAGCGCCTTGAGCAACGGCGACGACAAGCTGGTGTTGGAGTACACCGGTCTGCGCACGATCAACGTCGAGAATTTTGCCGGCGTGAACCCGGCGGCTGCGGGCGTGGATGTGCGCAAGGTCGACCTGCGCAGCTCGATCGAGAGCCGCCTGGGCAGCGGGCACAAGACCACCACCGAAAAAACCCTGCGCAACGTGGGCCCGAGCATCACCTACAAGCTGCGTGACGCGGCTGGCCAGGCGGTGGAGTACCACAACTACATGCTGCCGATGGAGATCGAGGGCGCCCGCATGTACCTGCTGGGCCTGCGCGAGACGCCGTCCGAGCCTTTCCGCTACCTGCGCATTCCGGTGGACGAGAACGACAGCATGGACGGCTTCGTGCGTCTGCGCGCCGCGCTTGACGATCCGCAAATGCGAGAACTCGCTGTGCGGCGCTATGCGGTGTCTGCGGTGGAAGATGGGCGCCCGGAACTGGCCGAAGCCCTGGTGGCCTCGGCCACACGCGCACTCGCCCTGTTTGCCGGGGTCGAGCCTGCCGCGCAGATCACGCCGGTGGCGAACGCCCCTGCCACCAAGCCCCCGGTGCAGGGCGGCTTGCAGGCCGTGTCGAATTTCCTCGAAAACAATGTGCCTCAGGCCGAGCGCGAGCGCGCCAGCGAGGTGCTGGTGCGCATCCTGAACGGCACGCTGTTCGAGCTGTTGCAGATCAGCCGCGAGCGTGCTGGTCTCGCGCCGGTGGAACGCAACGACGCCACACAGCAGTTCATGACGCAGGCCGTGATCAGCTTGAGTGACACCTTTTTCTATCCCGCACCCATGACGTTCCAGCTCAAGGACTTCACGCACGTGCAGGCCAGCGTGTTCCAGGTCGCGCGCGCGCCGGGTCAGAACATCGTCTACCTCGGCTGTCTGCTGTTGATCGTGGGCGTGTTCGCCATGCTCTACGTGCGCGAGCGCCGCCTGTGGGTGTGGCTCGCGCCGTCGGCTGACCAATCGTCCACCGCCACCATGGCTCTGTCGTCCAACCGCAAGACGATGGAAGCCGACCGCGAATTCGAAGTTTTGAAGACCCAGTTGTTGAAGGTGCCAGCATGAATACCGCCACCGCGAACCAGACCATCGAACTGAAAAAAGACCGGGGTGGCCAAGGCCTCGAGCCCAGCTACTTCGCGCGCCGCAATGTGTGGGATTGGCTGTTTGCCGCGTTGGTCGTGGCCGGCACGGCCATCGCGTTTGCGCTGTACGGCGCGTCCATGGACGGTTACGAGAAGGCCATCCTGGCGGGCACCGCCCCGTCCTTGATCTGGCTGGGCTGGTTCTGGCGGCCGCTGCGGGCCCTGTCGGTGACGGTGGCGGCGTTTGCGCTGCTGGCGATCTGGCTGTACCAGACACCTGCGGGCACCGCCGATCTGGCGCGCGCCGACCAGATGTTCATGCTGAC
>NZ_JBLYYB010000123.1:0-36653 GCF_048549895.1 Hydrogenophaga sp.
AGCCTGCCCACGCGCCTGGCCATGGCGTGCCTGGGCATCCCGCTGCTGATCGGCATGTTCAACCGCGATCTCACGTCGCAGGCCACCATCTGGATATTTTCCGTGTCGAGCTGGCTTCAGTTGCCCATGTTTTTCTCGTGGATGTACTGGCTCAACGGCGGCAACGACGTCTGGCTGGCCAGCGTGTCCTGCATGGTGGTCATTTACTACCACCTCACCGATTGGCGCCTGGCCACCCTGGGCGTGGTCTGCGGCGTGGGCCTGAGTCTGGGGCTGACGCACCTGCTGGGGGTGCCACTCACCGGGGAAGCCATGCAGGCCGACAACCTGGTGGTGCTGGCGTTTGCCTGGGGCGCTGCGATGATGCTGGGCGCGTCCAGCGCCAACCTGCGGCGCACGCGCCTGATCAACACGCTGAGCACCATGGGCGTGATGGCGCACGAGTTGCGCACGCCGCTGGCCACCGTCAACCTGATGGGCGATGTGCTGCGCAACCTGTCCCAGCACGACCTGCCGGAGGCCAAGCAGAAGCGCTTCGACGAGCTGGCCACCCGCCTGCAGAACCTGGTGCGCAGCATGAACCGGCAGATCGACACCCAGATATCGAACGCGCAGCTGATGCGCCTGCCCCGGGACACGTCCTCCATCCGCGCGGCCGAGCTGGTGCAGGACGTGGTGCTGCACTACCCCTACCGTTCATCCCGGGAGCGGGATTGTGTCCAGGTGCACATCCAGCAGGACTTTCACTTCGTGGCATCCCGCCAGCTGTTCTCGCAGGTGCTGACCAACCTGATGAAAAACGCACTGCATGCGCTGGCTTCGGCCAGCAATGCCCCGAGCCCGGGTGACCTGCGGCTGGACGTGGGCGTGCACCACGGCAAGGGCCGCATTGCAGTATCTGACGACGGAATCGGCATTGCCCATGAACAGCAGACGAGAATCTTCGAACCGTTCTTCTCCACGCTGGCGGGTGCCGGCAACGGCCTGGGCCTGACGTTCTGCAAGAACGTGGTGGAGACGGCGCAGGGCAGCCTCAGCGTGCATTCCGAACCCGGCCTGGGCGCTGTCTTCATGATCGATCTGCCGATCCACCAACCGAATCTCTCGACCCCTTCTTCCCCCCGCTGACGACCCGATGGCACTGACGATCCCCCTCTTTCACCGTCCCGGCAGCATTCTGTTCCTCGACGACGACACCGACTACCTCGACATGCTGGGCATGGTGATCCCGACGCACTGGCAGGTGGAGCTGTTTTCGCGGCCATCGGGCTTTGCGCAGCGCATGCAGCAGGAGCCGGCCCGGTGGGAAGCCGACGCCATGACGCAGTTGCAAATGATCGAGCGCTGGCGCCAGGGGCAGCCTTTGCTGCCGCAGGTCTTGCGTTACTGGGCGGTGAACCCGGCGCGCTACCAACTGGTCAAAACCTGCGTGGTCGACTACGCCATGCCGGGCACCGACGGTCTCAAGGTGCTCAACACCCTGCTCGACTGGCCAGGCTCGCGCGTCCTGCTCACCGGCCAGGCCGACGAGCAGATCGCCATCCAGGCCTTCAACAACGGCCTGATCGACCAGTTCGTGCCCAAGCAGACGACCGACATCACCCGCCACCTCATGGGGGTCTTGCGCAAGCTCATGCACGCGCCCCACCCGCGCCTGAACACGCTGTGGCGTGGCGCGCTGCAGCCGTCGCAGCAATCGCTGCTCCAGATCCCGTCGATTGCCCGGGCCCTGCAGGACTTCACCAGCCAGAACTGGGTCGAGTACGCGGTGCTCGGCGAGCCCTTTGGTCTGATCGGGCTGGATGGCGCTGGTGATGCGCACTGGCTGCAACTGGAGCCCACCAGCAGCCTGCACGACCTGGCCGAGCTCTCCGGCTCGGTCGGGCTGGGCTTCGACGTGGTGCGCGCGGTGCAGGCAGGCCATCAACTGGCAGCGGTGGAACTGCACCAGCAGCTCAGTCTGAGCGGGCCGGTGCGCACGGCACCCGCCTTCGCATTGGGCGACGACAAGCTGGTCACGGCGGCCGTGTTCTCGCTGGACACCGCCGACCTGCCCCAACCCATCTACGGCTACCGGCGCTTTCTGGACGCCGAAGGCCACCGCAGCGTTCAGGACAACTGAGCGCTGGCCGCGCGGGCGCGCCGGGCGATCGGCCAGTCCCACGGCTTGACCAGGGGAGCCACTTCGCGTGCCACGGTGGCCACGTGGTCGAGTTCGGCCTCGGTGAGCGCGGCGTGCAGCGTGAGCCGCACCATGGTGCGGTTGCGGCTGGTGGCCGGCGCGCAGAACACCGCGCCGAACACATCGCGCTCTTCCAGCAGGTCGCGCAGCACCATGGTGGCCGGTTCGGTGCCGGCTTCCAGGGCAATGATCTGCTCCGTGCCTTGGTGGATCGGGTAACCCAGGTCGCTGAGCATGCCGCGCAGCTGGCGCGTGTGGGCCTGCAAGCGGGCGCGTTCGATGTCGCTGCGGCGAATCACCTCCAGCGTGGCGTCCAGCGCGGCAATCTCGTGCGGGAGCAGGCACGAGCTGAACATGTTGGGGTAGCTGGTGCTCAGCACGTAGTTGCGCATGGCCGCCGGCAGGCTCAGGAAACCGGCGCGGCCGGCAAACGCCTTGGCCAGGCTGGCGGTGATGAAGTGCACGCGGTGGCTCAGGCCGAGCTCGGCGCACAGACCCGCTCCCTGTGGCCCGTGTGTGCCCAGCGAATGCGATTCGTCCACCAGCGTCATGCAGCCCCAGCGCTCAGCCACCTCCACCACCTGCACCAGGGGCGCCACCGCCCCGGTGGTGCTGTAGATCGAATCGACCACGATCACACCGGCACCGTGGCGCTGCACCAGGCGCTCCAGGTGCCCGGCATCGTTGTGGCGGAACGGGTGGGTGGTGGCGCCGGCACGGCGCGCGCCTTCCCACAGCGAGGTGTGGGCCAGCGAGTCCATGTAGATCACGGTCTTCTCATCCGCGATCGACTGCAGCAGGCCCAGGTTGGCGGCGTAGCCCGACTGGCAGATCAGGCCGTCTTCCTGACCGAGCATGCGGGCGAGCTTGAGTTCGAGCTTGCGTGCGGGGTGTTCGTCGAGCAGGAACACACCCGACTGGATGACGAACTCGGCGTCGGTCTTGATCGCCAGCGTCTGGGCCTGAACGATGTCGGCATGACCGGTGAGGCTCAGGTAGTCGTTGCCGTTGAGCCGCACCGCGCCGCAACCCGCTTCGCGACCGTGCAGCAGTGAGCGTCCGCTCCACAGTGTGTCCCAGCGGGTGGTGAACTCGCGCTGGATGCGCCCGGCCAGATGGGCGGAGATCGGCGGGCTCGAGGGTGCTTTCTCACGGGTGCAGGCCAACGGCGTCATGGAGCAATCCTTATGGAATGGAAAACCCCATTGAAAAAACAAAACCGTGACGAACCGCACGAACCCTGTCAGCCCTGACAGGGGTTGTGAGGCTTTTTTCTCAAATTTCGTGCAAGCGACGCGACCAACGGTCTCCCGCCGACCACACCGGTTTCAGTTCTGCCGCCAGGGCAGGCCGTGCCGGCGCCAGCCGCCGTGCTGTCCGCGGTGCGCGTGTGCATCGGGATCGCCCTCGAAACCTTCGAGGATGTTGTAGGCCTCCAGACCGAGTTCGGTGGCGCGTTTGGCCGCAGCGATGGAGCGCACGCCGCTGCGGCACAACAGCACCACCTTCTTGCCACCCGCCGCCTGGCGCACCTGGGCATCGAAATCGGGGTTCATCGCCATGCCGGGCCATTGTTTCCAGGGCACCGGCACCGCGCCGGGCACGAAGCCCACCCACTCGCGCTCGGCATCGGTGCGCACATCCACCAGCACCGCCACGCCGGCCTGCACCCACTGCCAGGCCAGCTGCGGTGTCACGTCGCCTGCGTAGCTGCCGCGGTGCGGACCGGCCGCAGGCCGCAGCTCCATGAGCAACACGCCACCCGCGTCGTGGCGCAGGCCAGACATCCGGTTGGCCGGCACGGCTTCGTCGATGCGCCGTGGCTTGGGCAGGTTGAGCGACTCCATGAGCGCGATGAACTCGGCCTCGCTCTTGCCAGCCACGCGCTCGTTGTGTGTCTTTTCCACGCCGATGGTGGAGTGGTGGCGCCCGTGGTAATCGTGCCCCGGCCACACGGTGGTGTCGTCCGGCAGGTCGAACAGCACCTGGGTGATGCTGTGGTACAGGTCTTTTGCACTGCCCGACTGGAAGTCGGTGCGCCCGCAACCGCCGATGAGCAGCGTGTCACCGGTGAACACATGGTGTCGCCAGACCAGGCTCATACTGCCGGCGGTGTGGCCGGGCGTGTGCAGTGCACGCAGCACCTCGCCACCAAAGTTGAGCGTGTCGCCGTGCGCCAGCTGCACGCCGGCGGTGCCGATGTCGCAGCCCAGCGGCGCCGCCGTCTTGGCACCCGCCAGCTCTGCCAGCTTCCCGGCGCTGGTGATGTGGTCCGCGTGTGCGTGGGTTTCCACCGTCCAGACCAGTTTCAGTCCGTACTCGCGCAGCACGGCGAGGTCGCGCTCGATCTGCTCATCGACCGGGTCGATGATCAAGGCGTCGCGGGTGATCTGGTCGAACAGCACATAGGTGAAGGTGCTGGACGCGGCATCGAAGAGCTGGATCGGTTTCATCATCCGGAGCATGCCACTGACGCGGCTCATCCGCTGGACACCTCTCATGTTGGTTAGCATGCCTACGCTTTCCTTGCAACGGGCTTACACCCCGTCACCGAAGGGGGCATCGCCCCGGAAATGTCCAACAGCCATGGCTGTTCGACAAGTCGATTGGAACCGTTTAGTTTTCAGTTTCGACCGAGCGATGTGAACAGCATCCATCGAACGGATGATGGTCGGTGAAAACCCTGTCGGAGGGATGGTCCTTTGAGCCGCATGATGCACAACCCTCAACCCAGACTGGAGAAAAACCCATGTCAGACAAAAAAACCGTGACTTCACGCCGCGGCATGCTCAAAGGCGCGGCAGTCGCGGCAGGCGCCATGTCGGTGCCGATGATCGCCACTGCACAGACCACGTCGCTGCGCTTCCAGAGCACCTGGCCCTCGAAGGACATCTTCCACGAGTACGCCCAGGACTTCGCCAAGAAGGTCAACGACATGGCCGGCGGCAAGCTCAAGATCGAAGTGCTGCCATCGGGCTCCGTGGTCCCCGCTTTCCAGCTGCTCGAAGCCGTGGCCAAAGGCACGCTGGACGGCGGCCATGGCGTGGTGGCTTACCACTACGGCAAGAACTCGGCGCTGGCCCTGTGGGGTTCCGGCCCTGCATTCGGCATGGACCCCAACATGGTTCTGGCCTGGCACAACTACGGCGGCGGCAAGGCCCTGCTGGAAGAGATCTACGCCAGCCTGAACCTGGACGTGGTCTCCTACCTGTACGGCCCCATGCCCACGCAACCGCTGGGCTGGTTCAAGAAGCCCGTGGCCAAAGTGGCCGACATGAAGGGTCTGAAGTTCCGCACCGTGGGTCTGGCCGTTGACGTGTTCACCGAAATGGGCACCGCCGTGAACCCGCTGCCCGGTGGCGAGATCGTGCCTGCGCTCGACCGCGGCCTGATCGACGCAGCCGAGTTCAACAACGCGTCCTCGGACCGCCTGCTGGGCTTCCCCGATGTGGTGAAGAACTGCATGCTGCAAAGCTTCCACCAGTCGGGCGAGCAGTTCGAGATCCTGTTCAACAAGACCAAGCTCAACGCCCTGCCGGCCGAGCTGAAGTCCATCGTCGACTACGCCGCTCAAGCGGCCAGCGCCGACATGAGCTGGAAAGCCATCCAGCGCAACTCGCAGGACTACATCGAGCTGAAGAAACAAGGCGTGAAGTTCTACAAGACCCCCGACGCGATCCTGCGCGCGCAGCTCGAAGCCTGGGACAAGACCATTGCCAAGAAGGGCACGGACAACGCGATCTTCCGCAAGGTGCTGGAATCGCAAAAGGCATTCGCCCAGCGCGCGGGCCAGTGGCAGAACGACTACGTGGTCGACTTCAAGATGGCGTACAACCACTACTTTGGCAAAGGCGCCAAGAAGTCCTGATCGGGCTTCGCTTAACTCGGGGCGCCTGCGGGCGCCCCTTTCTGTTTCTGGAAATTCACATGCAAAAACTATTACTGGCCGTTGACAGCCTGTCGACCTGGTTCGGCAAGGCGTGCGCCTGGACCGTCATCGGGCTCACTCTGTTGATCACCTGGGAAGTTTTTTCCCGCTACGTGCTCAACAACCCCCACGCCTGGGTGCTCGACGCCCAGATCATGTTGTACGGCGTGCTCTTCATGAGCGCCGGTGCCTACACGCTGGCCAAGAGCGGCCACGTCCGCGGTGACGTGCTCTACGGCTTCTTCAGCCCGCGCACACAAGCCGGTTGGGACCTTGCCCTGTACATCGTCTTCTTTTTGCCCGGCATCATCGCCCTGACCTACGCCGGCTGGTTTTTCGCCAACGAGTCGCTCGCCATCCGCGAGCAAACCTTCAACGCCGACCCGCTGCCGGTCTACCCGTTCAAATTCGTGGTGCCGATTGCCGGCGCCTTCCTGCTCTTGCAGGGCATCGTGGAAATCATCCGCTGCATCATGTGTCTGCAAACCGGCGAATGGCCCAAGCGCGCGCAGGATGTGGAAGAAGTGGACGTCGAAAAACTCAAGGAAATGGTGCACGTGAAAGACGCTGACATTGAAGCGCTGGACAGCCTCGTCGTGAAGAAAGGCGGCCAGCCATGAAGATTCGCAAGGAACTCTGGTTCGGCTTCTCGCTGATGGCCCTCATCGGCGGCGCCGCGCTCACCATGGTGTTCAGCGTGGACACCATGACCAACGGCCACTACGGCCTGCTCATGCTCTCGCTGGTGGTGGTCGCCATCATGCTGGGCTTCCCGACCGCCTTCACCCTCATGGGCATGGGCATGATGTTTGCGTTTTTCGCCTACCACTCCGGCACACAGACAGCCGCAGGCGCCATGCAACAGACGCTGGACCTGATGGTGCAGCGCGCGTTCTCGGTGATGGGCAACGACGTGCTGATCTCGATCCCGCTGTTCGTGTTCATGGGTTACCTCGTTGAACGCGCCAACCTGATCGACAAGCTGTTCCGCAGCCTGCATCTGGCTTTGGCCCGCGTGCCCGGTTCGCTGGGCGTGGCCACGCTGGTGACGTGTGCGGTGTTTGCCACCGCCACCGGCATCGTGGGCGCGGTCGTCACGCTCATGGGCTTGCTGGCCCTGCCGCAGATGCTGCGCGCCGGCTACGACGTGCGCCTGTCGGCCGGTGTCATCACCGCCGGCGGCTGCCTGGGCATCCTGATTCCGCCCTCGGTGCTGCTGATCGTCTACGGCGCCACCGCCGGCGTGTCGGTGGTGCAGCTTTACGCTGGCGCGTTTTTCCCCGGCATCATGCTGGCCGGTCTGTACATCCTGTACGTGATCGTCATGGCCAAGATCAAGCCGGCCTGGGCTCCCCCGCTCACCGCAGCACAGCGTTTCGTGCCCCTGCCGGCACCGCTGACGGCCATCGGCGCCACCGGCGAACGCTCGGCTGTGCCCAGCCTGATCAAGGCGCTGAACGGCAAACGCAACCAGGACGTGTCCAGCAAGTACCTGTTGGGCCAACTGGGCATCGCCCTGCTGCCAGCCATCCTGTTTGCTGCCGTCGCATTCGCCAGTTACCAGAGCGCCACCACCGTGGTGCCGGTGGAAACCTACGAAGAGCTGCAGCCCATGGGCGCAGGCTCCACCGTGGACGAGAACACCGACGAAGGTGGCCTGGCCGAACCCGAAGCCGAAGAAGGCGGACTCGCCGCACCGCCGTCCGACGGCGCAGTGGCCGAGCCACCCGGCGCCCAGGCTGACGCCGCGGCCGAGCCGCCCGGTGCCGAGAAAGAAGCCCCAGCGGCAGGTGCGGCACCCGATGCCGTGGCCGAACCCGCTGCCGCTGCGCCCGCAGCAGCAGCCGCCGAGCCCGCAGCCACCACCAAGCCCGCCTCCATGAGCTTCTGGATCGGACTGGCCGTGGGCTTGCTGGCGCTGGTGATCTTCTACGCCATCCTGAGCTTCACCCGACTCGAAGTCTTCAAGATGCTGCTCTCCAGCTTCTTCCCGTTGCTGGTGCTCATCCTGTCGGTGCTGGGTTCGATCGTGTTCGGCCTGGCCACGCCCACGGAGGCGGCGGCGGTCGGTGCGTTCGGCGGCTTCCTGCTGGCGGCGGCTTACCGGCAACTCACCTTCGGCGTGATCAAGGAAAGCGTGTTCCTCACGGCCAAGACCAGCGCCATGGTGTGCTGGCTGTTCGTGGGCTCGGCCATCTTCTCGGCGGCGTTTGCGCTGCTGGGCGGACAGGAACTGGTGGAGACCTGGGTGCTGAGCATGAACCTGTCCAAGACGGAGTTCCTGATCCTGTCGCAAGTGCTGATCTTCATCCTGGGCTGGCCGCTGGAGTGGACCGAGATCATCGTGATCTTCATGCCCATCTTCATCCCGCTGCTGGACAACTTCGGGGTTGACCCGCTGTTCTTCGGCCTGCTGGTGGCACTGAACCTGCAGACCGCCTTCCTGAGCCCACCGGTGGCCATGAGCGCGTTCTACCTGAAGGGCGTGGCGCCGAAACACGTCACGCTGAACCAGATCTTTGCCGGCATGCTGCCGTTCATGGGCATCCAGATCCTGGCCATCGTGCTGCTGTACCAGTTCCCCGCCATTGGCCTGTGGCTGCCCCAGGTGCTCTACCGCTGATCCAGCGGGCGAGAACCACAGGAGATCAGGGGCGCGCAAGCGCCCCTTTTTTGTTTGGAAGCGTTAACATTACGTTTACGTAAACGTCAATCAAACGGGCCCGCCCAACCGCACCCGAGCAACGAACGGAGACCCCATGCCCAGCCCAAACGACGCCACCCTGCCCTTCCCGGCGCGGGCCATCCTGGCCAGCAAGGGCAGCGCCTGGCAAGACTGGCAGGTGGCGCCCGACAGCGGCGCCAAGAAGGCCAAGGGTGTCTCGCTCAAGTCGTTCAAGCCCGACGCCAAACCGTTCTCCGTGGGCAACAAGGCCGCAGACCAGGCGGCCGTGGCCACCCTCGCCGACGAACTCGATGCGCTGCAGAACCTGTTCTACGCCGACGGCCGCTACAAGCTGCTGGTGGTGCTGCAAGGCACCGACACCTCGGGCAAGGACGGCACGGTGCGCGGCGTGTTCGCGCGCACCAGTCCGCTGGGCGTGCACACCGTGGGCTGGAAAGCACCCACCGAAGCCGAGCGCGATCACGACTATCTCTGGCGCGTGCACCAGAAGACCCCCGGCGCGGGCGAAATGATGATCTTCAACCGCAGCCACTACGAAGACGTGCTGGTGCCGGTGGTCAATGGCTGGATCACGCCGCAACAGACGCTGCAGCGCTACGAGCACATCAAGGATTTCGAGCGCCTGCTGGCCGAGACCGGCACGGTGATCCTCAAGTTCATGTTGCACATCGGCAAGGACGAACAACGCGAGCGCTTGCAGGAGCGTGTGGACGACCCGGAGAAACACTGGAAATTCAGCCTGGGTGACCTTGACGTGCGCAAGCAGTGGGACGACTACCAGAGCGCCTACGAAGCGTTTCTGAACGCCACCAGCACCCCCTGGGCCCCATGGACCGTGGTGCCCGCCGATTCCAAGACCCACCGCAACCTGATGATCGCCACCATCGTGCGCGACACGCTCAAGTCGCTTGACTTGCGCTTTCCCCCCGAAGACCCGAAGCTGACTGGGCTGAAGATCGCCTGAGTTCAAGCCCGTTTTCAGGCACCGACTTTTCGCCACCGACAGAGAGACAGACCATGAGCAACCTCGCCGCCGAATACCAGGCCCTGGCCAACTACCGTCCCACGCACAAGGTGCGCTTCGTCACCGCCGCCAGCCTGTTCGACGGCCACGACGCGGCCATCAACATCATGCGGCGCATCCTGCAAGGCATGGGCGCCGAGGTGATCCACCTGGGTCACAACCGCTCGGTGGACGAGGTGGTCACAGCCGCGCTGCAAGAAGACGCACAAGGCATCGCGATCAGTTCCTACCAGGGCGGCCACGTCGAGTACTTCAAGTACATGGTGGACCTGCTCAAGAGCCGCGGTGGCGAACACATCCAGGTGTTCGGCGGCGGTGGCGGCGTGATCGTGCCGAGCGAAATCCGCGAGCTGCAAGACTATGGCGTGACACGCATCTACAGCCCGGAAGACGGCCAGAAGATGGGCCTGGCCGGCATGATCGGCGAGATGGTGATGCGCTGCGACCGCGACCTGAGCCCGTATGCACCGACGTCGCTGGCCGCCATTGAAGGCCAGGGCGAAATGAACTGGCGCGCGCTGGCGCAGCTCATCACGGTGCTGGAAAACGGCAACGCCGACAAAGCCATCGTGAACGCGTTGCGCGAACAGGCCAAGACGAAGAAGGTGCCCGTGCTCGGCATCACCGGCACCGGCGGCGCGGGCAAGTCCTCGCTCACCGACGAACTCATCCGCCGCCTGCGCCTGGACCAGGACGACAGCCTGCGCGTGGCCGTCATCTCCATCGACCCGTCGCGCCGCAAGAGCGGCGGCGCCTTGTTGGGCGACCGCATCCGCATGAACGCGATCGGACCCTGGCGCACCAACACTCCCGTTCGCCCTGAGCCTGTCGAAGGGCTCACCAACACCTTGGACGAGGCTTCGACAGGCTCAGCCCGAACGGAGGATTCTGGTCAACGGGTTTTCATGCGCAGCCTGGCCACGCGCGACTTCGGCAGCGAGATCAGCGCCGCCCTGCCCGACGTGATCGCGGCGTGCAAGTGCGCCGGCTTCGACCTCATCGTGGTCGAGACCTCGGGCATCGGCCAGGGCGACGCGGCCATCGTGCCGCACGTCGATGTGCCCATGTACGTGATGACGCCCGAGTTCGGCGCGGCCAGTCAGTTGGAGAAGATCGACATGCTCGACTTCGCCGCGTTTGTGGCCATCAACAAGTTCGACCGCAAGGGCTCGCTCGACGCCCTGCGCGATGTGTCCAAACAAGTGCAGCGCAACCAGGAAGCCTGGAGCACACCGCCCGACCAGATGCCGGTCTACGGCACCATGGCCGCACGCTTCAACGACGACGGCGTGACCGCGCTCTACCAGGGCCTCAAAGCCCGGCTGATCGAACTCGGCCTGCCGCTCAAGGAAGGTCGCTTGCCCATCGCCAAGGTGCGTCACAGCACCAACCAGACGCCCATCGTGCCGCCGGCGCGCACCCGCTATTTGGCCGAGATCAGCGACACGGTGCGCGGCTACAAAAAGAAGGCGATCGAACAGGCGCGGCTGGCGCGCGAAATCCAGCAGCTCACCGCCAGCGCGACCATGCTGCGGGTGGAGAAACCCGAGCGCTCGCGCGCCGCCGAGGCCGTGATCGACCTGGCCCAGGTGCGTGAACTCGACCAGGACCCGGCAGCCCGCAAGCTGCTGACCCAGTGGCCCGACATGCAGAAGGCTTATGCGGGTGACGAGTACGTGGTGAAGATCCGCGACAAGGAAATCCGCACCGCGCTCACCACCCAAAGCCTCTCGGGCACCACCATCCGCAAGGTGGCGCTGCCGAAGTACGAGGACCACGGCGAAATCCTGAAGTGGCTGATGCTCGACAACGTGCCCGGCAGCTTCCCGTACACCGCCGGCACCTTCGCCTTCAAGCGCGAAGGCGAAGACCCCACCCGCATGTTCGCCGGTGAAGGCGATGCGTTTCGCACCAACACACGCTTCAAGCTGCTCTCGGCCGGCACACCGGCCAAGCGCCTGTCCACTGCGTTCGACTCGGTCACGCTCTACGGCAACGACCCCGACCCGCGCCCCGACATCTACGGCAAGGTGGGCAACTCGGGTGTGAGCATCGCCACGCTGGACGACATGAAGGTGCTGTACGGCGGCTTCGATTTGTGCCACCCGGCCACCTCGGTCTCCATGACCATCAACGGCCCGGCGCCCAGCATCCTGGCGATGTTCATGAACACTGCGATCGACCAGAACCTGGAGAAGTTTGAAGCCGAGAACGGCCGCGCGCCCACCGACACCGAAGCCGCCAAGATCCGCGAATGGGTGCTGGCCAACGTGCGCGGCACGGTGCAGGCCGACATCCTGAAAGAAGACCAGGGCCAGAACACCTGCATCTTCTCCACCGAGTTCTCGCTCAAGGTGATGGGCGACATCGCCGAGTACTTCGTGCACCACGACGTGCGCAACTTCTACTCGGTGAGCATCTCGGGCTATCACATCGCCGAGGCCGGCGCCAACCCGATCAGCCAGCTCGCGTTCACGCTCTCCAACGGTTTCACATTCGTGGAGGCGTACCTGGCGCGCGGCATGCACATTGACGACTTCGCGCCCAACCTGTCGTTCTTCTTCAGCAACGGCATGGACCCGGAGTACACCGTGCTCGGCCGCGTGGCGCGCCGCATTTGGGCGGTGGCGATGCGCGACCGCTATGGTGCGAACGAGCGCAGCCAGAAACTCAAGTACCACGTGCAGACCAGCGGCCGAAGCCTGCACGCGCAGGAGATCCAGTTCAACGACATCCGCACCACGCTGCAGGCGCTGATCGCCGTGTACGACAACTGCAACAGCCTGCACACGAATGCGTTCGACGAGGCCATCACCACACCCACCGAAGACTCGGTGCGCCGCGCGATGGCGATCCAGCTCATCATCAACCGCGAATGGGGTCTGGCGAAAAACGAGAACCCCAACCAGGGCGCCTTCATCATCGACGAGCTCACCGAGCTGGTGGAAGAAGCGGTGCTGCAGGAGTTCGAGAAGATCGCCGAGCGCGGCGGCGTGCTGGGCGCCATGGAAACCGGCTACCAGCGCGGCAAGATCCAGGACGAGTCCATGCACTACGAGATGCTCAAGCACACGGGCGAGTACCCGATCGTGGGTGTGAACACCTTCCGCAACCCGCACGGCGACGTGACACCCGACACGCTGGAGCTGGCCCGCTCGACCGACGACGAAAAACAAAGCCAGCTCAAACGCCTCGCCGAGTTCCACACCAGGCACGCCGACGAGTCGCCCGCCATGCTGCAACGCCTGAAGCAGGCGGTGATCGAAAACGGCAACGTGTTCGAGGTGCTGATGCAGGCCGTGCGTGTGTGCTCGCTGGGCCAGATCACCTCGGCCTTGTTCGAGGTGGGCGGCCAGTACCGCCGCAACATGTGAGCCCCCTGTGAGAGCGGGGGCGCAGCGCTGCGTGCTGCTCAACCCGCATGCCCAGGGCGGGCGGGCGGCGGCCTTGTTGCCCACGCTGCAGGCCGCCCTCCCGCCCGATGTGGTGCTGCACGCCCCGCGCGATCTGGTGGATGCGCTGGCCTTGCTGCAGGGTTTTCCCATGGGCAGCCGGGTCGTGGCGGTGGGCGGCGACGGCACGCTCAACCGCTGGTTGCCCGCGCTGCTGCACAACGACCTCGAACTCGGCGTGGTACCCATGGGCAGTGGCAACGACGTGGCGCGTTCGCTCGGTCTGCACGGCCGCGCACCGCTGGCCTCGCTGGTGCATGCCCTCAACGCCGACCCGCGCCCGATGGACGTGGGCTGCGCCGAGTGGGTGGACCCGCAGGGGCGCGGGTACCGGGTGCTGTTTCTCTCCAGCTTCACCGCCGGTTTTGACTCGGCGGTGGTGTTGCGCACCCTGAGCGGGCCGCGCTGGCTCAACGGCCTGCCGCGCTACCTGTGGGCCACGCTGGCCGAACTGGCCCACCTGCAAACCTGGCGGCTGGACGTCACGGCCAACGGCAAACACCTGCACAGCGGCCCGGCCCTGTTTGCCTCCAGCCTGAACACGCCCACCTTCGGCAGCGGCATGCCGGCCACGCCGGCCGCGCGCACCAACGACGGCCTGCTCAACCTGCTGCTGGCCGGGGAGTTCAGCCGCCTGGGCGCGCTGGCCATGCTGCCGCGCCTGCTCACCGGCACGCACCTGGGCCACAGCCGCATCAGCACACGGGCGTTCGACACCCTCACGGTGAACAGCGACCCCGACCTGCCGCTGGCGGCCGACGGTGAATTCCTCGGCTACGCGCGGCAGCTGAAGTTGAGCGTGTTGCCGGGTGCGCTGGCGGTGGTGGGCATTTAGGCCGAGGCCGCCAGCGGCAGATTCAGCAGCAGGTTCTGCGGCTTGATCTTCAGCAGGCCCTCGGCGTTCATGGCCAGCCCCAGGTACACCGGCTTGCCGCGCACATCAAGCTGCATGTGCTGCGGGTCGTCAAACGTCAGGCGGAACAGGCTGATCAGGCGCTGCTGGCGCTCGGGCGCCACGTCAACGCCGCGGTACAGGTCGTTGAGCAGGGCGGTGGATTCGGCGTCCAGCCCCAGGTGCCAGCGCCAGGCCTCGTCATCCACACGCGCCTCGGGCTGCACCTGCACCACCACGCCGTGGAAGTGCAACACCCATTTCTGCAGCACCAGCGCCAGCGCCTTCAGGCCCGACTGCGAGCGGTTCATGGTGAGCGTGAGGCCGTGCGAGAGCTCGCGCTGGACCTCGTGGGTGAGGTCGAGCACGAAGTTGAAACGCCCGTTGCCGGCGCGGCTCTGCAGGTAGCGCGCGGCGTTGTCGTCGCCCAGCACCTCGATGTTCACCTCGGGAATGGCCGCACCGCTCTGCATGAGCAGCCGGCCCACCGCACCGAGACCACCGGTCTCGTTGAGCATGTCCAGCACCTCGCTGTCGCCGCTGAGCACACGCCCGTCCTGCACGCGCACGCGCTGGCGGCGAAACAGCATCTCGGCCGCGCGCCACTGCCAGGCGCCATCCGAGCCATCCACGCCGTCCAGCAGGTTGCACACCAGGGCCTGCACCACCAAGTCGAGGAACAGCGGCGGCATCTGCACCGAGTCGGCCTTGAAAAACCCGGCATAAGCCGCCTCCAACGAACCGGCCGCGATCACCGCGTCACGAAAACCGAGGAACAGGCGGTGGTTGGCGCGTGCGTCGGCGTCTTCAAACGCGTCGAGTTCGCGCTGCGCCACCGCGCGTGTGGGTGTGTCCATGAGCGAGGCGTGCAACGCCTGCTCGGCGGCGCACGATTCTTCGACCAGGGCCAGCTCCGGCCGCTGCAGCCACAGGCGCCAGTAGTCGTCGGTCGGCACCAGCCAGCCGCGCGGGTTGCGCGTCAGGTGGTCAAAGCCGCAGGGGGTCCACAGGGGAGAAGCTTGGGAAGGCATGGCAGGTGCCCGCGGCGCGTGGGCGGCGTGGGTGGGTTTGGCAGGAACACAGGGGGCCTGCATTGTCGTTCACAGGCACATGTCCGCGCGCGTGAAGGGCCGCCACACCGGGCCGGCTCGGTTGGCCGTGTCCATCAGCCTCAAGGGGCCGACTGCAGGGCCCCCGCCCTGCGCGCGCCGCTGATGGCACGCAACTGGAACGGCCTGGGCGCATCGCGCACATAAGAGGCGTCCAGCACACTGCCCAGGGCCAGGGAAGCCTGCAAAGCGGTGTTGGGCCAGAAGTTCGGGCTGGTGATGTTGGTGGCGCCGGGAATCTGGCTGGCCAGACCGTTCACATTGCCCGTCTGCACGGCGTTGCCGCTGGCGTAGGTCCCCACCATCAGCGCCTGGTTGCCGGTGCCGGCGAAGAGGTTGGCCCTGAGCACCACCGACTGGGTGCCGGTGCGGATGGACAGAAAGGCCCCGGCAGATCGGGTGATCGCCACGGTGTTGTGCGTGAGTTCCAGCGTGTTGGTGGTGTGGGTCAACCCCTCGGCGCCATAGGCGATGGCGCTGGGGTTCTCGGCCAGCGGTCCTTTGTGAAACAGGTTGCCGCGCAACACCACTCGTCCGCCGTTGGGAAAGTCCGCCAGATAACTGGAGCGGCCAGCAGGCCCGTCCATGAAATAGCTGTTCTCGATGACCGACTCGCGCGCACGGGTCTTGAGGTTGTGCCCCACCGTGGCTTCATGGAAATAGCTGCCTGTCACCGAGAGACTGTCGATACTGCCCACGTAGAGGTTGTGCCCCAGGCCACCGGTCACCACGCTGCGCGCGAATTCCGAGCCTTCGATGACGAGGCTGGTGCCCGCCGTGTTGTTCGTCAGGATGCCGTTCTCGTTGTCGAAAAAGCCGCTGTTGCGCACGCGCAGCCAACCCACATGCTCGGCGCGAATACCCGCCCCGTTGCGATCGGCCACCCGGGCGTTGCGGAACTCGATGTTGTCCACGGTGATGTTGGAACCCGCCACCACCCAGATGCCCTTGCCGCCGGCGCTGTTGCCGTCGGCAAACAGGCGCGCCCGGCCACCGACGCCGCAGATGGTGAGGTTGTTGTTGCGCCAGGTCGCCACATCGCCCCGGTAGTCGGCAGCCGCGATGCGGATCACATCACCGTCGCGCGCCACGGCGGCGGCGGCGCTGGGCACGGCGTAGGTCTGGCCGGCCCCCACATTGAGCACGCGGCCTGCGGCCGCGTCGCATGCCGTCCCGCCGGCGGGCACCGCAGGCACCACAGGCGCTGCAGCTGCGCCCGGCGGCGGACTCACGGCGGGCGCAGCCCCAGCGGCCTCCGCGCCATCGCCTCCACCACCACAGGCACTCAGCCCAAGGGCTGCGGTGAACAAACAGATGGAAAGACTGGGCATGTTCATGGGAAAGTTGGCTCGTGTTGCAGGGATGAGCAACGCAGTCTGGGTGACGCGCCGATCGCCAGTGCGACAGGAGGTTTGCCGATGTAACCGGGACAGCTCGCTCGGGACACGCCAGCGCCCGGCCAGCACACGCGAGGGCGCTCGGCATCCGGACACAGCTCATACCAACGGATACGCACCACCGGCGCGCGCCATCTCAAGGAGAATGGTGCCATGCAAAAACACATCAGCCTCATCGGCGTGCCCACCGACATCGGCGCTGGCGCGCGCGGCGCCTCCATGGGCCCGGAAGCCCTGCGTGTGGCGGGCCTCGCCACCGTGCTCGAAGGCCACGGCCTGAACGTGATCGATCGCGGCAACCTGAGTGGACCGCCCAACCCCTGGCAACCGCCCACCGAGGGTTACCGCCACCTGCCCGAGGTGGCGGCGTGGAACGAAACCCTGCACCACGCCGTGCACGCCGAACTGGCGCTGGGCCGCATGCCGATCGTGCTAGGTGGCGACCACTGCCTGGGCCTGGGCTCCATCAGCGCGGTGGCGCGCCACTGCCGCGCCAGTGGCAAACAGCTGCGCGTGTTGTGGCTCGACGCCCACGCCGACTTCAACACCGCCGCCCTCACCCCCAGCGGCAACATCCACGGCATGCCGGTGGCCCTGCTGTGCGGCTTTGGTCCGGCGCTGCTCACCGGCATCGGCGGCACCACGCCCGCGATTGATGCGAGTGTGGTGCGCCAGATCGGCATCCGCAGCGTGGACGCGGGCGAAAAACGCTTGGTGCACGAGGCGGGGCTGGAGGTGTTCGACATGCGCTACATCGACGAAATGGGCATGCGCCACACCATGGAGCAGGCGCTCGCCGGCATGGACGACAACACCCACCTGCACGTGAGCTTCGACGTGGACTTTCTCGACCCCGACATCGCGCCCGGCGTGGGCACCACCGTGCCAGGCGGTCCCACCTACCGCGAAGCGCAGCTGTGCATGGAGATGATTGCCGACACCGGGCGGCTGGCGTCCATGGACGTGATGGAACTCAACCCGGCGCTGGACGTGCGCAACCGCACGGCGGAACTGGCGGTGGACCTGATCGAAAGCCTGTTCGGCAAGTCCACGCTGATGAGACAAGGGTAACCCCCCGCGCCGCGCTGCGCGCGTCACCCCCCAGGGGGCAATGCCTGTGGCCCGGCAAAGCCGGTTCCACGGCATTCTTGGTCAAGACACGCATGCCGGAAGCTTCAGCTCTTGCCCACGAGTTCGAGGTGTTCAACCACCGGCGGTTGGGCGAAGAACGGACCGACGATGGCGCGCCACTGGGCGAACAAGTCGGAGCCGCGAAAGCCCACGGTGTGGTCTTCGAGCGTGTCCCAGTAAATCATCAACAGGTAGCGGCCCGGTGTCTCGACGCTGCGGTTGACCTTGTAGCCCTTGAAGCCCTTCGCGTGCGCAACGACCGTGGTCACGCCGCGCAGGATGGCCTCTTCAAACGCCGAGCTCTTGAGGGGATCGATGCGGATATCCGCGTGTTCGAGAATCATGGTGGTGCTCCTGAGGTGTTGAGGTGGCAAGGCGGTCGCCGACGATCATATCGACGGCCTTCTCGGCCATCATGATCACCGGCGCGTTGGTGTTGCCACCCACCACGGTGGGCATCACCGACGCATCCACCACCCGCAAGCCGGCCACGCCGTGGACCCGCAGCCGCGCGTCCACCACGTCCATGGGTCCAGGCCCCATGCGACACGTGCCCACCGGGTGGTAGATGGTGTCGGCGTGGTTGCGCACGAACTGCTCGATCTGCGCATCGCTCTGGGCCAGCACCGAGGTGGCCGATTCGGTGCCACCGTGCCGCGTGAGCGCCGGCTGTTGCAACAGGCGGCGCATCACCTGAAAGCCGCGCACCAGGCGCGCGGTGTCGTCGGGGTCTTGCAGAAACGCGGGGTCGATGAGCGGTGCCACCTGCGGGTCGGCGCTCGCCAGGCGCAGGTTGCCCCGGCTCTTGGGCCGCAGCAGGCACACGTGGCACGAATAACCGTGGCCCAGCACCGACTTGCGCCCGTGGTCCACCAGCTTGCCCACCACAAAGTGCAGTTGCAAATCAGGGATGGGCTCAACGGGCGAACTCTTGATGAAGCCACCAGCCTCTGCGAAGTTGGTGGTGAGCATGCCGCTGCGCTGGCGCCGCCACTCGAAGATGCCGCGCACGGCTTTCCACAAACCACCCGGTGTGAGACCGAGCAGGTCTTTGACCTTCGGCGCATTGACCACGATCACCACGTCCACATGGTCGTGAAGGTTCGCGCCCACGCCCGGCAGGTCCAGCACCGGGGTGATGCCGTGTTCGCGCAGATGAGCCGCTGGCCCCACGCCGGAGAGCATGAGCAACTGCGGCGAGCCGAATGCGCCCGCACTCAGCACCACCTCGCCACCGTCTTTCAATCGCAGGATCTGCATGGGCCCGCGCCCGCCGTTGCTGCGGAACTCCACCCCCACCGCACGTGGCGGGCATTGTGTGGTGTCCATCACCACGCGGGTGGTCAGCGCGTTCGTGATCACCTGCAGGTTGGGCCGCTGCAGGTGCGGCGTGAGGTAGGCCTTGGCGGCGCTGAAACGCTCGCCATTCTTGTGCGTGACCTGGTAGGCGCCCACGCCTTCCTGCTCAGGCCCGTTGAAGTCGGTGTTGTGCCGCAAACCCGCTTGTTGCCCGGCTTCGATGAACGATGCCAGAAACGGGTTGGGGCTGCGCAGGTCCATCACGTTGAGCGGCCCGCCCTGGCCGTGCAGCGCGTCGGCGCCGCGCTCGTTGTGCTCGGCGCGCTTGAAGTACGGCAACACGTCGGCGTACGACCAGCCCGGGTTGCCTTGCGCGACCCAGCCGTCGTAGTCGGCCGCGTGGCCGCGCGCGTAGACCATGGCGTTGATCGAGCTCGAGCCGCCCAGCACCTTGCCGCGCGGCTGGTAGCCACGCCGCCCGTTCAGACCGGGTTGCGGCACGGTGTTGAAGCCCCAGCCGTTCATTTCGAACTTGGCGATCACCGCCAGACCCGCCGGGCAGTGGATGAGCACGCTGTGGTCGGGCGGGCCGGCTTCGATAAGGGCGACGCGAATGGCGGGGTCTTCGCTCAGGCGGCCAGCGAGCACGCTGCCGGCCGAGCCGCCGCCAACGATGATGTAGTCGAACATGGGGTGTCTCCGTCGTGTGTGGCGCCCGTCAAACCGTGCGCGACAATCCAGCAGCAAGTTAGCACAGGGGTCCGCGCGCCGGTAGGCAGTGGCGCCTAGGAAACCGGTCCCATCGACACCCCGGCGACGCAGGTACCCATCGCGTGCAGCCCCTGTCACCACCACCCACATCCGCAGGAGAAACCACCACATGAACAGCATCCACACCGTCGGCATCATCGGCTCGGGCACCATGGGCAACGGCATCGCGCAGGCCTGCGCCACCAGCGGCATCCGCGTGGTCATGGTCGACATCGCGCAGGCCGCGGTCGACAAGGGCCTGGCCACCGTGGCCGGCAGCCTGGACCGCCTGATCAAGAAAGAGAAGATCACCGCCGCCGACAAGGACAAGGCGCTGTCGCTCATCACCGGTTCGACCAGCTACGACGACCTCAAGGGCGCGCAGCTTGTGATTGAAGCGGCCACCGAGAGCGAAGGCCTGAAGGTCAAGATCCTGCAGCAGCTCGACGGCCTGCTCCCGTTTGAGGTGATCGTGGCGACCAACACCAGCTCGATCAGCATCACCAAGCTGGCCGCCGCAACCAAGCGCCCCGACCGCTTCATCGGCATGCACTTCTTCAACCCCGTGCCCATGATGGCGCTGGTGGAAATCATCCGTGGCCTGCAGACCAGCGACGCGACGCACGACGCCGTGAAAGCCCTGGCGCTGGCGCTGGGCAAGACGCCGATCACGGTGACGAACGCACCCGGCTTCGTGGTCAACCGCATCCTGGTGCCCATGATCAACGAGGCCTTCTTCGTGCTGGCCGAAGGCCTGGCCACGCCGGAAGACATCGACGCCGGCATGAAGCTCGGCACCAACCAGCCCATCGGCCCGCTCGCACTGGCCGACATGATCGGCCTGGACGTGTGCCTGGCGGTGATGAACGTTTATGTGGCCGAGTACAACGACAGCAAGTACCGCCCGGCACCCTTGCTCAAAGAGATGGTGGCGGCGGGCTGGCTGGGTCGCAAGACCGGGCGCGGCGTTTACACCTATTGAACTTCACCAGGGGACTGGCAGTCCCTTGTGATCAAAGAACTGCCCGCTGCTGCCAGCGGGCAGTTCGTCGATGACGGCCAGCAGATCGCTCGCAGCCTCATCAGCGGGCCGCACCTGCAAACCCTTTTTCGCAAACGGCTGCGACAAACCCGTGTCCACCGTGCCCGGGTGCAGCGCCACACACAGGGCCTCCTTGTTGCGCCGCGCCAGTTCAACGGCCGCTGTGTGCACCAGCTGGTTGAGCGCGGCCTTGGACGCGCGGTAGGCGTACCAGCCGCCGAGCGCGTTGTCGCCGATGCTGCCCACGCGCGCCGAGAGAAACGCGGCCACGCAGCGCCCCTGCCTGGGCAACAGCGGCAAGAAGTGGCGCATCACCAGCGCCGGGCCGATCGCGTTGATCAGGAAGTTGTGTTGCAAGGCGTCGGCATTCAAGTGTTGCCACGAGCGCTCGGGCTCGGCGTGTTGGCCGCTTGCCGTGTCGCCGTGCAGGAAACCGGTGGCCACCACCAGGCGCTGCAACGGCAGGCCGGTGTGTGCCACGCGTTCGGCCACGTGTTGGGCGCAGGCTGCCACGGTTTTCTCATCGGTGTAGTCCAGCGCGGGCAGCGTGCGCCGGCCCAGCGACAACACTTTGAGCCCCTGCGCCTGCAGCCCTGCCACCAGGGCAGCGCCGATGCCGCCGGTGCCGCCCAACACCACGGCAAGGCCAGGTCGCTCGGTGGGTTGGGGGTGGTCGGGTGTGCTCATCGCTGAATTATCGGCAGGGCTCCGCTGGGTTGCTGTGGAGCCCGCGCATGGCCCCGGCGCGCTGCCGGCCAAGGGTGCCGACGCAACGTTGATCCAGGGGCAGGCTTACCATCGGCTTCCGCTGTGCAAGGCACCTTGTCTCGCGCAGCCTTTCCAAGGACATGTGATGAGCAGTTTCGACTTCGACCTTTTCGTGATCGGTGGCGGCAGCGGCGGCGTGCGCGCCGCGCGCATGGCCGCGCAACGCGGCGCGCGTGTGGCGCTGGCCGAGGTGCTGGGCACCGATGGCCTGGGCGGCACCTGCGTGAACGTGGGTTGCATCCCGAAGAAGCTCTACAGCTACGCGGCGCACTACGGCGAAGGCTTTGAAGAGTCCCACGGCTTCGGCTGGGAGGGCGAAAAACCGGTGCTGAACTGGACCACCCTCAAGGCGAACCGCGCCAAAGAGATCACGCGCCTCAACGGTGTCTACGGCAACCTGCTGCGCGGCTCGGGCGTGACGGTGTTCGACGCCTTCGCGCGCCTCACCGGCCCGCACGGCATTGCGCTGGCCACGCTGAACGCCGACGGCTCCCCCGGCCACCAGGAATTCACCGCCCAACACATCCTGATCGCCACTGGCGGCACGCCGCACGTGCCGCATTTCGTGGGGCGCGAACACGCCATCACTTCCAACGAGATCTTCGATCTGGAACCTTTTCCGCAGCGCCTGCTGGTGGTGGGTGGCGGCTACATCGCCAGCGAATTCGCCTCCATCTTCAACGGCCTGGGCTCCAAGGTGACGCAGCTCTACCGCGGCGAACAAATCCTGCGCGGCTTCGACGACGAGATCCGCCACTTTGTGGCCGGCGAGATGCGCAAGGCCGGTGTGGACCTGCGCCTGAACGCCGACGTGGTCGACATCCGCAAGACCGCCGACGGTCTGCGCGTGGAGTGCGAAGGCGGCGGCGTGGTCATGGCCGATGCGGTGCTCTACGCCACCGGCCGTGTGCCCAATGTGCAGGACCTCGGACTGGACACCGTGGGTGTGGCCCAGGGGCCGCAGGGTGAGGTGATCGTGGACGCGCACTACCGCACCAACGTGCCCTCGGTGTTCGCTGTGGGCGACGTGACCAACCGCGTGCAACTCACACCAGTGGCGCTCGGCGAGGCCATGGTGGTGGTGGACCAGCTGTTCGGCCCGGCCGCTGGCAAACCGCCGCGCAGCATGGCCTACGAGTTCATCCCCACCGCCGTGTTCACGCACCCGAGCATCGGCACCGTGGGGTACAGCGAACATGGCGCGCGCGCGAAGTTCGGCAACGTGACCATTTTCCGCAGCGAGTTCAAGGCGCTCAAACACACACTCTCGGGCAGCACCGAGCGCACGCTCATGAAGCTGGTGGTGGACACCGCGAGCGACCGCGTGGTGGGCCTGCACATGGTGGGCGCCGAGGCGGGCGAGATCGTGCAGGGCTTTGCGGTCGCCATGAAGGCGGGTGCGACCAAGGCGGTGTTCGACAGCACCATCGGCATCCACCCCACTGCGGCAGAGGAGTTCGTGACGATGCGAGACGCTGTCAAGAGTTGAATCAGACCCCGTTCGCCCTGAGCCTGTCGAAGGGCTCTCGCGGTGCCACCCAGAACTTCACAGCGCGAACAGCAACACCATCACCAGTGCCGTGTGCGCCCACAAGCCCGGCAGAAACCACAGCGCATAAGTCCGCCCACCCACCAGCGCGGCGGTCACGCTCTTGCTCAGGGCGTGCACCGCCAGCGCCCCCATCACGGCCTGGTGGCCAATCGGCGCGGGTGGGCCCGTGGTGAACACCGCCGCCAGCGCCGAATGCAGATCGGCCAGCGCGCCGAGCAGGCTGCCGACAATCAACCCGGCCTCACCCAGCCACAGCGTGAGCGCGTGCACCAGCACCTGAATGCCCGCGAGCAGGGCCGCCACCGCAACAGCACCCTTCAGGCTGAACATGCGTTCGTCTTGTTCCACGGCCACGGGTGCGTCTTCTGAAGGCGCGCCGCGCACCAGCCACACGCCCAATCCCAGCGCCAGCAAGGCACCGGCCAGCGCCGGCCACACCAGGTGCGCCAACCACGCCGGCTGCACGGCGGCCGCCACCAGCAGCAACTGCAGCTGCGTCGACACACAGCTGAGCAGCGCGCCGCCGGCCATCAGGCGTGCACCGCTGCGGCCTTCGCGCACGGCCAGGCCCAGCGTGGCGATGGTGGCCGTGCTCGACACAAAGCCCGAGGCCAGGGCCGAGAGCGCCACCGCGTGGCGCGCCTGCAGCAGCCGGCGCGCCAGGTGGGCGGCGGCCTGCACGCCCAGCAACAAGGCCAGCAGCTGCACGATGAGGTGCGGGTTGAGCGTGTTGCCCCACAAAGGCCGGTCGGGCACCAGCGGCAGGGCCAGCAGCACCAGCGCTGCGAGCACGATGCCGTCGCGCACCTCGGCCGGGCGCAGCCAGTGGCGCGCCAACTGGTGCATGCGCTCGCGGCTGAAGAGCACGGCCGTCAAGCCCACCGCAAGGCCGGCGGCCAGTGGCGGGCTCCAGCTGCACAACACACCGATCAGGTAGGTGAGCAGCAAGGCCACCTCGGTGGTGACGCCGGGGTCGTCGGAGCGGTCGCGAAAGTAGGCCACCGCGCCGAGTGCGGCCACAAACAAGGCGCCGGCCACGATCACGCCGTTGATCTGGGTGATGGCGGCCGCTGCGCCGGTGACACAGGTGAGCGCGAAGGTGCGCAAACCCGCCAGCGCCCTGCCCGGCCCCTCGCCCTTGCGGCGCTCGCGCTCCACGCCGATCAACAGGCCGCAGCCCAGCGCCGCGGCCAGCGTGGCGGCGGCCTGGGACAGATCGGGAATGGTGAGGCTCATCGTGTCATGCGGGCTCTCTGGTGCAGAGCCACAATAAGCCCATGCACAAGACACCCGACTTTACCGCTCCGATTTTCCTCAACGACCCGGCCGCCGCCCTGCGCCAGGTGCAGCGCATCTACCACGACAACGTGGAATTCTTGCGCCAGGCCATGCGCGACTTTGTGGCCGGTGGCGACTTCACCCAGGCCCGCGTGCGCGCCTGCTACCCCTACGTGAGGCTGCACACGCACAGCGTGTCGCGCCAGGGCAGCAGCAGCCTGCCGCTGAGCCGCCTGAGCTACGGTTTTGTGGCCGGCCCCGGCCGCTTCGAGACCACACTCACCCGCCCCGACCTCTACAGCGACTACTACCTGGAGCAGTTCCGCCTGCTGCTGGCCAACCACGGCGGTGAGCTCGAGGTGGGCACCAGCACGCAGCCCATTCCGATCCATTTCTCGTTCGCCGAACACGACCACGTGGAAGGCAGCCTCACCGCAGAACGACGCGCCTTCATGCGCGACGTGTTCGACCTGCCCGACCTCACCGCCATGGACGACGGCATCGCCAACGGCACCCACGAGCCCAAGCCCGGCGAGGCCCACCCGCTCTCGTTGTTCACAGCACCGCGCGTGGACTACTCGCTGCAGCGCCTGCGCCACTACACCGGCACCGCGCCCGAGTGGTTCCAGAACTTCGTGCTGTTCACCAACTACCAGTTCTACATCGACGAGTTCATCAAGCTCGGCCACGCCGAGATGGCCAAACCCGACAGCGAGTACATCGCGTTTGTGGAGCCGGGCAACGTGGTGATGCGCCGCGCCGGCCTGGCCGCCGAGCCTGGCGACGAGCTCGGCCATGCGCCGCCGCGCCTGCCGCAGATGCCGGGCTACCACCTCATGCGCGCTGACCGCAGCGGCATCACCATGGTCAACATCGGCGTGGGCCCGGCCAACGCCAAGACCATCACCGATCACATCGCCGTGCTGCGCCCGCACGCCTGGCTCATGCTCGGCCATTGCGCGGGCCTGCGCACCAGCCAGCAGCTGGGCGACTACGTGCTGGCCCACGCGTACGTGCGCGAAGACCACGTGCTCGACGAAGAACTGCCGCTGTGGGTGCCGATCCCCGCGCTGGCCGAGATCCAGCTCGCACTCGAAGCCGCCGTGGCCGACGTGACCGGCGTGCCGCCGGCCGAGCTCAAACGCATCATGCGCACCGGCACCGTGGCCAGCACCGACAACCGCAACTGGGAGCTGCTGCCCGACAACAAACCGCAGCGCCGGTTTTCACAGTCGCGCGCCGTGGCGCTCGACATGGAAAGCGCCACCATCGCCGCCAACGGCTTCCGCTTCCGCGTGCCCTACGGCACCCTGCTGTGCGTGAGCGACAAACCCCTGCACGGCGAGATCAAGCTGCCCGGCATGGCCAACCACTTCTACCGCGAGCGCGTGGACCAGCACCTGCGCATCGGCATCCGCGCCATCGACATCCTGCGCGAAGGCGGGCCGGACCAGCTGCACAGCCGGAAGTTGCGGAGTTTTGCCGAAGTTGCGTTCCAGTGAGTTCGCCACGTTGCTCCGAACCGTGACAGGTTGGGCGCCAAACCATCAGGACAGCCTTGCTTTTGCCACGAATAACTGATATTTTTCGTGGCAAAAATGGGCAAGCACACCGAATCTGTCGACACCTTGGTCCTGCAGCGCATCGAGTCGCACGGGCCGGGCTGGGTGTTCACGCCGGGCGACTTTGCCGACCTGGGCACACGCACGGCGGTGGCCAGCGCTCTCAAACGACACAAGGCGGCGGGGCACATCCGCCTGCTGGGTCGAGGCCTGTACGACGTGCCGCGTCAACACGCCCTGTTGGGCACGCTGTGGCCCGCCATTGAAACGGTGGCGCAAGCCCTGGAGCGCAAGGACGGGCTGAGACTGCAACCCTCCGGCGTGTATGCAGCCAACCTGCTAAGCCTGTCGGAGCAGGTACCAGCCAAGGCGGTGTTCCTCACCGACGGCGCCACACGCAGAGTGAAGGTGGGGCCCACCGAAATCCAGCTCAAACGCACCACGCCGCGCCACATGGCGGCGGCAGGTCGGCTCAGCGGGTTGCTGATCCAGGCCTTTCGCAGCCTGGGGCCAGACCACATCACGCCGCAGCGCATCGAACAACTGCGCCAACGACTCCCGGCGCCGGAGCGCCTTCAGATCTTGAAGGACGTTGCCCTGGCACCTGAATGGATGCACAACCACCTTCGCGAAGTGGCCCGCCCATGATCAACGGCTTCGAAACCCTGTCGGTGGAAGACCGCCAACTGGCACTCAGCGACGCAGCACTGCGTTTGCGCATGGACGCCGTGATTCTGGAAAAGGACTTCTGGGTTTCCTGGCTGCTGGGCTTGCTCTTCGCCGCGCCCGAACTGGCGCCGCACCTCGTGTTCAAGGGCGGCACCTCGCTGTCCAAGGTGTTCGGCGTGATCGACCGGTTTTCAGAAGACATCGATCTCTGCCTGGCGCCCGGGTTCGTGGGTGCAGACGCTGCAGGCTTTGATGCGCTGGGCAGCCGCGTGAAGCGCGACGCGGCGGTGCTGGACATGCAGCGGCTGTGCGCCCAGAAGGCGCAGGCGGTGGTGTTGCCGTTGCTGGAGCAGACAATCACGCGGCGCCTGGGCAAAGCACCGGCGGGCCAATGGCTGCGCTACGAGTTGGACGCGGACGCGAAGTCGCCCATCATCTACTTCGGCTACCCCTCCGCGCAGCGCGGCGGTTTCGCCTACGTGGCGCGCGAGGTGAAGCTGGAGTTGGGCACGCTGACCGACCAGCAGCCTACCGAGATGCATCCGGTGCGCCCGCTGCTGGCCGACGCGTTCCCCGCACTGTTTGGCGACTGGAACTGTTCGGTGACGGCGCTGGCCCTGCAACGCACCTTCTGGGAAAAGGCGACAATCCTGCACGCTGAATTTCACCGCCCACCCGAATCGCCCACGCCCGACCGGTATGCGCGCCACTACTTCGACATGGTGAGGCTGCTGGGCCACGCACAAGCCGCCACCTTGCTTGCCGACAAGGCCCAATGCGACCGGGTGGTGGACTGGAAGAGCCGCGTGTTTGCCCGGGGCTGGGCACGCTACGACCAGGCGCGCCACGGCAGTTTCCGGCTGGTTCCACCGCAGGCGCGTCAGGCTGCCTTGGCGCGGGACTACGCGACGATGCGGCCGATGTTCATCTCGGAGCCACCACCCTTCGCCGAACTGATGCGTCGGCTCACCGAGGCCGAATACCAACTCAACCAGCAGGTCAGAGCTGAACCGACCGCCCGATGAACTGGATCGGTCCGGTGGGCCTTCCCGTGGGCGAGCCGTTGTAAGGCTCCACGGTGATTTCGAACAGCTGGTTGGGCTCCAGCGGAGGCAGTTTGTCGAGCGGGATCTCGATCGGTTTGCCCGGCTCCACCAGACCCAGCGAGACCGGCGCGCTCCAGCTGTCGGCCTTGGTCCAGAACTGCAGCGAGCGCTGCGCGGGCACCGGCTCGGGCGCCACCGGGATCAGCTTCAGGCGTTGCGGGCTGCTGGTCTGCACCACCCAGCCGGGCGCTGTGCCTTGCGGGGCCACCAGCACCACCATGAATTGCGGGCGCGCGGGCGCAAACAGCCCCACCGCGGGGGCGATGGCCATCACGCTGGCGGCGGCAAAACCGGTGGCGGCGGCGAAGCGCCAGAAGGCCACGCTGTTCCACCAGTGGCTCAGGCCGCCCTGCTTGGCGGCGGGTGCTGCGCGTTGCGTCGCAGGCAGGTTGTTTTCAATGCGTTGCCACAGCGCGGCCGATGGCTCCACCGGCTCCACGAGTTGTGTGAGGGGCTGCAGTTTCGCTTCCCATTGCTGCACGGCGGTGCGCAGCATGGCGTCTTTGGGCAGGCGTTCTTCGACCTCGATGCGCTGGCCGGCGGACAGCGTGCCGAGCACGTAATCCGCCGCCAATTGCTGAAGTGAATCAAGGCTCATCGTGGAACCTCCGTGCTGCGCACGGCGGTGCGAGCTGGCTTGGGGCGGCCCGGCGCGGCGCTCATGCCAAACACTCCTTGAGCGAAGCCATGCCCCTGCGTATCCAGGCTTTCACCGAGCCCAGCGGTGCGCTCAGGCGTTCGGCGATCTCGGCGTGGGTGCAGCCGTCCAGGTAGGCGAGCAGCACGCAATTGCGCTTGGCCACGTCCAGGCGTTCCAGGCAGTGGTCGAGCTGCCCCAGCGTGGAGCGCATGGAAAAGGCGTCGAGCATGTCGGGTGCGGCCTGGGGTTCAGCGTCCTGCAAATCGTCGAGAAGTTCTTCGTCCACCGACACGGTGCGGGCACTGGCGCGCACCGCGCTCAAGGCGCCATTGCGCACGATGGTGCACATCCAGCCTCGGCCTTCGCCACGTTGGGGATCGAAGGTGGAGGCGCGGTTCCAGATCGCCATGAAGGCGTCGTGCAACACGTCTTCGGCAGCAGCGCGGTCGCGCACGATGCGCAAGGCCACACCCATCAGGAAGCGGTTTTCGCGTTCGTAAAGGCGCCTCAGAGCGCTCTGGTCGCCGCGCGCGCAGGCGGCCAGCGCGGCGTTGTGATCAAAAGGCGTGGGGTCGTTGGTGGGCACAGGCGACGGTCGGACCAGCGGATCGATCGGACGCCGGGCACCCCGTTGATGGGGTACCCGGCAGGGTTGCCGACGATGGTACCCGAGGGTCTGCCTCAACCGGCTGGCCGGCGCCACACGACGCCGGCCAGCGGGCATCACACAGCCTTGTAGAAGATGTAGTCGGCCTGGTACTTCACGATCTGCTTGGTACCCATGTTGGCGGCACCGCAGGCTGCGGCCGGTGCAACACCGCCCACAGTGGCCACGCGCTGCACATAGGTCACGCCGGTCATGGCGCCGGTGCCCATGGCGGGGTTGGCCTTCACCAGTTGCAGCGGGATGGCGCCGGCGGATGCCGGGGCCACGGCCACTTGCGTGCCGGTGAACTTGGAGCCGTCGTTGCTCTGCCAGGTGGCGGGTGGGCCGTAGTAGGTGCCCACTTGTTTGCCCGAGCGGTCCATCAGCTTGGCGTCGGGGCCGACGAAGACCCATTCAAACTGGCCAGCCATGTTGGCTTTGGCGCGGCATTCGTAGGTGATGTCGCCAGCGCCCACGGTTTCCATGACCACCTTGTGGCCCATGGGCACCTGCACCGAAGCGGGCAGCATGGCTTGCGAATACATCATGGGCGCGGGGCCGGTGGCGCAAGCGGTGAGGGCCAGGGCGGCTGCGGCGGCCAGGGTGGACTTGATCAGCATGGGAAAACTCCTTGATGGTGGGTTGTGGACAGCGGCAAAAGAAAGAGCCACTGCTTCCACTACTCGCCAACAAGGCATTTGGATGCAGCCGGATGCAAAAAAATTGCCGAACCGGTGTCAGGCCTGGCGTGGCCGCACCGCCGAGGCTGCCAGTTTGGCCTGGGTGCGGGCCTTCTCCACATCGGCATCAAACGCCAGCGCCACACCCATGCGGCGCTTGGTGAAACTCTCGGGTTTGCCGAACAGGCGCACCTCGGTTTGCGGCACGCGCAGGGCTTCGTCCACACCATCGAACGCGATGCCGGCAGCGTCCACACCGCCGTAAATCACGGCGCTGGCGCCCGGGCTCTTGAGCGCGGTGCTCACGGGCAGGCCCAGGATGGCGCGCGCGTGCAGTTCAAACTCGTTCTGCCACTGCGTGATCATGGTGACCATGCCGGTGTCGTGCGGGCGCGGGCTCACCTCGCTGAACCAGACCTGGTCGCCTTTGACGAACAGCTCAACGCCGTACAAGCCCTGTCCACCGAGGTCGTCGGTCACGGCCTTGGCCACGCGGCGCGACTCGGTCAGCGCGGCGGGCGTCATGGGGTGGGGCTGCCAGCTCTCCACGTAGTCACCACTCACCTGCACATGGCCGATGGGGTCGCAGAAGTGGGTTTCGATCTGGCCGTCGGCGCCGAGCGCGCGCACGGTGAGCTGGGTGATCTCGTAGTCGAAGTCGATGAAGCCTTCCACGATGATGCGGCCCGGGCCGACACGGCCGCCCGACATGGCGTAGTCCCAGGCCTTCTGCACGTCGGCCGGGCCGTCGATCTTGCTCTGGCCCTTGCCGCTGCTGCTCATCACTGGCTTGACGATGCACGGATACCCGATACCACCATCGATAGCGGCCTGCAGCTCGTCCAGCGAGTCGCAAAACTTGTACGGGCTGGTCGGCAGGCCCAGCGTTTCAGCGGCCAGACGGCGAATGCCTTCGCGGTCCATGGTCAGGCGCGCGGCGCGCGCCGTGGGAATCACGCGCACCACACCGGCGGCTTCCAGCTCTTGCAGCATGGGCGTGGCAATGGCTTCAATCTCGGGCACCACCAGGTGCGGGCGCTCGGCCTCGATCAGCGCCTTGAGTTGCGCCGGATCGCTCATGGTGATGGTGCGCGCGTGGTGCGCCACCTGCTGGCCCGGCGCGTTCTCGTAGCGGTCGACCGCGATGGTCTCCACGCCCAGGCGCTGCAGCGCGATCAGCACCTCCTTGCCCAGTTCGCCCGAGCCGAGCAGCATGACCTTGGTGGCCGAAGGAGACAAAGGGGTGCCCAGCGTGGTCATGTGAAGCTCCAGAAAAAAGAAAAGATCAGAGGGCGCTGCCCATGGCCTCGCCCAGGCGCACCGCATTGCCCGGTGCCCAGTCGGGGTTGAAGGCGATGGTGTCGCGCGGCCAGAGCAGCACCACGGTGGAGCCGAGCAGGAAGCGGCCCATCTCGTCGCCGCGCTGGAACACCACCGGCGCATCGTCGTAGTTCCAGGTGCGTACCTGGCCCGGGCGCGGCGGGTTCACCACACCGTGCCAGGTGGTGGCCATGCTGCCCACGATGGTGGCGCCCACCAGCACCTGCGCAAACGGCACGGTGGTCTCACCCACTTGCAGGTCGAACACGCACACCACGCGCTCGTTGCGCGCAAACAGCCCGGGCACGCCCTGCGCTGTGGCCGGATTCACCGAGAACAGGTCGCCCGGCACGTGGACCATCTGCCGCAGGCGCGCGCCAGCCGGCATGTGGATGCGGTGGTAGTCCTTGGGGCTGAGGTAGATGGTGGCGAACGACCCGTCGTCGAACAGCGCGGCCAGAGAAGCGTCGCCACCCACCAGCGCGCGCGTGCTGTAGGTGTGGCCCTTGGCCTGGTAGATCTGGTCGCGCGTGATGGCGCCGAACTGGCTGATCGCACCGTCCACCGGGCAGATGAACGCCGCGTCGGCCAGCGGGCGGGCACCGGGCTTCAGGGCGCGGGTGAAGAACTCGTTGAAATTGCCGTAGGCGGTGGGGTCCGGGTTCGCCGCCTCGGCCATGTTCACGCTGTATTTGCGAATGAAGCGGCGGACGATCCACTGCGTGATGGCCCCCCAGCGGCCATTGGCGACCCAGCCTCCAAACTCGGTGAGCGCACGCTTCGGAAACAGGTATTGCAGGGAAACGGCGAGGGACATCGGTGGGTGGGCAATGAAGACAAGACCCTGTCGGGCAGCCCCGCATTGTAGGGGCCGACCTCCCGGCGCAGGGGTCGCGCGGGCACAATCCCGCACCATGACGCAAGCCTTGTTTGAATGCCGACACCTCATCAAACGTTACGGCGACAGCACGGTGGTGAACGACCTGAGTTTTGCCATCGAGCCCGGCGAGTGCCTGGGCGTGATCGGGCCCAACGGCGCCGGCAAGACCACCACCATCCGCATGTGCCTGGGCCTCACCACCCCCGACGCCGGCCGCATCACCGCCTTTGGCCTGGACATGCCGCGCGACGCACTCGCCATCAAGGCGCAGCTGGGTGTGGTGAGCCAGATGGACACGCTGGACCCGGACTTCGACTGCGCCGAGAACCTGCTGGTCTATGGCCGCTACTTCGGTCTGCCGGCGGCCCAGGTGCGCGCGCGCATCCCGCAGTTGCTCGAATTCGCCGCGCTCTCACACAAGGCGCAGGCCAAACCGGGCGAACTCTCGGGTGGCATGAAGCGGCGCCTGTCGCTGGCGCGTGCGCTGGTGAACGACCCCCGGCTGTTGATGCTGGACGAGCCCACCACCGGCCTGGACCCGCAGGCGCGCCACCTGATGTGGGAACGCCTGCAACTGCTGCTGCAACAGGGCAAGAGCATCTTGCTGACCACCCACTTCATGGACGAAGCCGAGCGCCTGTGTTCGCGCCTGCTGGTGCTGGACCACGGCCGAAAGATCGCCGAAGGCAAGCCGCGCGAACTGATCGCGCAGCACCTGGAGCCCGATGTGGTGGAGGTGTATGGCCAGGGCGCGATTGCGTTGGCCCAGGCCGAGGAACACGCCGCCGTGCGCGCGCTGGCAGCGCGTGTGGAGGTGAGTGGAGAGACGGTATTTTTCTACACCGCGCAGGCCATGCCGCTGCTCGCGGCGCTGGGCGCGCACCCGCAGCTGCGCACATTGCACCGGCCGGCGAACCTGGAGGATCTGTTCCTCAAGCTCACCGGCCGACAAATCAGGGAAGACGGTTAGACCATGAACACACAGACACTGGCGGCAACGCCATCCCACTGGTCACCACCACATCTGTCCATGCGCTGGTGGCCGGTGTTTCTGCGCAACCTGCTTGTCTGGAAGAAGCTTGCCATCCCCAGTCTGGTGGGCAACATCGCAGAACCACTCATGTGGTTGGTGGCGTTCGGTTACGGCATGGGTGCGTTGGTCGGGCAGGTACCAATGAACACGCCGCAAGGCGCGGTGGCGGTGCCCTACATCCTGTTTCTCGCCAGCGGCAGCATCTGCATGAGCGCCATGAACGCGGCCAGCTTCGAGGCGCTGTACTCGGCCTTCTCGCGCATGCACGTGCAGAAAACCTGGGACGGCATCATGAACGCGCCGGTGAGCCTGGACGATGTGGTGCTGGCGGAAATGTTGTGGGCCGGCTTCAAGGCCTTGTTTTCAGTGACGGCGATCATGGGCGTGATGCTTGCGCTGGGCATCAGCCATTCACCCAAACTGCTGCTGGCCTGGCCGGTGCTGCTGGGCGTGGGCATCACGTTCTCGTGCATCGCCCTGGTGTTCAACGCGCTGGCCAAGGGCTACGACTTCTTCACCTACTACTTCACGCTGTTCCTCACGCCGATGATGTTCCTCTCGGGCGTCTTCTTTCCGCGGGAACAGTTGCCAGTGGTGGTGCGCCATGTGTCTGACTGGCTGCCACTGACCAACGCGGTGGAACTGGTGCGACCCTTGTTCATGGACCAGTGGCCTGCGCAGCCCTGGCTGCATGCGGGCGTGCTGCTGGTCTACACCGTGGCAGCGTTCTGGCTCGCCCTTGCGCTCACACGCAGGCGCTTTGCCAAATAGTCTTCAGTGAACGGTCTGCAGCGCAGGCTGGGCGTCCATGTACAGCTCGGCGCCGGAGTCCATGAACTCTTCGGCTTCGATCACGGCGTCGAAGTCGCGGGCGGCATCAAAAATCTTGGGGATCAGCGGCTTGTCGAGTGGACGGCAGATGCGCTGGCGCAGGCCGCGCAGGTTGGCGCTGGTCTCCATGGCGTGGATCACGGCTTCCGGATCGAGCATGAGGACGAAGGGATTGAGGCGGCTGGATGGGGTGGACATGGTGGGCTCCTGAGGGAATGCAGTGGGTGTTTCAAATCGGGTGTCGATGAAACAAACTGTATCGGGGGGCTCACAGGGCGTTAAGTCGGCGCAGCCCCATTCCCGCTGTAAGAAGTTGCCTGACACGGCGTCCGGGCCCCCTACACACCCGGCGTGAACAAAGTCACGGCCCGCCGCATCACGGCCCCGTGCGAAGGGCCTCCACACTGGCCCGCACCACGGCCTGCACGCTGCCGCTCTCCTTGTACTGGTTGCGCAGAAAGGTGGCGTGGTTGCCCACGCGCCCTGCGGTGCGCTCGATCTCATCGAGCGCGGCCATCGAATTGAGCGCCTGACCGTGTGGTGTGATCTTGCGAAGCGTGGCCAGAATGTCTTCGCGGATGCTGATCTGCTCGCGCGTCTTGGGATTGACCATCATGCCGTCGAGCCCGAAGCGGCAGGCCTGAAAACGGTTGTAGGTGTAGACGAGGTAATCGTCTTCTTCCGGTGGTGGCTCGTTGCGCTCCAGCAGGTGGCGGCACAGCGCCTGCAAGTAACACGCAAGACCCGCAGCGCGCTCCACCGTGAGCGGTGTGTCGCACACGCGCAGCTCGATCGTGCCGTACTCGGGCTTGGGCCGGATGTCCCAGTAAAAGTCCTTCATGGACTTGACCACACCGGTGCTCTCCATCTTGGTGAAGTACACGTTGGCAAACTCGTCCCAGCTCAGGGTGAACGGTGCGCGACCACTCAGGGGAAATGCAAACACCGAGTTCAGGCGCGCCGAGTCGAACAGCGTATCCACCCCCTGCGAAAACGGCGACGAAGCCGACAGCGCGATGAAGTGCGGCACGTAACGGTTGAGCGAGTGCAGCAGGAACAGCGCCTCGTCGGCGTTGGAGCAACCGATGTGCACGTGTTGCCCGAACACGGTGAACTGTTTGGCCAAGTAGCCATACAGGCCCGAGAGCTCCTGGAAGCGTGGCTTGGAAAAAATGCGCTGCTCGAACCAGCGCTGAAAGGGGTGCGTGCCCCCGCCCGCGATCTCGATGTTGAGCCGGTCACCGGCGTGCACCAGCGTGTCGCGGATCTGCTGCAGCTGCGCGAGCAGCGGGCCGTGTTCGCGCTGGATGTCGGTGGCGATCTCGATCATGCTTTGTGTCATCTCGGGCGTGACCACCCCCGGGAACGGCTTGCGCTTGAGCAGTTCCAGCAGGTCGTTGGCGCTGCTGGAGAGGTCGAGGTCGTAGGTGTTGACGAGCTGCAGTTCGAGCTCCACGCCCATGGTCAGCGAATCGGACGGCTTGAATGTTTCCAACGGCATGGCTTATTCCTTGGTGACGTGGGTTTCGTGGGCGGTCATCAGCGCACGCTGCGTGACCACCGGCCCCAGCAGTTCCTGCACCAGCATCATTCCGGCCATGGCCGAGAGCACCGCCACCGCCGGCGCAAAGCCGTAGAGGCGGGTCTGCTCCAGCAACAAAATGGCAAAGGCCGACATGGGCGTGAGCGCCAGCCCCGTGAGCACACCCTTGCGCTCGGTGATGCCGGAGAGGCGCGCGGCCACGAGGTTGCAGCCCACCTTGGAGGCCGTGCGCACCGCAATCAGCAGCAGCCCCATGAGCATGCCGGCGCCCACGTCGGCCCAGTTCAGCAGCGAGGCGATGTAGACAAACAGGAACACCGAGAGCAGGTCGCCCGCGGTGCCGAAATCGCGCTGTGCGTTGGTGAGGTGCACGCGCCGCTCGCGCGCCACGATGCCGAAGGAGAGCGCGGCCAGCAGCGGCGAGAGCTTGAGGCCGTAGGCGGCCGTGGTGAGCAACAGCACGGCCAGGGCAAACACCACCGTGACGCCACGCTCGTGCGTGTTGCGCTGGCGCAGCAGCCACGGCACGGCCACCCCCAGCAGCGCGCCGATGGCCACCGAGGTGGCCACCACGTACATGCTGCCAAAGGCCGCCATCACCAAGTCGCCCGAGGTGCTGAGATACCAGTAACCCACCACGAGCTTGAGCGCCACGGCCGACAGGATGCAGTTGATCGCGCACAGGTGCAGCACGCGCTCGGTGACCTGGCCCGCGCTGCGCAGCTCGTTGGCCACGCGCACCACACCGGCCGGCGAGGCCGAGATGGAGAGCGCCGCGATGATGAGGCGGTGGTCCACCGGCAGATCAAACCAGCCGCTCACCCAGTAGATGAGGCCGAAGGTGACGAAGGACTCGACCACGCCGAGCGCCAGCATCCAGGGGTTGTGGCGGAACCAGCGCAGGTTGATGCGGTAGCCGAGTTCAAACAGCACCAGCGAGAGCGCCACGTTGGCCAGAAACGGCAGGCCGGGCACATCGGTGGTGAGGCCGGGCAGGTTGACCAGGCCTCCGATCAGGCCCACGCCCACGTAACTGGTGACACGCGGAATGTGCCAGCGCTCGAACAAGAGCTCGGCCAGAAACCAGGCCAGCAGCAGAACCAGCGGCCAGGCGATGGACTGCAACAGAAAAGCAAAATCGGTGACCATGGCAGGCTCTCCAGGATGGGGTCTGTGGGATGGCGCTCCCGGGTGCGATACACCGCAGGACCACCAGGCAAACCGGCATCAGCGTGGCGCTGACTTGTACACCG
>NZ_JBLYYB010000124.1:0-8050 GCF_048549895.1 Hydrogenophaga sp.
CCACGTAGCAATATTACGATTTTGACAGGTGCATTGACTGACGTAATTTTATTTGACGGCAAGCGTGCTGTCGGTGTCAAAGTCGAGCACGAAGGCCTCGAACGTCTCGGGGCTCCCGGTGAGCGCGTGCACGTGCAGGCTTTTCAGGTCGCTCATGATGTAGAGGCTGACCACCTCGGCGCAGTCGGCCAGCTCCTGCGCGATGCGCTCGATGGCGGCCGGTGCGACCACGATGTCCAGAAAGGTCGAGTTCACCTGGCCCAGCTTCTCGGGGTTGATCACCGCGGCAAACAACTCGATCACGCCGCTGGCCTGCAGGCCCTGCACACGCGAGCGCGCATGCGCCCGCGAGATGCCGAGCTGGCGCGCGATGTCGGCAAACGAAGCGCGGCCGTCCTTGACCAGGATGTTGAGCAGGGCGGTGTCGAGCTTGCTCAGGCCGATGTCGGCGGCCTGCGTGGGTGGGTTCTGGGTCATGGCACTGCCCCAAGCAACTGGCGGGCCAGTGGGTTCGGCCGGCACCCGATCGTTTTGCCGTCCGTCGCCCGCGCGCTGTTCATCGCCCCTGCACCGGCGTACAACCGGGTTGAGGAAACGGTATGAACAGTATGGTTCGTTTTTTTCAGGTTGCTGGTCTCGCCGTGGCGGGGCTGATCACCAGCGCTGCGGCGATGGCACAGGACACCTGCGTGAACGAACCCGAGCGCGCCCACGAGCTGCGTGTGCTCGACGAAATCCAGATCACCGAGCTGATGGAGCGTTTTGAGGTGGTGGCCGCACCAAAGCGCCTGCACCACATGCTCGCCAGCCTCGTGGCCGCCTCACCCAAGCTGCGCCGGGGCCCGGCCGTGCACCTGCTGGCCTATGAAGACAAAGACCTCAACGCCTACGCCGCCGACCACGGCATGGTCATCCTCACCAGCGCGATGTGGAGCCAAAAAGAAGACCTCTCGGACGATGAACTGGCCGCGGTGATGGCACACGAACTCGCCCACATCGAGGGCCACGATTCCTTGGTGGAGGCGTGCACCAACCTGCAACGCCTGGGGCAGCCCGCCATGCGCTTTGAAGACGCCCGCGACCGCATGGCGCTCGAAATGTTCAACCCCCGCTCAAGATTGGCGCGCCAGGCGCAGCAGCAACTGCACGCGCAGGAACACGCCGCCGATGTGCGCGCCATCGCACTGCTGCGCGCCGTGGGCCGCAATCCGCAAGCCATGGTGAGCGTGCTGGCCAAAATCCACGGCACCACGCCGTCGGCTCTGAACCTGCTGATGGGCACCACGCACCCGGAGTTGCGCGCGCGGCTGGAGAAGGCGCAGGCGGCGGTGGATGCGGTCGGCGCAGGTCGACCGCTTCAGTCCGCGCAGTGAGCCACCAGCGCCTCACCCCAGGCCCACGGCCCGGTGAGCGTGAGCGTTACGGTGGTCCAATCGCCTTCGGTTTGTATCTGCTGGTCGGCGTCCCAGGCGCCGCCGTCGTCGAGCGGGCCGCGCGGGCCGGGGCTGTGTTGCTCAGCCCAGGCGAGCACCGCCTGCACCTCGTTCATCACCTCAGGCAATTGCTCTGCGCGCACGCTGGCCATGGCGTCCCAGGTGCCGGTGCCTTCGCCGTCGTCGCTGGCGTCGAAGAGGAGGTATTGGAGTTGCATGGATGGATTGTCCTGTCTTCGTCGGGTGTGTTTGTCTTCTTGGAAATCAATGACTGAAAACACAGCGGGCACAATGCGCGGCACAGGAGGATGAGCAGAATGATCGACCACCCGCCAGCGCAGGCCGCGACGAGCTTGGCGACCTTGCTCGCGAGGCCCGAGAGTCGAACTCTCGATTTCAAACGCATCAGCGGCAAACAGCACCGGATGTACGAAGCGGTCTGCGCTTTCGCCAACACCGAGGGAGGTTTTCTGGTCATCGGTGTGGGCGATGCCAAGGCGATGAAGCCCGGCGACAAGCAGCAGAGTCGCCTGTTCGGCATCGAAGAAAACCTGGAGGGGTTCGACAACTTTCGCGCAGAGTTGCTGACACGCTTTAGTCCGCCCATCACCCGATTGCACTGGATGCGTCTGCCTTGCACGCTGCACAACGGGCATGCGGGCCATGTGGTGGTGTTGTGGGTTGAGAAGAGCGACCAGATCCACTCTGTGGTGAACAACGGCACCTGGACGCGGATGGATGCGAGCAACCGCATGTTGAGCGCAGCCGAGATTGCCGAGCTGGCTTACCAGCGCGGCGTGCGCAGTGCGGTGGCCGAAACGGTGCCGGTAAAACTGACACTGTTGGAAACCGACACATGGCGTACCTTCGTGGCGGCACGGGGGTTGCGCTCCGGCACGTTTGCCGAGCAGTTGTTGCGCATTGGCCTGGCCGATGAAGTGGACGGTGAGGTACGCCCCTCGCGCGCAGCTGTTTTGCTGTTTGCCGACGAGCCGGGCAGCCTGCTGGCTGCGCACGATACCCGGGCCGATATCCGCGTGATGGTGTATGACGGCAAGCAGCCGGTGCCCGGCGCCACACCCAACCTGCGCAAGCCGGCCAAGACGGTGCGCGGGCCGCTGGTGCACCAGATTGACGAGGCGGTGAAGCTGGTGCTGGACGAGCTGGCCGCCGGGCTCACGCTGGCGGGCAGCGGTTTCAAGGCCAAGCACGTGTACCCGGAACGGGTGGTGAAAGAGGCTATCGTCAACGCGGTGATTCACCGCGACTACCGGCTCAACCGCGACATTTTCGTCCGCATCTTTGACGACCGCATCGAGGTGGAAAGCCCCGGCCTGTTTCCGGGCCGCATCACGGCCGACAACATCGACAAGGTAGGCAGCAAGGCACGCAACCCGCTGATTGCGCAGAACCTGCGTGAGTTTCCGGTGGCGCCCAACATCGACGCGGGCGAGGGCGTGAAGATGATGTTTTCGGAGATGGCGGCTGCAAAGCTCTATCCGCCGCAGTACCGCCAGTCGCCCGACGCGGCGGTGGAGACGGTGACCGTGACGTTGCTGAACCTGGAGCGACCCAGTGTGTGGGACGAGGTGGACGACTGGATTGACCGGAACGGGCCTATTGGCAACGCCAACTTGCGCGAGATTGCCGGCTGGGACACCCTGACGGCCTCGCGCCAGCTGCGCAACTGGGTGAGCCAAGGCTTGCTGGAGCCTTTGCCTGCTGCGTCGCGCCAGCAGGCGCGTTACACCAAGCCGTCCAAAGACGGAAAAGGGCAAAACTCATTATCTTGGGGCTTTGATATTGAAAGCGAAAATTGAGATAAATCCTTTCCAGTCAATCACTTACGCTGATGGCCATTATCTTCTGCTGAAAATATAAGCAGGGTGCTCTTGCCACCGGAGTGGGCCGAACCCCAGGCCCAAGGCAACATGGCGACGTTGGCCAGCCAGATTGTGGCGGCGCATGTCACCCAGGGCGGTCGGCTGGCTGTTTTGTGCGAAGAATGGAGCCGCTCGGGACGGTCAGTCCGGCGGCTTGGTTGAAGCGGTTTCAGGGCTTGTTCATTATTTTTCGGCTTGGATAATGAAATCCAAAACCAAGAAAAGTCCCTGTAAAACAAAGATCTTTTGCCCTACTCATTATCTTGTTGCCAGCTTTTTAAGCAAAACAGGACATTCGACAAGCCAAAGAAAAACGGCGCCCGAAGGCGCCGCGTTGACGGGTTGGCTCGCCGGGAGCCCTCACCCCTGCCCGCTCCCAGAGGGAGAGGGAGTGAATGCGGGGATCAGGCGGCCGCCTTCACCTTCAAGCGCCATGCATGCAGCAGCGGCTCGGTATATCCGCTCGGCTGGGCCTTGCCCTGGAACACCAGGTCCAGCGCAGCCAGGTAGGCCTTGCTGGTCTTGAAGTTGCCGGCCATCTTCTGGTAGAGCTTGTCGCCCGCGTTCTGGCCGTCCACCACAGCGGCCATGCGCTCGAAGGTCTTGGTCACTTGTGCTTCGGTCACCACGCCGTGGTGCAGCCAGTTGGCGATGTGCTGGCTGGAAATGCGCAGCGTGGCGCGGTCTTCCATCAGGCCCACGTTGTGGATGTCGGGCACCTTGGAGCAGCCCACGCCCTGGTCGACCCAGCGCACCACGTAGCCCAGGATGCCCTGCACGTTGTTGTCCAGCTCCTGCTGCTTCTCGGCCTCGCTCCAGTTCGGCGTGGCTGTCACGGGGATGGTGAGCAGGCCGGTGAGCAGGTTGTCGCGTTCCTTGTTGGCGTTGATCTTCTCCAGCTCCTTCTGCACGTCGCTCACCAGCACCTGGTGGTAGTGCAGGCTGTGCAGCGTGGCGCCGGTGGGGCTGGGCACCCAGGCGGTGTTGGCGCCGGCCTTGGGGTGGCCGATCTTCTGCTTGAGCATCTCGGCCATCAGGTCGGGCATGGCCCACATGCCTTTGCCGATTTGTGCCTTGCCGCGCAGGCCGCAGCTCAGGCCCACCAGCACGTTGTTGCGCTCGTAGCTCTGGATCCAGGCGCTGGTCTTCATGTCGCCCTTGCGCACCATGGGGCCGGCCAGCATGGCGCTGTGCATCTCGTCGCCGGTGCGGTCCAGGAAGCCGGTGTTGATGAAGGCCACGCGGCTGGAAGCCGCGGCAATGCAGGCCTTGAGGTTTACCGAGGTGCGGCGCTCTTCGTCCATGATGCCGAGCTTGACCGTGCTCTCGGGCAGGCCGAGCAGCTGCTCCACGCGGCCAAAGAGTTCGGCGGCAAACGCCACCTCGGCCGGGCCGTGCATCTTGGGTTTGACGATGTAGACCGAGCCCTTGCGCGAGTTGCGGATGGCGTCTTTCTTCGTGCGCTTGAGGTCGTGCAGGGCGATGGTGGTGGTGACCACCGCGTCCAGGATGCCTTCGGGAATCTCTTTGCCTTCCGCACCCCAGAGGATGGCCGGGTTGGTCATGAGGTGGCCCACGTTGCGCAGGAACATGAGCGAGCGGCCGTGCAGGCGAACCGCGTTCTGCTTGCCGTTGGGTGCGGTGTATTCGCGGTCGGCGTTGAGACCGCGCGTGAAGGTGGTGCCGCCCTTGCTCACCGACTCGGTCAGCGTGGCCTGCAGGATGCCGAGCCAGTTGCTGTAGGCCAGCACTTTGTCTTCGGCGTCCACCGCGGCAATGGAGTCTTCCAGGTCGAGGATGGTGGAGAGCGCGGCCTCCAGCACCAGGTCGCTCACGCCGGCGGCGTCCGTCTTGCCGATGGGTGTGTTGCGGTCGATTTGAATGTCGAGGTGCAGGCCGTTGTGCTTGAGCAGCACCGAGCTGGGCGCCTTGGCGTCGCCCTGGTAGCCCACCAGCTGAGCTTTGTCGGCCAGTTTGCTGGTGCCGCCTTCGGCCAGACCCACCACCAGTTCGCCGTCCTTGTTGATCTTGTAGCTCGTGGAGCCCACGTGTGAGCCCTTCTTCAGCGGCGCGGTGCGGTCCAGCACATGGCGTGCGTATTCAATGACCTTGGCGCCGCGCTTGGGGTTGTAGCCGCCCTTTTTGCCCACCTTCTCGCAGCCCTTGTCTTCCGAGATCACGTCGGTGCCGTAGAGCGCGTCGTACAGCGAACCCCAGCGCGCATTGGCGGCGTTGAGCGCATAGCGCGCGTTCAGGATCGGCACCACGAGCTGGGGGCCGGCCTGCACGGCCAGCTCGTCGTCCACGTTCTTCGTGGTCGCCTTCACCTTCTTGGGCTGGGGCACGAGGTAGCCAATGCCTTCGAGGAAGGTGCGGTAGGCCGCCATGTCGGCAATGGGACCGGGGTGGGCCGCGTGCCAGGTGTCCAGCTCGGTCTGCAGGCGGTCGCGCTCGGCCAGCAGCGCAGCGTTCTTGGGCGCGAGGTCGGTCACGATGGCGTCAAAGCCCGCCCAGAAGGCGGATTCGCTCACGCCGGTGCCGGGCAGCACCTGCTGGTTGATGAAGTCGGCGAGAACGGTGGCGACTTGAAGGCCGTGGATCTGGGTGCGGGTTGTCATGGTGGGTTCTCTGGTGAGGGCTTCGACAAGCTCAGCCCGAACGGGATGGTGGGAAGGGTGGAAAAAGGAAATCAGTCAAAAAAGGCGAGCACATCGCTCAGCTGGCTGCCGGTGCGGTGGGGCTGGGTGCCGAGTTCTTCAAAGGGCAGATTTTGTCGGTTCACCCACAGCGTGCGGTAGCCGTACCAGGTGGCGGCCAGTGCGTCCCAGGCGTTGCTGCTCACGAACGCGATCTGCCCACAGGCCAGGCCGGTGGCCTGCTCGCCCAGCGCATAAGCCTCGGGGTGGGTCTTGTACTTGCGGATCGGGTCCACGCTGATCACGTGATCGAGCAGACCCTCAAGCCCCGCACTGCGCACCGCAATGCCCAGCATGTCGGGGTCGCCATTGCTGAGGATGCCGGTGACCACACCGCGCTCGCGCAGCGCCTGCAGCACGGCGCGGTTTTCCGGAAAAGCCGAGAGGTGGCGGTACTGGTTCATGAGCCGCGCGGCGCGCTCTTCAAAGGCGGGCCAGTCGCTGCGCGCCTCGGGCGCGATCGTCTTGATGGCGTAGGCCAATGCGCTTTGCGTGAGCGCCCAGAACGGCCGGTAGTGCGCGCCGTGGTCGCTGGTGGTCACCAGCCGCGTGTATTCAATCTGCTTGTCGCGCCAGAGTGTTGCCAGTCTCGCGCCCTGTCCTGGAAACAGCTGCTCGGCGAGCAGGCCCACGCTGTACACGTCGAACAGCGTGCCGTAGGCGTCGAAGAGGACTGCGCGGGGTTTTTGCATCTGTTCACTGTATTGCAGACTTTCACAGGCATTGATGACCGACTTTGACCAGGATCAGTGACTTTTATGAATGCAATGCATGTTTCGGGCACACTTTGACGATGCCTTCCTCCTCCGAATCACAGCTGCTGGTGGTTTGCCTGTGTGCCGACTGGTGCGGCACCTGCCGCGACTACCGCCCTGTGCCGCAAAGCTTGGTTGACGCCCTGCCGGGCGTTCGTGCCCTGTGGGTGGACATTGAAGACCACGCCGAGGTGCTGGGTGACACCGATGTGCAGGACTTTCCAACGGTGCTGCTGGTGCACGACGGGGCGCTGCTGTTCTACGGACCGTTGCTGCCGCACCGCGCGACGCTGGAGCGGCTGGTGCAGCAGGCCCTGACCGGGCGGTTGTCGCCTCTCGAACCCGACAGTGAGATGCAGGCGCTGATCGGGCGGGTCATGGCGTTTGCACAAGCGACAGGTTGAACGCGTTGGAGCATTCAACCGCAGCCAACTGTGGGAACTTGCCGAAGGCGCCGACTTGGCGCTTGCCGCGGGGTTTGCCTGGATGTTCCCAGTTTCAGATGGATCAATCGCGAAGCAGCTCGTCCAGCGACGCAACCACCTTGGCTTCGCAGGCGGCAAGGAGGGTGTCCATCTCCTGTTGCACCGGAAGGTAGTTGCCTTCTGCCCAGCGGGACTGCGGCCAGGCTTGCGCAGACTGGTCGGCGCACGAAACAGTTCTTGGACCCATCAGGGACCGGATCGAAGCGCCTTCCATCTTTCGGTAAATCACGAGGTCGGTCTTGAGCCGGTAGGTGGCTTCGTCGGTGCCCGCCAGGTTCTCGTAGACCAGCCGCGCATATTTGCGTCCAGCCGGTTTCTGAGTCTGTGATGGTGCGCGGCATCTGCCCGGGCGCGTCCCAGGTGGGTGCGCTCATGCCGAAGTGCGCCCAGATGGGTGAGCTGCGGCCATAGGCAAAGGCGTCCCCCACCCACACGCTGTGGCTGGACTCCCCGTCGCTCACAGCCTGTGCGTGACCCTCCACGAAGGGCAGGGCACCGAGGTAGTAGGTCTTGAAAGCCGGATCGGCGTAGGCGCTGGTCTTGGGCAGCAGCCACGGGCGCTGGAAGAGGTCGTAGTCGTTGGTGAAAAAGACGTACGGCTTGGTGGTGCTCCACGCCACGTCGGCACTGTCCAGCGCGCCTGCCGGCGTGTGGTACACGGTGTGGTGCGTGGTGGCGTCGCTCACCACCGTGTGGGTGATGTGGTCGTTCGCGTTCACCAGCACCGGCGTGGTGATGCTCAAGTTGCCCAGCGCCTCGATGCTGGCCGAGCGGTTCTCGATGCGCTCGCTGGCGGAG
>NZ_JBLYYB010000125.1:0-17359 GCF_048549895.1 Hydrogenophaga sp.
GCAAAACGCTGGTCGATGCGGATCTTCACCTGATTGCCTTCCACCACCGCGAACAGATCGTCGGCCATGGCCTGGGTGCGCTCGCGGCTGGTGATGTGCGAGAACAGGGTCTGGCGTGTCACGTACAGCGAACCCTTGGGGCCGAGGATGCCGGGTGCAAACGGTGCCACCGGGCCCGATGCGTTGCCGAAGCTGACCATGAGGCCAAACGGGCGCAGGCAGTCGAGCGATTTCTCGAACGTGTCCTTGCCCACCGAGTCGTACACCACCTTCACGCCCTGGCCTCCTGTGATCTCCTTCACCCGCGCGGCAAAGTCTTCGGTGCGGTAGTTGATCGCGTGGCTGGCGCCGTGCTCCAGGGCCAGCTTGCATTTGTCGTCTGACCCCGCCGTTCCGATCAGTTGCAGACCCAACGCCTTGGCCCATTGGCAGGCGATCAGGCCCACACCACCGGCGGCGGCGTGGAACAGCACGAAGTCACCCGGCTCCAGGCCTTCCACCGGGCGGCAGCGCTTGAGCAGGTATTGCGCGGTGAGGCCCTTGAGCATCATGGCCGCACCGGTCTCGAAGTCGATCGCGTCGGGCAGTTGGCACACGTTCATGGCCGGCATCACGCGCACGTCGCAGTAGCTGCCGGGCGGGTTGGCGGCGTAGGCCGCGCGGTCGCCGGCCTTGAGGTGCGTCACGCCCTCGCCCACCGCCTCGATCACGCCGGCGCCTTCCATCCCGAGTGCCAGTGGCATGGGAAACGGGTAGAGGCCGCTGCGCTGGTAGACGTCGATGTAGTTCAGGCCGATGGCATGGTGGCGGATGCGCACCTGACCCGGGCCGGGCTCGCCCACCGTCAGTGTGTCGATGACCAGTTGCTCGGGGCCGCCTGCGGCATGGATGCGGACTGCGCGGGTTTCTGTTGTGCTCATGGAATGTCTCCTCGTTGTTGAAAAAACCTTGCGGATGCTGCCACGAATGCGCCGGATCTCATGCGCGACAGCGCTTCGTCCCCATGGCGCAGACGGACAAGTCCGGGTTGCTACAGTCCAGCCGATGTCTTCTGCGCCCGCTCACCGCCTCACGCCCGCCACGCTCGCCCTGTTGCTGATCCCGCCGCTCATGTGGGCAGGCAATGCGGTGGTGGGCCGTCTGATGCAGGGCGTGGTGCCGCCGGTCACGCTCAATTTCCTGCGCTGGATGCTGGCCCTGCTGATGCTGCTGCCCGTGGCGGGCTGGGTTCTGCGCCCGGACAGCGGGCTGTGGGCACACTGGCGGCGTTTCGCCTTGCTGGGCCTGCTGGGTGTGGGCATGTACAACACGCTGCAGTACATGGCGCTGAAGACCTCGACGCCGATCAACGTGACGCTGGTGGCCTCCAGCATCCCGGTGTGGATGCTCATCATGGGACGTGTGTTTTATGGCGTGCCCATCGCGCGACGCGCTGCGCTCGGGGCGTTCATGTCGCTCTGCGGCGTGGGGGTGGTGATCGCGCGCGGCGAGCTGGGTGGCCTGTTGTCGGTGCAGCTGGTGCCTGGCGATCTGCTGGTGCTGCTGGCCGCTTTGGCCTGGGCCTGGTACAGCTGGTTGCTGGCACGCCCACCGGCCAACGAGCCTGCCGCCATCAAGGCGGACTGGGCGGCCTTCCTGCTGGCCCAGATGGTGTTCGGCCTGATCTGGTCGGGCGCTTTCACTGCGGGCGAATGGTTCACCTTGCCTGCATTGCCGGCGGGCCAGAGCCCCATTCAATGGGGTTGGCCGCTGGTGGCAGGCCTGGTGTTCGTGGCGGTGGGGCCGTCGCTGCTGGCTTACCGCAGCTGGGGCGCGGCCGTGGCCCGCGTGGGCCCGGCCACCGCCGCCATCTTCTCCAACCTCACACCGCTGTTCGCCGCACTGCTCTCGGCCACCCTCTTGCGCGAACCGCCCCAGCTCTACCATCTGGCCGGGTTCGTGCTCATCGTGGGTGGGATTCTGGTGTCTTCGCGACGCTAACCCAAACCTCGCAGCGGACCGGGCCAGCCGCCGGGCCGCCCCAAGGCAGGCCCAGCCCCCTCGGGGGCAGCGGACCTCGCGCAGCGGGGGAGCGTGGGGGCTCTTCCTTCAGAAAGTGCCGGGATAGGCCCCGCCGTCGGCCAGCACGTTCTGACCGGTGATATAGCCCGCATGCGCGCTGCAGAGAAACGCGCAGATGGCTCCGAACTCCTCGGACGTACCGAAGCGTTTGGCCGGGATGTTCTTGCGGCGTGCGTCGGCGATCGCGTCCACCGACTGACCGGTTTTTTCGGCCGCTCCGGCCAGCGTGGTTTTCAAGCGATCGGTGTCGAAGGCGCCGGGCAGCAGGTTGTTGACGGTGACGCCCTGGGCCGCGAGCGGGCTGCGCGCCACGCCGGCCACAAAACCCGTCAAGCCACTGCGGGCGCCGTTGGACAAACCGAGGATGTCGATCGGCGCTTTCACCGCGCCCGAGGTGATGTTGACGATGCGGCCAAAGCCGCGCTGCGCCATGCCGTCCACCGTGGCCTTGATCAGCTCGATGGGCGTGAGCATGTTGGCGTCGATCGCCTTGATCCACACGTCGCGGTCCCAGGCGCGGAAGTCGCCCGGTGGTGGGCCGCCCGCGTTGTTGACCACGATGTCGAAGGCCGTGCCGGGACCACCCGCCACCGACAGCGCCGCAGCGCGCCCCTCGGGCGTGGTGATGTCGGCCGCCACGGTGAGCACCGTCACGCCCGGCACGGCGGCTTGCAGCGCTTGCCCGGCCGCTTCCAGGTCGCGCGCGCCGCGCGCCACCATCACCACGTGCACGCCCTCGGCGGCCAGCGCTTGCGCGCAGCCCAGCCCCAGACCCTTGCTCGCGCCACACACCAGCGCCCATTTGCCCTTGATACCCAGATCCATGAAAAGTCTCCTGAAAAAATCAACTGGCGCGGCCGAAGCGCGTCACCAGAAACACACCGGAGAGCACGAGCACCGTGCCCACCACGATCCAGCCATTGAACGGCTCACCCAGAATCACCACGCCCATGACGATGGTCGACATCGGGCCGACCATGCCGGTCTGCGCCGCCAGGCCCGAGCCAAGGCGCTCGATCGCCATCATCACCATGAGCACCGGCGCAAAGGTGCACAGCGTCGCGTTGAGCACCGAGAGCCAGATGACCTCGGGCGCCACCAGCGCCGCACTCATGGGGCGCAACAACACAAACTGCACCAGGCACAACACACAGGCCACGCTGGTGGCCAGCCCCACCAGGCGCAGCGAGCCCAGGCGCTGCACGAGTTCACCGCTGTACACCAGGTAAACGGCATAGCTGATGGCGCTGCCAAAAACGAGTGCGGCGCCCAGCAGCGCGTCGGGCCCCTGCAAGCCGGCCTCGTGGCCGAACACCACCAGCACACCGCCATAGCTCACCGCCATGGCAACGGCCTGCAGGCGTGTGATGCGGCGCTTGTAGATCACCCAGCCGAGCACCAGCACCAGCGTGGGGTTGAGGTACAGGATGAGGCGCTCCAGGCTGGCGGTGATGTACTGCAGGCCCCAGAAATCCAGAAAACTGGCGAGGTAATAACCCGTCACACCCAGGCCCACGATGCCCAGCCAGTCGTCTCGCGAGAGCGGTGGCTTGCGCACACCCCCCTGCCGGTAGGTGGCCCACCACGCCAGCGCCAGAAACAGCGGCAGCGCAAACAGCATGCGGTACATGATCAGCGTGACCGCGTCCACACCGTGGCGGTAGGCCAGTTTCACGATGATGGCCTTGCCGCTGAACGCAATGGAGCCGGCGGCCGCGAGCATCAATCCGGTGGCGAGGTGAGGGGTGGGAGCGGCGCGCATCGGTCGATTATCGGCATCGCGCGACACCGGGCTGCAAGGTGGGCCATGCCTCGCGTCGAACACCCAGGCTTTTCTGTCGCACGCATGACTTCACCTTGATGAAGTCGTGCGCAAGCACCGCGCGCGCCGGCAACTCCCTACGCTGTGCGAAAACCAGCGCCGCGCCTTGCCGGCAGACGCTCCGACCACGCATCAAAGGGTTTGCCTCATGCCGACTTCTCGCCGCCCCGCACCCCCCATCGAGCGCATCGACACCTTGCACAAAGCCGTCACCACGGCCCGCAGAGGTCCAACCGTTCTGTGCGTCAACGACACCCAGGTGGTGCTGCGACCCCGCGACAACGAGCCCACGCTGGTGATGCAGGCACACATCTGCGTCCTGCCGCGCCACAGCGCTCCGCGCGCGGCCTTGTGCGAGGCCTTGCTCATGGGCAACACGCACCTGACCGACACCGATCGCCTGGGCATCGAGCCGGCGGAGAACGCGGCGGTGTACCAGCGTGTGGTGGACATCGGACTCGATGCCGACGCGCTCGGGCACGAGTTGTGGGACCTGATCGACGCCGCCGAGCAGTTCAGGCACGGCCTCAGCCACGACTGAGGACGGTGGTGCTCACTGCACCGGCGGTGTGCAGGCGAGCACCTCGTCCATGGTGGTCAGGCCCTCGGCCACGCGCATGGCGCCGGCCAGGCGCAGCGGGCGCATGCCGTCGGCCACCGCTTGCTTGCGCAGCACGTCCAGGCGCGGCTCGCGGCTGACCTTGTCCTTGAACGCCTCGGTGACCGTGAGCAACTCGTACAGGCCCATGCGCCCCCGAAAACCGGTCATGCGGCAATCGACACAACCCACCGGCTCGTAGGGCCGGTAGCTGCCACTGATCTGCCAGGGTTTGACCAGCTCGGCCAGCGACTCGCGCGAGGTGGCGGCGGTGGCTTTGTCCTGCTGTGTCTTGCAGGCCGGGCACAGCGTGCGCACCAGCCGCTGAGCCAGCACGCCCAGCACGGTGGCGTTGATGAGGTAGGGCGGAATGCCCAGCTCCATCAACCGCATGATGGCCGAGGGCGCGTCGTTGGTGTGCAGCGTGGTGAACACCAAGTGGCCGGTGAGCGCGGCCTGCACGGCCATCTCGGCGGTGGCGAGATCGCGCACCTCGCCCACCATGATGATGTCCGGGTCCTGCCGCATGAGCGCGCGCAGGCCTTGCGCAAAGTCCAGGTCGAGGTGGGTCTGCACCTGCGTCTGGTTGAAGGCCGGCTCGATCATCTCGATCGGGTCTTCGACCGTGCTCACGTTGACCTCTTCGGTGGCCAGGCGCTTGAGCGTGGCGTAGAGCGTGGTGGTCTTGCCCGAGCCGGTGGGCCCGGTCACCAGCACGATGCCGTGCGGGTGTCTGGTGAGGGCTTCCCAGCGCTGCGCGTCGTGCGCGGCAAAGCCGAGCGCGCTCAGGTCTTTCACCGTCGACTCGGGGTCGAAGATGCGCATGACCAGCTTTTCGCCAAACGCCGTGGGCAGGGTGGACAGGCGCATCTCCACCTCTTCACCGCGCGCGCCCGCCACACCCGGCCTGAGCGTCTTGATGCGCCCGTCCTGCGGGCGGCGGCGCTCCACCACGTCCATGCGCCCGAGCAGCTTGATGCGCGCGGTCATGGCGTTGAGCACGCCGATCGGCATCTGGTAGACCGGGTGCAGCACACCGTCGATGCGGAAACGGATCACGCCCTGCTCGCGCCGGGGCTCCAGGTGGATGTCGCTGGCGCGCTGGTCAAAGGCGTATTGCCACAACCAGTCGACCACCTGCACGACACCCTGGTCGTTGGCGTCGAGCTGCTTGTTGGCCTTGCCCAGCTCCACCAGCTGCTCGAAACTGCCGAAGCCGCCACTGCCCCCACCGCTTTTGCTGGCCGCGCGCACCGACTTGGCCAGCGCAAAAAATTCGGCGGTGAAACTGCTGATGGCCTGCGGGCTGGCGAGCACCAGGCGCACATTGCGCCGCGTCTGGCGCTGCACCTCGGGCACCCAGTCGCGAATGAAGGGCTCGGCGGTGGCCACCACCACCTCGGTCGGGCTCACCTGCACCGGCAGCACCTTGTGGCGCTCGGCGTAGGCCGCGCTCATCACGTCGGCCACCTTGCCCACGTCCACCTTCAGCGGATCAATGCGCATGTAGTCCAGCCCGCTGCGCTTGGCCAGCCACTGGGTGAGCGACTCCACATCGAGCACATGGCTGTCGGCCTTGCGCGCCATGCCCACCACCGAGAGGCGTTGCAGCGGGTGCTGCGCGCTGTGCGCCGAGGCGCAGCGAGCCACGGTGCGTTCGGCCTCGATGCTGGAGATCACGCCGTCGTCCAGCAACCACTGCACCAGCGTGCGCCAGTCGAGCGGACCAACGGGATCGATGGCGCCAGGGGTTTTGTTCGGGTGTTTCATGCGCGCGTCCATCGTGTTGTTGGGCGTTTTCAGGCCACGGGTTCGAACAGCTTCATCCACTTCACCGCGGGCAGGCCCCAGCGCTCCTGCACCACCTCGGCCCGCGCCAGCAGTTGCATGCGCGTGGGCCGGTGGGGCGTGCGCTGGGCCAGCACCACGGTGTTGCCTTCGCGCGTGGGCTTGAAGGCCCACACGGCATCCTCACCAAAAGCGGCGCACAGGCTTTGCAGCGAGCGCTCGTAGCTGGTGTCACGCCCGAACAGGTTGACGGTGAGGCAGCCGTCGTCGGTCAGCGCATTGCGGCAGTCGGCATAAAAGTCGGGGCTGTCGAGCACGGGCGCGGCGGCTTCGTGGTCGTACAGGTCCACCTGCAGTGCGTCGTAAGCCCCCAGGTGGTCGGCGCGGCGGATCTCCTCGCCCGCATCGGCGAGCACCACGCGCAGCCGGGCGCTGTCGGCGGGCAGCTTGAACCAGCTGCGGCACACAGTGACCACCTGCGGGTTGATCTCGATGGCGGTGGTGTCCATGCGCAGCTTCTTGAAGCAGAACTTGGTGAGCGCGGCGGACCCCAGGCCCAGTTGCAGGACACGGCGTTTGCTGACCGAATCGGGCTCCACAAACAGCAGCCAGGCCATCATGCGTTGAACGTAATCGAGCTCGATGTCGAACGGCGCGTCCAGCAGCATGGAGCCCTGGATCCACTCGGTGCCCAGGTGCAAAAAGCGCACCTCGCTGTCTTCGGAGATCGTGACCTCGGGCAGGGTTGGCGTGGTGCGCCGCTTGAGCGCTGCGGCGTTGGCGCCGGCCTTCACGTGGGGTTTCCTGTTGGGTGTTGCATGTTCTTCAGGTCTCTTGCTTGGGAAATCATTATGGGCACGCTGAGGGGTTGTTTTTCTCCGGCGGCTCCTGTTGCGTGAACGGGGTAGCCGACTCCGCGAATGTCCCCCGGGGCCTTTGGCCCCTCCTCCTTGAGTTCGCTGCGTCGCCCACCCCGTACACGCAACAGGATTGGTGTTCGAAGCGTGGGCGCGACGACACCTTGTCAGCTCGTTGCGTCGGTGCGCTCTGCGCAGCGAAATAAAGGAGGAGGCGGCACCAGCCGTCGGGGGACATTCGCGGAGCAGAGCGCACCGGTGCAACGAGCCCGCGAGGTCATTGAGCGAAACAAAGGCAAACACATCAAACCTCCGCCGCCTCCACCAGAAACCGAACCCGCCGCTGCCCCTGCCACTCATCCGCATCCAGCCGAAACGCAATCTTCACACGCGCAGGCAGAGGCTCGGTGTGACCGAACCAGATGCCGTCCACCGGCTCACCCTGGTGCTTGAGCTTCAACGCCAGGTGCTTCTCCCCCACCAGCCGCTGCGACACCACCTGCACCTCTTCGCAAAACACCGGCGGCGCAAAACCCTGGCCCCACACCTCCTTGTGCAGCGTGTCCACCAGATCCGCGCGGCGGTACTTCGTGTCCAGCGCGCCATCGGCCTCCATGCGGCGTTGCAGTGTCGCCGCGTCCAGCCACTCGTGGGCTACTTGCTGCAACGCCGCTTCAAAGGTTTCCAGATGCTCTTCGTCAATGGTGCAGCCCGCCGCCATCGCATGGCCACCAAAACGCAGCAACACCCCCGGGTGGCGCTTGGCCACCAGGTCCAGCGCGTCGCGCAAATGGAAGCCTGCGATCGATCGACCCGACCCCTTGAGTTCGTTCTCCTTGCCCTCGGCGCCGCTGGCGGCAAACACAAAGGTCGGGCGGTGCAGCTTGTCCTTCAGGCGCGAGGCCACGATGCCCACCACGCCTTCGTGAAAGTCCGGGTCGAACACCACCAGCGCGGGCGGTGGCTCTTCCGACTCGTCGAACATCTCTTCGGCCATCTGCAAAGCCTGGTCGCGCATGTCGCCCTCGATCGCCTTGCGCTCGCGGTTGATGCCGTCCAGCGTGCGCGCGAGTTCGTCGGCGCGCAGCGCGTCGTCGGTGGTCAGGCACTCGATGCCCAGCGTCATGTCGGCCAGGCGACCGGCCGCGTTCAGGCGCGGGCCGAGTGCGAAGCCGAAATCAAAACCCGTGGCCGCCTCGGGCTTGCGCGCGGCCACGTTGAACAGGGCCGTCATGCCCGGTGGCATGGCGCCGGCGCGCACGCGCTTCAAGCCCTGGGCCACCAGGCGGCGGTTGTTGGCATCGAGCTTGACCACGTCGGCCACCGTGCCGAGGGCCACGAGTGGCAACAGCGCGTCGATCTTCGGCTGCGTCTGCGCGCTGAACACGCCGCGTTCGCGCAACTCCGCGCGCAGCGCCAGCAACACATAAAACATCACCCCCACGCCCGCGATCGACTTGCTCTCGAAGCTGCAGCCCGGCTGGTTGGGGTTCACGATGATGCAGTCCTGCGGCAGCACCACCGCGCCGTCCTGGATGGCGGGCAGGTGGTGGTCGGTCACGATGACCTGCAGGCCCAGTTCGCGCGCGGCGCGCACACCGTCCACGCTGGCAATGCCGTTGTCCACCGTCACCAGCACATCCGCGCCCTGCGCTTTCACGCGCTTGGAGATCGACGGCGTGAGGCCGTAGCCATCGGTCACGCGGTCGGGCACGAGGTAATTCACCCTGTCGAAGCCCATGGGTGCGCCCAGCAGGCGCAAACCTCGCAGGCCGACCGCGCAGGCGGTGGCGCCGTCGCAGTCGTAGTCGGCCACGATGCAAATGGCTTTGTTGGCCGCCATCGCGTCGGCCAACGCGCGCGCGGCGTCTTGCGCGCCGAGCATCTGCGAAGGCGGGATCAGGCGCGCGAGTGCGTCGTCGAGTTCGTCGGTGCTGGTGATGCCGCGCGCGGCAAACAGGCGCGCCAGCAGCGGGTGCAGGCCGCCTTGCTCCAGCGCCCAGGCGGCGCGGGGGGGCACGTCGCGGGTGATGATTTTCATAGGATGTCCAGGGTCTTCCAGGCCGGGGCATGGCCCAGCCAGTGTTGGATGAGGCGGCCAGCGCGCGCCACGGCGCCGCGCGGTGCGTTGGTGAAGCGCTGCGCCACGCGTTCGCCACACAGTGTGAGTGTGACCGGCTCGCCGTGGCGCACGCGGTCCAGCAGTTCCTTGATGTCTCTGCCATCGAGGTCGGTCCACGCGTCCTTCCAACGCACCCAGTCGGCTTGCAGGGCTGCGCTGCGCAATTCGTCGGGCATGGCGGGCGCGGCTTTCAGCGTTGTCGGGTGGTCGACGGCACCGGCGCCGCTGAGCCAGAAGCCGTTGACCGGGTGCAGGCGCAGCGCCTCGCGCGCGTCATGGGCGGGGTGTGTGTAAAACAGCATCTGCGCCTCGCTCTGCAGGCGCTTGAGCAGTTGTCCGCCAGCGGGGTTGGCCGAGCTGTCGGTCATCCAGGCCTCCACCGAACGGCCACCCACGCGGTCCAGGCTGGCGCAGGCGATACCGCGCAGCACCCCTCCACTCGCGTGCCAGCGCGTGGCGGACTCGTAACGCAGCGTGATGCCGTCTTCGGCGCAATACGGTGCCAACGCGTCGAAGAGGGGGCGCGCGTGTTCGTCGGTGAGACCGAGCTGGTCACCGGGCAGCAAGGTCACCTGTTCCATGCCCACCTGGAAGTGACACGGCGTGAACCAGGCCTGCGGCAGCTCGGGCGTGCTGCTCTGCGCAGCCGCCCAGGGCAAGAGCCCATCGGGGTAGGCCGAGCCGTCGGCGCGCAGCAGGCCGATGGCCTGCGCCAGCGCACGCTCGTGCGGCGCACTCAGGCTGTGGTCGGTGCCGGCATCGGTGTGCACAGGCTGCAGTTCGGCCAGCAAGGCGGTGAGGTGCGGCAGTTGCAAGCCCGGCAGCAGGGCCCGGCAGGCGGGGTCGCTGGCGCTGGCAAAGGGAACCAGCAGGTGCGTGGCAGGCTCAGAGGCCATGTGGGGAGCGGGCATGATGCGATTGTCGGGGATGCCACAATGCCCGCTGGACCTCACATGCAAACTCCCTACGAACTCATTCTCGGCTGGCGCTACACGCGCGCTGGCCGCGCCACCCGGCGCAACGGCTTCATCTCCTTCATCTCGGGCGTGTCCATGCTGGGCATTGCGCTGGGGGTGGCCGCACTGATCATCGTGCTCTCGGTCATGAACGGCTTCCAGAAGGAAGTGCGCGACCGCATGCTCGGTGTGCTGTCGCACATCGAGGTGTTTGAGCCCGGCGGCCAGGCCATTCCCAACCTCGCCGACACACTGGCCAAGATCGAACGCCACCCCGAAGTGGTCGGCGCTGCGCCTTTCGTGGGTGCACAGGCGCTGATCGCGCGCGGTGAGGACATGAAGGGCGCGCTGGTGCGCGGCATTGATCCGGCGCTCGAACCCAAGGTCACCGACCTTGCAGCCCAGCTCGCCGACACCGTGTTGCCGCGTCTGGTGCCCGGTGAATTCGGTGTGGTCCTGGGCGGTGAACTGGCACGCAGCCTGGGCGTGATCGCGGGTGACAGCGTCACGCTGATCGCGCCCAGCGGCCAGGTGACCCCGGCCGGCGTGGTGCCGCGCATCCGCCAGATGACGGTGGTGGGCACCTTTGACTCGGGCCACTACGAATACGACTCGGCGCTGGCCCTGCTGCACCAGGAAGACGCCGCGCGCATCTTTCGCGTGGAAGGTCCGACCGGTGTGCGCGTGAAGATCAAGGACCTGCACGCCGCGCGCGAGGTGGCCGTGTCCATCGCCGCCGACCTCGACCCCGGCTTGCTCGTGCGCGACTGGACGCGTCAGAACCGCACCTGGTTCGCGGCGGTGCAGCTCGAAAAACGCATGATGTTCATCATCCTCACGCTGATCGTGGCCGTGGCCGCGTTCAACCTGGTGTCCACGCTGGTGATGACGGTGACGGACAAACGCGCCGACATCGCCATCTTGCGCACGCTGGGCGCGAGCCCCCAGAGCATCATGGGCGTCTTCATGGTGCAGGGCGCCATGGTGGGCATCATCGGCACCGGCGCGGGCCTGTTGCTCGGCCTGGGCATCGCCTTCAACATCGACACGCTCGTGCCCGCGCTGGAGCGCCTGCTGGGCGCGAGCTTTCTGCCACAAGACATCTACCTCATCAGCCGCATGCCCAGCGACCCGCAACAGGCCGACATCCTGCCGGTGGCGGTGATCTCGCTGGTGCTCTCCTTCCTGGCCACGATTTACCCGAGCTGGCGCGCGAGCCGCGTCAACCCTGCCGAGGCGTTGCGTTATGAGTGACCTCCAGAATCCTGGGCGTGTTGAACCATCCCCCGTTCGGGCTGAGCTTGTCGAAGCCCCCGCCGAAGTCTTGGCCAGCCCTTCGACAAGCTCAGGGCGAACGGAGTTGGGCTCAGGGCGCACGGAATCCGGCTCAGCCCGAACGGACGTTGTGTTGAGTGCGACTGGCCTCACCAAACGCTTCACCGAAGGCCGCCTCGACGTCACCGTGCTCACCGGCGTGGACCTCAGCGTGCGCGCGGGCGAAACCGTGGCCATTGTGGGTGCCTCGGGATCGGGCAAGAGCACCTTGCTGCACCTGCTCGGCGGGCTGGACGCGCCCACCAGTGGGAGTGTGCAGCTCATGGGCCAGACGATGTCGGGCCTGAGCGCCACGCAGCAGGGCGTGCTGCGCAACCAGCACCTGGGTTTTGTCTACCAGTTCCACCACCTGCTGCCCGAGTTCAGCGCGCGCGACAACGTGGCCATGCCGCTGTGGATCCGCCGCCAGCCACGCCCTGAGGCGGCCGAGCAGGCCCGCAAGATCCTCACCCGCGTGGGCCTGGCCGAACGCCTGGGCCACCGGCCGGCCGAGCTCTCGGGCGGTGAGCGCCAGCGCGTGGCCATTGCGCGTGCACTCGTCACGCAACCCGCCTGCGTGCTGGCCGACGAGCCCACCGGCAACCTCGACCGCAACACGGCGGAAGGTGTGTTCCAACTGATGCTGGAGCTGGCGCGCGATCAGGGCACGGCCTTCATCGTCGTCACCCACGACGAGACCTTGGCCGCGCGCTGCAACCGCGTGCTGCGCTTGACGACAGGCGTGCTGACTTAGGGCGATCCGCCGCCGGGCCGCTCCCAAGGCGGATCAGCCCCCTCGGGGGGCAGCGACCCGCGCAGCGGGAAAGCGTGGGGGCATCAAGTTCTGCCGCCGGGCCGCTCCCAAGGCGGATCAGCCCCGGACCCGGCAAGGACCGGGGCCCATCCCCGTCCTGGGGCAGCGACCCGCGCAGCGTGGGGGCTCACGGTTTGGTCCTGACGAATCTGAGGGGCTTCTCCAGCCCCTGCACGTGCATCAGCATCGTCGTGCCTCGCACCTCCAGTCGCTGCGCCTTCCCCAACGCATCCAGGTAACGCCCCTCCTGCTCGTCCACCACCGGCGCACACGCCATGCGCGTGCCGCCCAGCTGGCCCAGCGCGATGCGGTCCTGCATCAGCGTGTACGAGCCAAAGAATCGGTTGCACGAGCTGTTGCCCGCCACGCGCCCGGCCTCGGGAAAGGTGAGCGTGGCCTGTGCGCCATTGATCACGCCGCGCCCGCCCAGGTCTTCCAGACGCCATTCGCTGCCCACCAGCGGCACGGCGCTGGGGGCACCGGGCAGAGCGCAGGCGGTGAGGGCCAGCAACACGGGAGCGGCGAACCAGGAGAGGCGTGACATGGGTGGGTCCTTTCGGGTTGGGCACCGGCGCCATGTAAGCGGGCCGGCACAATCGATCCTTATACCGCCATGTGGATCGACTCTCACTGCCACCTTGACGCGCCCGAATTCGGCGCCGACCACGCACTCGCGCTGAACCTGCGCGAACGCGCGGCCACGCTGGGCGTGGGCTTGTGCGTGGTCCCGGCGGTGGAGCGTGCCAACTTCGACACCGTGCGCCAGCTCGCCCACCGCACCGGTGACGCCTACGCCCTGGGCATACACCCCTTGTACGTGCCGCAGGCGCAAGATGCCGATCTGGAAGTCCTCGACGCCGCGCTGACCGAACACAGCGCCGACCCCCGCCTCGTGGCCGTGGGCGAGATCGGGCTCGACTTCTTCGTGCCCGCGCTGTGCACGCCCGAGATGCACGAGCGACAAAGTTTTTTCTACCGCGCGCAACTGCGGCTGGCGCGCAAACATGCGTTGCCGGTGATCGTGCACGTGCGGCGCAGCGCCGACCAGCTGCTCAAACACCTGCGCGAGCTGCCCACCGGCGGTGGCATTGCACATGCGTTCAACGGCAGCGAGCAACAGGCACAGGCTTTTCTGGGCCTGGGCTTCAAGCTCGGCTTTGGTGGTGCGGCCACCTTTGAGCCTGCGCGCCAGTTACGGCGCCTGGCCACTGAATTGCCGCTGTCTGCGCTGGTGCTGGAAACCGATGCACCCGACATCCCGCCGCACTGGCTCTACACCACCGCAGCCCAGCGCGCTGCGGGACAGGCGCAGGGCATCAACAGCCCGGCCGAGTTGCCGCGCATCGGTGCGGTGGTGGCCGGGCTGCGGGGCATGCCGGTGGATGCGTTGATGCAGGCCACCACCGCCAACGCCGTGGCCGCCCTGCCCCGGCTGGCAGCGCTGCTGAACGCCCCGTGAGCCGTGCCCCATGAGCCGCCTGCAAGGATTGCCGCCGGTGCTGGACGCCAACACACGCGTGCTGGTGCTGGGCAGTTTCCCCGGGGTGGCCTCGCTGCGCGCGCAGCAGTACTACGGCCATCCGCAAAACCACTTCTGGAAGATCCTGGGTGCGCTGTGGCAACTGCCCTTGATCACCCTGGCCTACCCCGAACGCGTGGCCGTCTTGCGCGACCATGGTCTGGGTGTGTGGGACGTGTACGGTGCCTGTGAGCGCGAAGGCAGCCTGGACGCGAACATCCGCAACGCCGAGGTGAATGATTTTGAATGGGTGCAGCGCGCATGCCCACGGCTTGAAGCCATCGCGCACAACGGTGGCGAGAGCTTTCGCCACGCCAGGCACACCGAACGACTGGGTTTGCCGGTGTACAAGCTTCCTTCCACCAGCCCGGCCAATGCCAGCTGGAGCTTCGATCGCAAGCTGGCGGCGTGGGCTGAAGTCCTACAGCGCCACGCCTGACCAGCGCGACACCGGCAGCCTCAGCTCATCAAGGCTTCACGCACGGCGGCCAGTTGGCGGCGCGAAACCGCCAGGCGCTCCTCGACACCGTCGAGCCGCACCGTCCAGCCTTCGCCCTCGACCGGGTCGTTGTGCTTCTCCACGGCCCGCACGGCGCGGCGCGACACCAAAGCGTTGCGGTGCACGCGCACAAACAGGTGGGCGTAGCGCTGCTCCAGATCGCTGAGCGCACCATCAAAAATATGCTCTTTGTCGGCCGTGCGCACGGTGATGTACTTCAGTTCGGCCTTGAGGTAGATCACGTCGGCCAGCGCCACGCGCTCGCTGCGCCCACGCTCCTGGATGATCAGGCTCTCGGGCAGGCCGACTTCCACAGCGCTCTCCGCGCGCACCCGCTGCACTTTTTGCAAGGCCTGCTGCAGGCGCTCGCGGCGCACCGGTTTGGTCAAGTAATCGACCGCTTCCAGGTCAAAGGCCTGGACGGCATGCTCGGCATAGGCGGTGATGAACACCACCGCGGGCGGCGCCGCCAGTTCGCGCAAGGTCTTGGCCAGGGTCATGCCGTCCACCCCGGGCATGTGGATGTCCAGCATCACCAGATCGCAGCCGGTGCGCTGGATCAGCTCCATCGCCTGCACGGCGTTGGCGGCCTCTCCCACCACATCGGCGCGCGGCTCGCTGCATTCGCCCAGCAGGGTGCGCAGCCGCGAACGGGCCAGCGCTTCATCGTCAACGATCAGTACCTTCAGTGTCATGTCACGCTCCGTAGCCAGACCTGTTCAATACCCGCTTATACCGGTATTTCAAGGCGAACCTGAAACACCCCGTTGACCAGTGCGCTCTGGAATCGGCCCTGGACATCGTGCAACAAGGCCAGGCGCTGCCGAACGTTGTCCAGTGCCAGGCCATTGCCGCGCCGCCCGCTGCCCGCCGGCACCGTGTTGGTCACCTTGATCACCACCAGGCTGCCACGCCGCTGGGTGCTGATGCGCACCACCGCGCCGGAGGGGCTGGGCTCCACCCCGTGCTTCACCGCATTCTCCACCAGCGGCTGCAGGATGAGTGGCGGCAATTTGGCCCTGGAAGCCGAGTCGTCCACGCTCCACTCCACCTTGAGGCGATCGCCAAAGCGCACCTGCTCGATGGCCAGGTAATGCTCGGCCAGTTCCAGTTCCTGCGACAGCGGTACCGCTTCCTGGGCGTCGGCCAGGGCGTGGCGGAACAGCTCGCTCAGGTCTTCCAGCAGGTTTTCTGCCTTGGCGGGCTCCTCGCGCACCAGCGCAATCGCGCTGTTGAGCGTGTTGAACAAAAAGTGGGGCCGGATGCGCGCCTGAAGCTCTGCCAGCCGAGCCGTGGTGCCTGCGGGCATGCGGGCCTTGGCGCGCCACACCAGCGCCCCCACCAACACGGCCGACACCAGCGCGCCCGCAGCACCGCTTCCCACCCAGGGCGCCGCTTCGGCCAGGCCCATGAGCACCAGCAAGGCGCACCCGTACAAGCCGGCCAGCACGCCCAGGCCAACGCCTGCGATCCACTGCGCCCGAACCGGCATGCGCCCGAGCTTGCGTTTGAGCGCGCACACACACAACAACCAGGCCAGCACAGCCGGCAGGGCAGCGCCGGTGAGCACCGCCATCTGCGTGATCCAGCCCACCGGACTCGATGCGCCGAAGATCGCCGCCACCGCCACGATGGACTGCACGAACAGCACCGCGCGCAGCACCACCCCGACCTGGCAGGTGTCGAACACCCGGTCGCGTGCGCGAACGTGTTCGGGCATCTCCTCCAGCGACTGCGTGCCCAAGGTGCTGGGCAGGTCCTGGAAGGTCGATAAAATTCGGGAGTCTTTCATGGGACGTGCGTCAATGCTCCGGTCGGACAACGATGGATTGTGCGTTGGTCCGGGCCCTGCACTTCGAGTCCGCACGGCGCTGCGATCGAAAGATCATCCAGGTCTCCTCTGCACGCCCTTTGTTCTGCGGTTTTCCGCTCCACCATTTCTCTCCAAAGCCGCTGGCAACACCGTATGTCCACCAACCAATTCGACAAGAAATCCGAAGCCTGGTCCGCCCTATTCTCGGAGCCCATGAGCGAGTTGGTCAAGCGCTACACCGCCAGCGTCTTCTTCGACAAACGCCTCTGGCAGGCCGACATCACCGGCAGCCTCGCACACGCCGAGATGCTGGCAGCCCAAGGCATCATCGGTGCGGCCGATCTCGCGTCCATCCAGCAGGGCATGGCGCAGATCACGTCCGAGATCGAGGCCGGCGGCTTCGAATGGAAGCTCGACCTGGAAGACGTGCACCTCAACATCGAGGCCCGCCTGACCCAGCTGGTGGGTGACGCCGGCAAGCGCCTGCACACGGGGCGCAGCCGCAACGACCAGGTGGCCACCGACGTGCGCCTGTGGCTGCGCAGCGAGATCGACCTCATCATCCCGCTGCTGGGCGAGCTGCAAGGCGCGCTGGTGGACGTGGCCGAGAAAAACGTGGACGTGATCCTGCCGGGCTTCACCCACCTGCAGGTGGCGCAACCCGTGAGCTTTGCGCACCACCTGCTGGCCTATGTGGAAATGTTTTCGCGCGACGCCGAGCGCATGAGTGACGTGCGCCGGCGAACCAACCGCCTGCCGCTGGGCTCGGCCGCACTGGCCGGCACCACCTACCCGCTGGACCGCGAGCGCGTGGCGCGCAGCCTGGGCATGGTGGACGAGCGCGGTGAGCCGCAGGTGTGCCAGAACAGCCTGGACGGCGTGAGCGACCGCGACTTCGCGATCGAATTCACCGCCGCCGCCTCGCTGTGCATGGTGCACATCAGCCGCTTCAGCGAAGAGCTGATCTTGTGGATGAGCCAGAACTTCGGCTTCGTGAAGATCGCCGACCGTTTCACCACCGGCTCGTCGATCATGCCGCAGAAGAAAAACCCCGACGTGCCCGAACTCGCGCGCGGCAAGACCGGCCGCGTGGTCGGCCACCTCATGGGTCTGATCACGCTCATGAAAGGCCAGCCGCTGGCCTACAACAAGGACAACCAGGAAGACAAGGAGCCGCTGTTCGACACGGTGGACAC
>NZ_JBLYYB010000126.1:0-2748 GCF_048549895.1 Hydrogenophaga sp.
ACGACGGCTATGTGCCGCAGCGCACCGTTCAGGGTCTCAAAAAACTGATCGATGTCGAACAGATCTTTGCATTGATCGGCACCTCCGGCTCGTCGCAGTTGCTGGCCATGCTGCCCATCATCGACGAGCAGAAAATTCCCGCCATCAACCATATCGCCGTCAACAGCGCCCACTTCAACCCACCGCACAAGACGCTGTTCAATATCGGGGCAACATACTGCCAGCAGGTCTCTGCCAGCATGAAGCATCTGGTCACATCCCAGAAGCTGCAGGGATCGAAGTTCGGCCTGATCTTCCAGGAAGACGATTACGGCACCGACGTCAAATGCGGCTACGAACAGGCCCTGAAAGAGCTCGGCTTGAAAAGCAGCATCGAAGTTGCCTACAAACGCGGGGCGAAGGATTTTTCCGCCGAGGTGTTGAGCGTGCAGCGCGCCGGCGCCACCTTCGTGCTGACCGGCGGCATCATCACCGAAACCGCCGCCATGCTCAAAGAGATCGCGAAGAACCAGATGCAAGCCGTGCGCCTGGCCGCTCACCCTTCGCATCTGCCTGCGGTACTGGCCCTGGCCGGCCCGGCAGCAGACGGCGTGTACGTCGCCGAGTATGTGCCTCCAGTGACCGACACACAAACACAGGGCATTGGCAAACTCACCGCACTGACCTACAAATATTTCTCAGCCAATGAGGTCAAGGACATGAACCGGTATTCATTGACCGCCTATGTGGGTGTCCAGTTGCTCGAATCAGCGCTCAACGCCTGTGCCAAAAACCTCACGCGTGCCTGCGTGGTTGAAAAGCTCGAGCAGACCAACAATTTCACCAGCGACGGCATCATGGCCCCCTTGACCTTCGGGCCCAATATTCGACAGTCGGGGACCCGCCCCATTTTGCTCAAGGCGAATGCCAGCGCCGGGAAATTCGAGCGAGCCTCTGAATTTCTGAGTTCCAAGTAATCAAGACGACGTGCCACCAGCCCCTCCCCCATTACTCAACCAGGAGTGCCTTTTCATGACACGCAAATACTTTCGATATGCCGCCGCCAGTCTGCTCAGCATGGTTATCAGCCTGACGGCCACGACCGCCGCTGCTGCCGACCCCGGCGTGACCGACGCCAAAATCGTCCTCGGCTCGGTGACGCCCGTCAGCGGCCCCCCTAGCCTGCGGGGCAAGGCCCACATGCTTGCCTTGCGGGTATGGGAGCAGGATGTCAACGCCCGCGGTGGCATCAACGGCCGCAAGGTGGAAATTCGCCAGGAAGATGACGGCTATGTGCCTCAGCGTGCTGTGCAAGGCGTCAAGCGACTGGTCGACGTGGAAGGCATCTTCGGCCTCATCGGCACCTCGGGCTCAGCGATGCTGCAAGCCATGCTGCCCTACATCAACGAGCAAGGCTTGCCAACCATCAACGCGATGGCCGTGGCAGCAGCGCACTTCACTCCACCGAACAAAACGGTATTTGTGATCGGGCCAACCTATTGTCAGGAGTTGAGCTCCGCCATGAAAAACATGGTCGCTAGCAAGAAGTTGCAAAAGGAGAAGTTTGCGCTGGTCTATCAGGATGACGAGTTTGGCAGCGACGTGCGTTGCGGCTACCAGAAGGCGATCAAGGATCTGGGGCTTAACAGCGTGTCCGAGATCTCCTTCAAGCGTGGCACCAAGGACTTCTCGGCTGAGATGCTGAGTCTGAAGCAGGTGGGAGCGACCTTTCTCGCGTCGGGCGGCGTGGTAGCCGAGCATTCGATGCTGATGAAGGAAGCCGCTAAAAACCAGATGTCGCTGACCTTCCTTGCCGTGCACTCGGCCCACCTGACCCCTGTTCAGGCGCTCGCCGGTGCCGCGGGCGACGGCTACTTCGTCGCAGACTATGTCCCGCCTCTGACCGACCTGTCGGTGCCAGGCATGGCCAAGTTCATGGGGTTGGCACAGAAATATCTGTCAGCCGACGAGTTGAAGTCGCTCAACCGCTATTCGATCACAGCCTACGTCGGTGCGCTGCTGATGGAAGACGCGATCCGCCGCTGTGGCAAGGCGCTGACCCGCGCCTGTGTCGTCGAGAAGCTGGAGACAACCAAGAACTTCAACACCGATGGGCTGGCTTCTCCCATCAGTTTCGGCCCCAATGACCGGCACTCGCCGAGCAGCGTGCTCCTGTTGCGCTCGGACGCCAAAAACTCCCGCTTCGAGCGCGTGTCCGAACCCATCCCCGTGCTCGATTGACACCAGACGCCGTTCGTCACCCGCCGTACAACTGGTTCCGCCCGTGTTTCAAAAAGTTCTGATCGCCAACCGTGGCGAGATCGCGCTGCGGATCCTGCACACACTCAAGGGCATGGGGCTCGCCACCGTGGTGGCCCACCACGCGGTGGACGCCGATAGCCCGGCCGTGCTGGAGGCTGACGAGTCGGTCGAATTGCACGCCTTGACGCCCGTGGCGGCCTACCTCGATATCGCGCAGTTGGTTGAAGCGTGTCGGCGCAGTGGGGCACAGGCGCTGCATCCCGGTTACGGCTTCCTGTCTGAAAACACGGCGTTTGCGCGTGCGCTGGAAGCTGCTGGCATCGTCTTCATTGGCCCGCGTCCGGACAGCATCGAACTGTTGGGCGACAAAGTGCGCGCGCGCAGCTTCGTCGCCCAACGCGGCTTTCCGGTGGCACCGAGCGCCATCGAGGACGATGACCCGGCCAGCTTCGTCGAGCGCGCCAGGGCGCTCGGCGCGCCGCTGCTGATCAAGCCTTCAGCCGGCGG
>NZ_JBLYYB010000127.1:0-21488 GCF_048549895.1 Hydrogenophaga sp.
CGCGCTGGGCTTCGGCGTCCTCGGGCGAGCGGTAGGCGCCGGCCTGCACGAAATACATGAACGGATCGGCACCGGGCGCGGGTGCTGCAGCAGGCGCGCCCGGTGCCGGGGCGCCGATGCGGGACTGCGCAAGATCACCCAGCGGATCGGCCGCCGGCTTGCTCGCGGCGGCGGGCACCGGTGGCAAATTTTTCCCATCGGCTGGCGGCACCACGATGGCGCCCGCCGCTTCAGGAGCGGGTGCTGCCGCCGGGGCTGGCGGCGCTGCGGACTCACCGTTGAGCACCTTGTTGGGGTTCCAGCCCTTGTTGCGCTCGGCTTCCAGCGCGTCCTGGCCGGCGTTGCGCGAGACGTTGCGGTCGACAAACGGGATCGGCACGCGGGTGACGTAAACCGCCACCGCCAAAGCAAGGCCCAACCCCACCAGCAGGCCCACGACGAAGCCGATCAAGGTGCCGCCGAGCGAGCTCCGGGATTGCACAGTTTTCTTTTTCATTGCTTGTTTCGCCATCACATTTTTTGTGGGGCACTCACGCCCAGCACAGCCAGACCATTGTGCAGCACCTGTGCGGTGGCTTTCACCAGCGCCAGTCGCGCTTTTTTCACCGCCTCGTCATCCACCAGGATGCGCTCGGCGTCGTAGTAGCTGTGGTAACTCGCGGCCAGCTCACGCAAGTAAAAGGTCACGTCGTGCGGCGCGAGGTCGCGCGCTGCGTCGGCCAGCATGGCGGGGTACTTGGCCAGCAGCAGCATGAGGGCCTGGGCCGGCGCGCTGCCCAGGGCGGACAGGTCGGCGTCTTTCAGCGTGGCGGTGTCGCCGCCCCAGCTGGTGAGCACCGAGCAGATGCGCGCGTGCGCGTACTGCACGTAGTAGACCGGGTTGTCGTTGTTCTTCTGCACCGCCAGGTCCACGTCGAAGGTGTATTCGGTGTCGGGCTTGCGGCTGAGCAGAAAGAAGCGCACCGCGTCCTTGCTGGTCCATTCGATCAGGTCGCGCAGCGTCACATAGCTGCCGGCGCGCTTGCTGATCTTGACCTCTTCGCCGCCCTTGACCACGCGCACCATGGTGTGCAGCACGTAGTCGGGGTAGCCCTGCGGGATGCCCACGTTGGCCGCCTGCAGGCCGGCGCGCACGCGGGCAATGGTGCCGTGGTGGTCGGTGCCCTGGATGTTGATGACCTTGGTGAAGCCGCGCTCCCACTTGCTGATGTGGTACGCCACGTCGGGCACGAAGTAGGTGAACGAGCCGTCGGACTTGCGCATCACGCGGTCCTTGTCGTCGCCGTAGTCGGTGCTCTTGAGCCAGAGCGCGCCGTCCTGCTCGTAGGTCTTGCCGGCCTCAACCAGCTTCTGCACCGTGGCTTCAACCCGCCCGCTGGTGTACAGGCTGGATTCGAGGTAGTAGTGGTCGAACTTCACCGCGAAGGCCTGCAGGTCCAGGTCCTGCTCGTGGCGCAGGTAGGCCACGGCGAACTGGCGCATGCCATCCAGATCGTTGATGTCGCCGCTGGCGGTGAACGCGCGGTCGTCGGCCGTCACGGTTTTCTTCGCCAGGAAATCGGCCGCGATGTCGGCGATGTAGGCGCCGTTGTAGGCGTTCTCGGGCCACCGCGGATCGCCCGGCTTGAAGCCCTGCGCGCGCAGGTGGGTGGAGGTGCCCAGCGTGGCGATCTGCACGCCCGCGTCGTTGTAATAGAACTCGCGGTGCACGCTCCAGCCCTGGGTCTGGAACAGGCTGCAGATCGCGTCGCCCAGCGCGGCCTGGCGGCCATGGCCCACGTGCAGCGGACCGGTGGGGTTGGCCGATACAAACTCCACCATGAGCTTCTGGCCGTTGGGCTCGGCAATGCCGAAGCGCGCGCCCGAGGCCAGCACCTCGCGCACGATCTGCTGCTTGGCCGACGGTTTGAGCCGGATGTTGATGAAGCCGGGACCGGCGATGTCGATGTCGGACACCCAAAGCGCGTATTCGGGGCGGGCCAGCAGGGCGGCGCGAAGGGTCTCGGCGAGTTGGCGCGGGTTGAGCTTGAGCGGTTTGGCCAGCTGCATGGCCGCGGTGCTGGCGAAATCGCCGTGCGCAGCCACCTTGGGCGACTCGAAGGCCGCGCGCGCGGCAGCGCCGGGCAAAAGTGTGTCGAGCTCGGCGGCGAGGCCATCGAGCAGTTCCTGTTTGATCTTGAGCATGGGCTGAATTTTAGGCGGCGGGCCTCGGCCTCACGGCGGCACGGGCCGCAGGTGCTTGTGCGCCGCCTCCTTCACCGCCGCCGTGAGCCGCTGCGCCGAGAGCGACTCGTGTGCCCAGTGCTGCCAGTACAGCACCACGTCCACCGTGGCGTCGGGCAGGATTTCCTGCAGGCCGGGGCGGGCCGCCAGGTGCTGCTCGGGCACCATGCCCCAGCCCAGGCCGAGTTCGATCGCGGTCTCGAAGGCTTCCACGGCGGGGGCGAAATGGCGCGGGTAGTTGGGCTGGCGCAGGCCGAAGTGCTGCAGCAGAAACGTGTCCTGCAGCGCGTCCTTGCGGTTGAAGATCACCGCCGGCTGTGCCAGCAGCTTGTGCACCGACACCGCGCCGCGCGGCGTGCGGCAGCGCTGCGCCACCGCCGGTGAGGCCACGCAGCGGTAACGCATGACGCCCAGCGGCTCGGCCACGCAGCCGCGCATGGCGGTGGTGAGCGTGGTCACGCAGCCGGTCACGTCGCCGCTTTTCAGTGCGTCGTGGGTGTGGTCCTGGTCGTCGATCAGGATCTCCAGCAACAGGTGGTGGCGCTGCAGCAAGGCAGCCACGCCGGGCAGAAACCAGCTGGCCACCGAGTCGGCGTTGATGGCCACGCCCAGGCTTTGCCAGCGCACACCGCCCCGGGGCGGCGCGCCGCCCTGCAAGCCGTCGAGCAGGTCGGCCTCCATGAGCCGCACCTGTTTCACATGGCCCAGCAGCGCCTGGCCGGCCGGCGTGGCGCGCACCTGTTTGCCGCGCACCAGCAGGCGCTGGCCCAGCGTGTCTTCGAGCGACTTGATGCGCAGCGAGACAGCGGCGAGCGTGATGGACAAGGACTTGGCGGCGGGGCCGAAGCCGCCGTGTTCGATCACGGCGTTGAGGGCTTCGAGTTGGCGGGCGTCGAGCATGGCGCTTGAGGAAAACTCAACCCGATGGGGTTTGGTCAGCTTCAGTTTAAGCCGGGCGCACTCCTGTCGGGGCTGGGCAGGCCGGTGAGTGGCAGGCCGCTGTGGTCCTTGAGCCCCACACCGCTGAGCCCCAGGCGGCGGCTCTCGCCGAGCAACCAGGCCAGGCGGCGCGCGGCGGTGTCGAGGTCCTGCCCGGCCGGGCGCACGTTGGAAATGCAGTTGCGCTGCGCGTCGCTGCAGCCCACGCGCGGCGCGTGCGTGAGGTAAATGCCCACGCTGTCGGGCGAACTCAGCCCCGGGCGTTCACCCACCACCATGGCCACCGCGGCGGCGCCCAGGCGCTCGCCCACCTCGTCGGCCACGGCCACACGCGCCTCGCGCACCACCACCAGCGGGCCCAGTCGCAATGCCGGGACAAACGCCGATGACAGCGCGCGGCGGATCGCGCCCAGCAGCGCCGCGCCGTGTTGTTGAATGCCCAGCGCCGAGAGGCCGTCGCCCAGCACCAGCACCAGATCGGGGCTCTCGGCAGCGGCTGCGCCAAGCCGCTCCACGCTGGCCGCGTCCAGCCGCCGACCGAGGTCGGGGCGCAGCAGGTATTCGTGGCGGTCGCGCGCCTGGCTGTGCAGCAGCAGCGGCGCGGGCCAACCCTGTTGCTGCAGGTCGGCACTCAAGCTGTCGGTGTCCAGCGGCAGGTGGATGGCGTCGCGTGCTTGCGCGTGGGCCAGTGCAAAGTCGAGCAGCTCGCGCGTGGGCAGGCTCACGCCGGTGCGCCCCAGCGCGATGCGCGCCGTGGTGTGCTGGCGCAGGTGGGCCCAGGGGTCGCGCGCGGGGGTGGTCATGCGGTGGGTGATGTCCAGAGGAGCTGCGGCAGCGCGGGCTGGCTGGGCGCGGGCAACAACTGGCCTTGCGCGCCGGTGACGCCCACGCGCTGCAACCAGGCTTCGAACTCGGGCGCGCGCTTGAGGCCGAGCATCTCGCGCAGCACCAGCGCGTCGTGGAACGAGGTGCTCTGGTAGTTCAGCATGATGTCGTCGGCACCGGGCACGCCGATCAAAAAATTGAGCCCCGCGGTGGCCAGCAGCACCATGAGGTTGTCCATGTCGTCGCTGTCGGCTTCGGCGTGGTTGGTGTAGCAGATGTCGCAGCCCATGGGCAGGCCCAGCAGCTTGCCGCAGAAGTGGTCTTCGAGCCCCGCGCGGGTGATCTGTTTGCCGTCAAACAAATACTCGGGTCCGATGAAGCCGACCACGGTGTTGACCAGCAGCGGCCGGTAACGCCGCGCCACCGCGTAGGCGCGTGCCTCGCAGGTTTGCTGGTCCACGCCATGGTGGGCGTTGGCCGAGAGTGCACTGCCCTGCCCGGTTTCGAAGTACATCGCGTTGTGGCCCACCGTGCCGCGCCCCAGCGCCTGCGCCATGGCATGGGCTTCATCGAGCAGCGCCAGATCAATACCGAACGAGCTGTTGGCCGCCTGCGTGCCGGCGATGGACTGGAACACCAGGTCCACCGGCGCGCCGTGCGCCATGGCCTGCATGCTGTTGGTCACGTGGGTGAGGACGCAGGTTTGCGTGGGGATCTCGCCGCGCGCCAGCACATCGGCCAGCACGTGGTTCAGGCGCACCAGGTCGGGCACGCTGTCGGACACCGGGTTGATGCCCACCACCGCGTCGCCTGCGCCGTGCATCAGGCCGTCGATCATGCTGGCCACGATGCCGGCCGGGTCGTCGGTCGGGTGGTTGGGCTGCAGGCGCACCGAGAGGTGGCCGCGCAGGCCCTGCGTGTTGCGAAAGCGCGTGACCACCTCGCAGCGCTTGGCCACCAGCATCAGGTCCTGGTTGCGCATGAGCTTGCTCACCGCGGCCACCATCTCGGGCGTGAGGCCCGGCGCCAACGCGTGCAGCACCTCGGGTGTGGCCTGGGCCGAGAGCAGCCAGTCGCGAAACCCGCCCACGGTGAGCGAGGCCACGGGCGAGAAGGCCAGCGCGTTGTGGCTGTCGATGATGAGCCGTGTGACTTCGTCGTCTTCGTAAGGAATGAGCGCTTCGCTGAGGAAGGCGGACAGGGGCACGTCGGCCAGCACCCAGCGCGCGGCCACCCGCTCTTGCTCGGTGGCGGCGGCCACGCCGGCCAGGCAGTCGCCCGAGCGCAGCGGCGTGGCCTTGGCCATCACCTCGCGCAAGCTGGCGAACCGGTGGGTGCGACCTCCCAGCGTGGCGCTCAGGTTCATTCCACCGTGCCGAGCATGGCGTCCAGCGGCGCTGCGTCGCGCTGTCCGCTGGTGAGATAGAAGTACAGGTAGGCCAGCGCCATCAACCCCAGGAACAAGGCCGTGACCATAGCGTTGAAGTACACCACCGCCGCCAGGCAGACCACGCCGCAGACCAGCGCGATGGCCGGGAACAGCGGGTAGAACGGCGCGCGGTAGGGGCGGTCCAGCGATGGCTCGCTCAGGCGCAGCTTGAACAGCGAGGCCATGGAGACGATGTACATCACCAGCGCGCCGAGCACGGCCATGGTGACGATGTTGGCGGTGAGCGGCAGGCCGCCGAAGGTGACCCACTGGTCGCTGAACACCGCGATCACACCCACCACGCCGCCGCCAATGAGCGCGCGCACCGGCGTCTTGAAACGCGGATGCACCACGGCAAAGTAAGCCGGCAGATAACCGGCACGGGCCAGCGCAAACATCTGGCGAGAGTACCCCAGGATGATCCCGTGGAAGGAGGCGACCAACCCGAACAGACCGATCCAGATCAGCATGTGCAGCCAGCCGCTGGATTCACCCACCACCATCTTCATGGCCTGGGGCAGCGGGTCGTTGATGTTGGAGAGCTTGCTCCAGTCGCCCACGCCGCCGGCCATGATCATCACCAGGAAAGCCAGCACCACCAGCGTGAGGATGCCGGTGATGTAAGCGATGGGAATGGTGCGGCGCGGGTCCTTGGCTTCTTCGGCCGCCATGGCCGCGCCTTCGATGGCGAGGAAAAACCAGATGGCGAACGGGATGGAGGCAAAGATGCCCGCCCAGGTGCCCATGGTGAAGGTGTCGGACCCGGCCCAGCCGTTGGCGGTGAAGTTGGCCAGCGACCAGCCCGGCGCCACCACGCCGGCAAACACCAGCAGTTCACCCACCGCCAGCAAGGTCACCACCAGCTCGAACATGGCGGCAATGCCCACGCCCAGCGCGTTGAGGGTGATGAAGATCACATACGCACCCAAGGCCGCCATCTTGGGGTCAAGCGAGGGGAACTGCAGCCCCAGGTAGGCGCCGATGGCCAGCGAAATGGCCGGGGGTGCGAAGACGAATTCCACCAGCGTGGCGTAGCCCGCAATGAAACCGCCGGTAGGCCCGAAGGCGCGCCGTGCGTAGGCAAACGGCCCGCCCGCATGCGGAATGGAGGTGGAGAGTTCGGTGAAGCTGAAGATGAAGGTGGTGTACATCAGCGCCACGAAACTCGTGGCCACCAGGAAACCCAGCGTGCCGGCGCTGGCCCAGCCGTAGCTCCAGCCAAAGTACTCGCCCGAGATCACCAGGCCCACAGCAATGCCCCACAGGGAGAAAGCGCCCAGCACGGGTTTGAGGTCCCGCGATACCAGCTTGTGTGTTGTTGACATGTTGTTGCTCGCATCAAGGATGGTTGACGCCCGAAACGGCTCGGGCAGCCCCCGGCATCTTGTGCAATCCGGCGCGCCCGGCGGTATCCCGTTTGGGCAAGCGGCGCGGCGGTGGCGGCATTTTTTCCGATTCGGGATAGCGCACCGCCACGGGGCGTGCGGTGGCATGAAACTTGATGTACAAGACCGCTTGAACCACCGCCCGGAAGGAGCCAGCCATGTTGGTGCAGCCAGACGCTGCCACTGCCTGCTTTCGCGTCAAGCGCACGCAGGACGTGGACATCCACGCCAGCAACCTCGCGTCGTGGGATCAACACTACGAACAGACCTCGCCTGGCCACTTCAGTGGCGAGGTGCGCGAACTGACCGACCACGGCCTGCAGGTGTTCGAAGAGGTCGCCACCTGCGCCACCAGCCAGCGCTGCCGCCCCTGGCCGGGCGGCGTGTGGGTGGGTCTGGCGGTGCCCGAAGCCGACCAGGGCCTGCGCTTCATGGGCCGCCCCTCGCACGGGCTGCAGCTCATGCTCGCCGGGGGCGAAGAACCGTTTGACCTGCAGGTGCCCGCCGGCCACGGCCTCTACGGCATGGTGCTCGACAAGGAACAGCTCGCACGCCACGTGCAGGCCCTGCACCAGCAACCCTGGCCCGAGCACTGGGCCGGCGCACCGCGCGTGCAGGCCCTCACCGCGCTGCAGCGGTATCGGCTGGCCGGCATGGTGCGCGAGGTGCTGCGCTGCCTGCAGGAACAGCCCGAAGCCCTGCACCACGAAGCCAGCCGGCGCACGCTGCGCGAGGCCCTGCTCAACGTGTTGTGTGACGTGGTGATGCCGCAGACCCTGAGCGAAGCCGTGAACCCGCGCCAGCTGCGCCGCCAGGAGCTGGTGCGCAAGGTGCGCGAGCTGGTGTTCGAGCACCCGGAACAACCCCTGAGCGTGGCCGAGCTGTGCACCCGCCTGCATGTGACACGCCGCACCCTGCAAAACGGCTTTCAGGAAACCCTGGGCACCAGCCCCGCCACCTACCTGCGCACCGTGCGGCTCAACGCCGTGCGCCGCGCGCTGCGCGAACAGCCGCCCCACTCATCCACGATTGCCGACACGGCAGCGCGCTGGGGCTTCTGGCACATGGGCCATTTTTCGCAGGACTACAAGGCGCTGTTTGGGGAGACGCCTTCGCGCACACGGCAGCTGGCCTGAACGCTGGACCGATGGAACCAGCGGTTTCAAGCCCGCCGCCTTTGAAAGCCGTGTGAGTCTGGCGCCGCCTTGCACGCGCCATCGATTCACCCACCGACTCAGACCGCAGCGGCACGTTCGCGCAGCCGCAGGCGCAAGCCTACCGGGCTCATCGTGAATTGCAGTTGCTCACGCGCCGCTGCGCCGTCGGGTGTGTCGACACCCAGCACCTCGAAGCGCTGCAGCAGCATGGCGATGCAAACTTTCATTTCCAGCAGGGCCAGATAGCGGCCGGGGCACACCCGCGGGCCGGCGCCGAAGGGCATTGAAACGCGCTTGGCCGAGCTGGCTGCCTGCGCGGGGCCACCGTCGCCCAGCCAGCGCTCCGGGCGGAACGATGCCGCACCGGCAAAGTGGGCATCGTCCAGGCTGGCGTGGCGCATCACCGCCCAGACCAGGGTGCCGCGCGGGACAGCCACGTCCCCGACCACGGTGTCGTGCTCCAGCTGCAGCCCGAGGAAGGGCGCCACAGGCTTCAGGCGCATGGTCTCGTGCGCACAGGCCTCCACATAGTCGAGGCGGCCGAGCCCCTCGTGGCTGAGCTCGCCGCGAGCACCAAACTCGCCCAGCACCTCGGCGCGCGCGCGCGCCAGCGCCTCGGGGTGGCGGTGCAGAAAATAGATCATCCAGGCCAGGGTGTTGGCGGTGGTGTCTTCGCCGGCGAGCAGCATGGTCAACACGTTGCCGGCGACATCGGCATCGTCAAGGCCGCTGCCGTCCGCTTCTGAAGCGACCAGCATGGCGTCGAGCAGGTTGGCGGGCTTGGCGCGTCGCTCAGGCTCGGCCAGAAGCCGGGCGCGGCTCTGGGCGATGAAGCCGGCGATCGCCAACTGGACCGCCGCCACGCTCTGATCGAGTCGCCGGTCGGCCGGTCGCTTGACCCAGCGCCAGATGGGCAGCGGCGCCATCACGCGGTTGAAGAGCGCCGGGAAGATCTTGTCCAGGTGCGCCTGGATGACCTCGGCATCCGACTCCAGCGTGTTGACTTCTGCGCCGAAGGCCAGCCCGGCAATCGCATCGACCGTGAAGCGCATCAGGTCGGGCTGCAGGGGAATCGCCTGCCCTTGCGCAGCAGCCTTGCTCCAGCGACCTTGCAGACGCGTTGCCACGCGCTGCAACGCTGGAAAATATTCGCGCACGTGGGCAGGATCGAAACCTGCCATCACCATGCGCCGCTGACGCTTCCAGGCCTCGCCCTCTGCAACGAAGACGCCCACCGGCAACCCCATCTCGATCCAGATGCGCTCGAGTTTGGCGCCGCGGCGCACACCAGCGGGCCGGTCCCGCATCAGCGTCGACAGCGCCTCCGGGTCGGCCACGCCAATGAAACGGCGATCGCCAATGCGAAAACGGAAGTATGGGCCGTACTGTCTGGCCCAGGCTTCGACGCTGAGGTGCATGGCACTGCGATCGACCTGGTGCAGGTTGCCGATGATCGGCAGCGCGCGGGGTCCGGGCAAATCGGCCAGACGGCGCTGGGCGACGGGCAGGCCGTGGGTCGGGGAAGCGCGCTGGTCCATCGGTGATGGCCTTTTGATTTGGTGGGATGCGAAGCATTATTGGACGCGCTTTGGCCGCGTGCAAGTTTGATCGCCATGACAGCACAAGGCGCGACATCGAGCAGTCGCGGCGCCCCGGACAGAGAGCTGAACGCAACGCACTCACCCATTCATTCAACAATTTATTGATCAAACATAGTTTTGATTGATTCGATTTAATTCATAGCTCCAGACAGGCACACTCCACCCCATTCACCCGCACCCCGAGCGGGCACCTTTGGTTTCCGGAGCCCTTCGTCATGACCCTCGCTTTCCCCACCTTCACCGCCGGCATGGTGCTGAGCATTTCGCTGATCATGGCCATCGGCCCGCAAAACGCGCATGTGCTGCGCATGGGTCTGCAGCGCCAGCACCTGTGGCTCACGGTGGCGGTGTGCGCGGTGGCCGACATTGCGCTGATCTCGCTCGGCGTGCTGGGCCTGGCCCAGCTCGGCGGCCTGTCGGACAAGCTCATGGGCGCCATGGTCGGCGCTGGCGTGCTGTTCCTCTCGGTCTATGGCTGGCAGGCGTTTCAGCGTTTTCTGCATCCAAGCACGCTCGCCATGGAAGGGAGTGACACCCTGGTGGCCGAGCCGGTGTCGCGCCGCCAGGCGGTGTTGTCGGCGCTGGCCTTTTCGTGGCTCAACCCGCACGCCTGGCTCGACACCGCCGTGCTCATTGGCACCGCCTCGCTGGCCTACGGCCAGGGCAGCACGGTGTTTGGCTTGGGCGCGGCGGCGGGTTCGGTGGTGTGGTTCCTGGGCTTGGGCGTGGCCGCCTTCTGGCTGGGCCGCCGGCTGAATTCGTTGCACGTGTGGCGTGCGCTGGACGGCATGGTTGCGCTCATGATGTGGGGCACGGCGCTCTGGTTGCTGAGCAGCCTGGCCTGAACCCTGGAGGTCTCCATGTCCCTGCGCAGCACTGACGCGCCCGTCACCGTTTTCGGCCCAGATTTTCCCTTTGCCTTCGACGACTGGATCGCCCACCCGCAGGGCCTGGGCGAGCTACCGCCCGAGCGCCTGGGGCAAGAGGTGGCGATCGTGGGCGCCGGCATGGCGGGCATGGTGGCGGCTTACGAGCTGATGAAGCTGGGCTTGAAGCCTGTGCTGTACGAGGCCTCGCGCATGGGCGGGCGGCTGCGTTCGCAGGCCTTCGAGGGTGGGCAAGGCGTGGTGGCCGAGCTGGGCGGCATGCGCTTCCCGGCCTCGGGCACGGCCTTCTTTCACTACGTGAACCGGCTGGGCTTGCAGACCCGCCCCTTCCCCAACCCGCTCACGCCCGCCGCGGGCTGCACCGTGATCGATCTGGAAGGGCAGACGCAGTGGGCACGCACGCTGGCCGATCTGCCGCCGCTGTTCAGTGAAGTGGCCGAGGCCTGGGCGCAGGCGCTCGAAGCAGGCGCGGGTTTCACCGGTCTGCAGCAGGCGCTGCGCGAGCGCGACATTCCACGCCTCAAAGCCCTGTGGGACCAGCTCGTTCCGCTCTGGGACGACCGCACCTTCTACGACTTCGTTGCCACGTCCGACGCCTTCGCCAAGCTCTCCTTCCACCACCGCGAGGTGTTCGGCCAGGTCGGCTTCGGCACCGGCGGCTGGGACTCGGACTTTCCCAACTCCATGCTGGAAATCCTGCGTGTGGTGCTCACGGGTTGTGACGAGAACCAGCACCTGATTGTGGGTGGCGTGCAGCAGGTGCCGCTGGGTCTGTGGCAACACGCACCGGCCGCCAGCGAGATGCGCCACTGGCCCGCCGGCACCACGCTGGCCAGCCTGCACTCTGGTGCACCGCGTGCCGGCGTGACCGCACTCAAACGCGCGGCGGGCAACCAGCTCGCCGTCACCGACACCTGGGGCAACACCCACACCTACCCCGCCGTGCTCACCACCTGTCAGAGCTGGCTGCTGACCACGCAGATCGCGGTGGAGGAGTCGCTGTTTTCGCAGAAGCACTGGATGGCGCTGGACCGCACGCGTTACATGCAATCGTCCAAGACCTTCGTGATGGTGGACCGCCCGTTCTGGAACGACCTGAAAGCGAACGGCTGGCCGACCCTGGGCATGACGCTCACCGACCGGCTCACGCGCGGCACCTACTTGTTTGACAACGGGCCCGACCAACCCGGCGTGATCTGCCTGAGCTACGCCTGGATGGGCGACGCGCTCAAGATGCTGCCGCACGGCACGAAGAAGCGAGTGCAGCTCGCCCTGTCGGCACTGGCCAAGATCTACCCCGACGTGGACATTGCCAGCCACATCATCGGCGACCCCATCAGCGTCTCGTGGGAAGCCGACCCGCATTTTCTGGGCGCGTTCAAGGGCGCGCTGCCCGGCCACTACCGCTACAACCACCGCATGTACAGCCACTTCATGCAGGACGGTTTTGCACCCGCCGAACGCGGCATCTTCATCGCGGGCGACGACGTGTCGTTCACGCCGGCGTGGGTCGAGGGCGCAGTGCAGACCTCGCTCAATGCGGTGTGGGGCATCGTCAAGCACCTGGGCGGCAAGACGTTTGCAGCCAACCCCGGGCCGGGTGATGTGTTCGCCGAACTGGGGCCGATGTCGCTGCCGGACTGAGCCCCGATACAGTCCAGCCCACGATGCAACGACGCCACTTCTCAACCGCCACCGCGCTGGCCCTCGCCAGCCCTTCTGCGCTCTGGTCCATGCACGCTCAAGCCGCGTCCAGCCTGCCAGCCCAGCTGCAGCAACTGGAGGCTACCGCCCAGGGCCGCCTGGGTGTGACCATCCTCGACACCGCCACCGGTCAAGTCCACGGCCACCGGATGGATGAGCGCTTCATGATGCTCAGCTCCTTCAAGCTGCTGGCCAGCGCACTCGTGCTCGCGCGGGTGGACCGGGGCCTGGAATCGCTGGAGCGGCGCATCACCTACGCCAAGACCGACCTCGTGACCTACTCGCCCGTGACCGAACGTTTCGCCGGCACCACCGAGGGCATGAGCCTGGGCGGTCTGTGCGAGGCCACCATCACCACCAGCGACAACAGCGCGGCCAACTTCATTCTGGACAGCTATGGCGGCCCGGCAGCGCTCACGCGTTTTGCGCGCGAACTGGGCGACGACACCACGCGCCTGGACCGCCGCGAGACCGAGCTCAACACCGGCACCGCCGCTGCGTTGCTCGACACCACCACACCGCGCGCCATGGCGCTCGCGATGCAGAAGCTGCTGCTCGGCAACGCACTCTCCGCCGCGTCGCGTCAGCTGCTGCAGCAGTGGCTGGTGGACAACACCACCGGCGACAAACGCTTGCGCGCCGGCCTGCCCACCGGCTGGCGGGTGGGCGACAAGACCGGCACCAACCAGACCGACGCCAACGACATCGGCATCGCCTGGCCCACCAACGGCCGAGCGCCACTGATCATCACCGCCTACCTCGCCGAGAGCACCGCCAGCAGCGCGGTGAAAGAGGCCACACTGGCGGGTGTGGCCCGGCTGGCGGCCGGTCTCGTGGGCTGAACCCATGCCCACAGACACCCTCACCCTCGCACTCTGGCAGTGCCCCTACGCGGCCAGCACCGCCGAAGCGCTTGCAAGGCTTGATGCCACCGCAGCGCAGGCCCGCGCACAAGGTGCCGCGCTGCTGGTGTGCCCCGAGATGTCGCTCACCGGTTACCAGATCGGCGCGGCTGCGGTGGCCGCACTCGCCGAGCCAGCCGACGGCCCGCTGGCGCAAGCGGTGGCCACCATCGCGCAGCGCCACCGCATTGCCATCGTGTATGGCTACCCCGAACACAACACCGGCGGCCAGCCATACAACGCCGTGCAATTCATCGGCGCCGACGGCCAGCGCATCGCGAACTACCGCAAGACCCACCTCTTCGGCGACATCGACCGCGCGCAGTTCAGCCCCGGCCCGCAAGCGCCCGCAGTGTTTGACTGGAACGGCTGGCGCCTGGGTCTGCTGGTTTGTTACGACATCGAATTCCCCGAGCCCGCACGCGCCCTGGCGCTGCAAGGCGTGGACGCGGTGCTGGTGCCCACCGCCAACATGGTCGATTTCGACGAAGTGCAGCGCGTGCTGCTGCCCGCGCGCGCACTGGAAAACCGCGTGTTCGTGGCCTACGCCAACGCCTGTGGGCACGAAGGCGGCACCACCTACGGCGGGCTGAGCACCGTGTGCGCGCCGATGGGTGAGGTGCAGGTGCAGGCGGGGCGCAACGAACAACGGGTGCTGTGCACGCTGACACGCTCTGCGCTACACGCCGCGCGCGCCACCAGTCAGTTGCCCAACCGTCGCAGCGATTTGACTTGAACACAAAAAGCGAGCCTCCAGACATGGCAAGGCCTGCGGGACGCAGCGCGGGCACGGGAAATTCCGGCCCAGCAACCGGCCCTTCTCCGCGCTTAGAAACCAGCCGCGCAGGTGGCCAGCCCAGGAAAAGCCATTGAACACACCGGACGTGTTCGTCAGATAGGCGCCGTTCACGTCGGAGAGCACATCTGCGCAGGTGCCCGGCGCGACCACCGAGGTGGCGTGGATGCCGAAGGTCATGCGGCCCGAGCTGGAGTTTGCCCGCAGCTTGCCGTAGACGCTGGGGCTGTCGATGGTGTTGTCGTTGATGGGAAGACCGAGGAAAGGCATGTGCAGCGGCGAACGGCCACCCTGCCGGTTGTTCAATTCGATCCTGTGGCGTCTTTGTCAATCGTGATGGTCTGCAGCAGATCCCCACAACGCACGAGAACGGAGGTGTTGGCCGCACAGGGGAGGGCCGCAGATGCCTCGCCATGCGCCAGCAACAAACAAGCCGCAACGCGGACAACGCAAACAAACGCGGGGCAGCATGGCGCACGCGCGGCGAGCCGGCCGCTTCACACGAGCCCGCTACAATTTTCAACCGTCCACTGCCCCAACCCCCTGTGCCTGCCTGAGCAGGCGCCGAAGGTGCACCCCACATGAACAACGACCAACAGGGACCCGAACGTCTGGCGTGCGACGTTCTGGTGATCGGCGGCGGGCCCGCCGGCTCCACCGTCTCGCCATTGCTGGCCGAGAAGGGCCACCGCGTGGTGCTGCTGGAAAAAGCACACCACCCGCGCTTTCACATCGGCGAATCGCTGTTGCCGGCCAACCTGCCCTTGCTCGAACGCCTGGGTGTGGCCGACGCGGTGCGGGCCATCGGGCAGTACAAACCGGGCGCTGAATTTGTATCGCCCCACCACGCGCACACGCAGACCTTCGAATTCGCCGACGCGTGGGACAAGTCCATGCCGTTTGCGTACCAGGTCAAGCGCGCCGAGTTCGACGAGATCCTGATCCGCAACGCACAGCGCAAGGGTGTGGACGTGCACGAGGGTTGCAAGGCGCGCTCGGTGGAGTTCCTGCCCGACGGCGGGGTGCGCGTGCACGCCGAACACGACGACGGTCGCACCACCGTGTGGGACGCAAAGTTTCTGGTGGACGCCTCGGGGCGCGACACCTTTCTGGCATCGCGCTTCAAGATCAAGGAGCGCAACCCGCGCCACAACAGCGCGGCGGTGTTTGTCCACTTTGCCAACGCGCGCCGCAACGAGGGCGAGGCCGCGGGCAACATCACCATCTTCTGGTTCGACCACGGCTGGTTCTGGTTCATCCCGCTGAGCGACGGCACCACCAGCGTGGGCATGGTCACCTGGCCGTACCACATGAAAACCCGTGCCGGGCGCACGGTGGAGCAGTTCCTGATGGACAACATCGCCACCTGCGTGGGCCTGGCCGAGCGCCTGAAAGACGCGCACCTGGTGACGCCGGTGGAGGCCACAGGCAACTTCTCTTACGCCGCGCAGCGCAACCACGGCAACAACTACCTGATGCTGGGCGACGCCTACACCTTCATCGACCCGGTGTTCTCATCGGGTGTGTGGCTGGCCATGAGCGGCGGCGAGATCGGTGCGCAAACCATCGACACCTGTCTGCGCCACCCCGAGCAGGCGCGCGCCGCGCTCCAGCGTTTTGACCGCCAGAGCCGCCACGGCCCCAAGGCCTTTTCGTGGTTCATCTACCGCGTGACGAATCCCATCATGCGGGACTTCTTCATGGGGCCGCGCAACATCTTCCGCGTGAAAGAGGCGCTGCTGTCCACGCTGGCGGGCGACGTGTACGGCGGCGCGCCCATCGGGCGTTCGCTGCTCGCGTTCAAGGCCCTGTACTTCGCGGCCAACATCACGCAGCCCCGCCGCGCCTTCGCAGCCTGGCGCAACCGCCGCGCCAACATCCGGTCGGTGGACGACGCGGCCCTGGCCCAGACGCCGTGACGCTGCTGCACACGGCATGGCCCGCACCGGGCGCCCCCGGCACGGTGTTGGGCGGCGTGGCCATCGGTGAGCTTTTCAAAACGCCCGATGCGGGCTGGCCGCTGCAGCGCCTGCGCGCGCCCTTGCTGTCTGCGAGCGCGGCTTTTCTGCAAGAGGTCTGGCACACCAGCAACCCGGTGACATCGGGCCACAGCGACGGCATCCACTGGCGGCGCAACGTCGATGTGTTGTACGGCGTGATCGAACTGCCCGAAGACGCCTGCGCCGCCACCGGCGACACCTCGCCCCTGCAAGCGGCCAGCCAGCTCGTTTACGAGCGCGTGTTCGGTCTGCTGCGCACGCAAGGCCTGCCCCACCTGTGGCGCGTGTGGAACTACCTGGCCGACATCAATGGCGAGTCGCACGGGCTGGAGCGCTACCGCCAGTTCAACCAGGGCCGCCACACCGCCTTTGTGCAGGCGCAGCGCGACACCGGTGGCCAGGTGCCCGCGGCGTGCGCCATCGGTGTGGCGGCCGGTCCGCTGTCGGTCGCGTTTCTGGCCGGCACCTCGCCGCTGGTGCCGCTGGAGAACCCGCGCCAGGTGAGCGCCTGGAACTACCCGGCGCAATACGGGCCACGCGCGCCCACGTTTTCACGCGCAGCGCTGGCCTGTCCGCGCGGGCAAGAGGTGCTGTTTGTCTCGGGCACGGCGAGCATCGTGGGGCACGAGACCCTGCACGCGGGTGATGTGGCTGCGCAGTGCGTGGAGTCCGTGCGCAACATCGAGTGCATGGTGCAAGAGGCCAACCGCGTGGCGCGCTCGGGCCGGCCGTTTTCGCTGGAAGGCCTGAGCCACCGCGTGTATGTGCGGCACGCGACCGATGCCGACGCCGTGCAGCACGCACTGGCGCCCCTGCTGCGCGGCGCGCCGGTGGTGTGCGTGCAGGCCGACATCTGCCGGGCCGATCTGCTGGTGGAAGTCGAGTCCCAGGCGATCCACCCGATGCCTGCTGCATGAACACGGTGGACCGCCCCCGCTCGCTGCTGTGGGGCGTGTACGAACACCTCGCCATGGTGGTGGGCCTGCTGGCGCTGGCCGTGGTGTGCCTGAGCTGGTCGCCGCTGGCGCTGGTGTTGCACCGGCTGCTGCCCGGGCCGCTGGGCCGCTGGCTGGGGCGCCAGGCCATCATGCGCGGCTTTCGCCTCTACGTGGGCGTGTTGCGCACGCTGTGCGCCTGCCGCTTCGACCTCGGCGCACTCGACGCGCTGCGCGACCAGGGGCCCATGGTCATCGCAGCCAACCACCCTTCCTTGCTCGACGCGGTGCTCATCACCTCGCGACTGCCCAACGCGGTCTGCCTCATGAAGAGCAGCCTGATGGACAACCCGCTGTTTGGTGCGGGCGCGCGCATGGCGCGCTACGTGCGCAACGACAACCTGCTGAGCGCGGTGCTGAGCTGCCGGCGCGAACTTCACCAGGGCGCGCAGCTCGTGATCTTTCCCGAAGGCACGCGCACACTCGGCTATCCGGGCAACGTGCTCAACCCGCTGTCGCGCTCCACCGCGCTGATCGCCACCCGCGCGGGCGTGCCGGTGCAGACCGTGATCATCGAGTTCTCCAGCCCCTACCTGGGCAAGGGCTGGCCGCTGTGGCGCAAGCCCTCACTGCCGCTGACCTGTCGCGTGCGCCTGGGCCGGCGCTTCGATCCACCGCGCGACGCGCGCGCCTTCACCACCGAACTCGAAGCGCACTTTCGCGCCGAACTCGCCCCACCGCCCCCGCCATGACCGCACCCAGCACCACCCACCTGGTCCTCATGCCCAGCTACAACCCCGGCCGCAAGGTGCTGGCCACGGTGCGCGCCGCGCGCGCGCAGTGGACGCCGGTGTGGGTGGTGGTGGACGGCAGCACCGACGGCTCGGCCGAGTGGCTGCAAGCCGAGACCGCACAAGACCCCGGCCTGCGGGTGATCGTGTTGCCGCAGAACCAGGGCAAGGGCTCGGCCGTGCTGCACGGCATCACACTGGCGGCGCAGGCCGGCTTCACGCACGCGCTCACCATGGACTCCGACGGCCAGCACCCGGAGACGCTGATCCCCGACTTCATGGTGGCCTCACAGTCCACGCCCGCCGCCATGGTGCTGGGCAAGCCGGTGTTTGGCCCCGAGGCGCCCGCGCTGCGCGTGAACGGACGCAAGGTCTCCAACGCCTGGGCCAACCTGGAAACGCTGGGCATGGGCATTGGTGATTCACTCTACGGTTTTCGCGTCTACCCCATCGCGCCGCTCATGCGCGTGATGCACGGCACCCGCTTCATGCGCCGCTTCGACTTCGATCCCGAGGCCGTGGTGCGCCTGTGCTGGGCCGGCGTGCGGCCGATCAACCTCGACGCGCCGGTGCGCTACTTCTCGGCGCAAGAAGGCGGCGTGTCGCACTTCAAATACCTGCGCGACAACGTGCTGCTCACCTGGATGCACACGCGACTGTTCATCGGTTTTGTGCTGCGCCTGCCGCTGCTGCTGTGGCGGCGCCTGTTCTCGTCCTGAATCTCATGAACACCACCGAAATTTTTCTGATCGCCATGGCGGTCATCTTCACCGTGCCCTGGTTGATCTGGCGCCTGGGCCGCACCGACTACTGGGCGCCACTGGTGGTGGTGCAGATCATCACCGGCATCCTGCTCGGCCCTGGCGTGCTGGGCCAGGCATGGCCCGAGGCCTACCGCTTCGTCTTCAACCCCGCGGTGATCCAGTCGCTGAGCGGCATTGCCTGGTGGGCGGTGATGCTGTTCGTGATGATCGCCGGTGTGGAGCTCGACCTGCGCCAGGCCTGGAAACACCGCTTTGAGAGCAGTATCACCGCCGGCCTGGCGCTGGGCACGCCGCTGTTGCTGGGCTGCGCCGCCGCGCTGGTGCTGCTGGGCCAATCCGGCTGGGTCGGTAGCGCCGCGCGGCCCTGGCAGTTTGTGCTGGGCGTGGGCATGGCCTGCGCCGTCACCGCCCTGCCCATCCTCATCCTGCTCATGGAAAAGCTGCAGGTGCTGCGCCAGCCGCTGGGCCAGCGCATCCTGCGCTACGCCAGCCTGGACGACATCGCCATCTGGGGCGTGCTCGCGCTCATCCTCATGGACTGGCAACGCGTGGGCAAACAGGCCACCTTTCTGGTGGCCTTTGTGGTGCTGAGCTGGGCCTTCCGCCACCTGATGCGCCGCCTGCCCGAAGCCGACCGCTGGGCCTTGAGCCTGGTCTGGCTCGCGCTGTGTGCCTTTGGCGCCGACTGGTCGGGCCTGCACTACATGGTGGGCGCGTTCCTCGCCGGTGTGGTCATGGACGCCGAGTGGTTTGACCAGGAGAAGCTCGACCAGCTGCGCCACCACGTGCTGCTGGTGCTCATGCCGGTGTTCTTTCTCTCCACCGGCCTGCGCACCGAATGGGCCGTGGGCGGCGCGGCGGTGTTCGGCGCAGCGGCGCTGCTGCTGGTGGCGTCTGTGGCCGGCAAGCTGCTCGGCGTGCACGCCGCCGGCCGCTGGCTGAAATGGCCCCCGGGCGAAGCGTCCGTCATCGGCTGGCTGCTGCAGACCAAGGCGCTGATCATGATCATCTTCGCCAACATCCTGCTGGACAAACAGGTGATCACCAACGAGACGTTCACTGCCCTGCTGCTGATGGCGGTGGCCAGCACCATGCTGACGGTGCCGATGGTGGCGCCGCGGCTGCGCCTGGCGAGCAGCACACAACCCGAAACAGTCAGGTCATCGCTCTGCTGATCGAGATCGTCTGCCCGGGGCACATCAAGCCGATTTGCGAACCGGGTCGGGCTTGAATGAATGATCTGGCTTTTGCCACGAGGCCAACGTGCCGACGAACAACAACAAGCCCATGAGGCCAATGGGCCACAAGAACTGCCGCCAGGCAGCGGCGTCTGGCCAAGAAAATGCCGTGTATGTGATGGCGGCAATGCCCACCGCCAGGGAGCCGCACACGGTCCAACGCAAAAGTGGGTGAGCCACCAGTGCGGGCAGGTTGAGACCCACTCGCAGCCCCCAGCCCACCAAACCAACAAGGCCTCCGGCGCCCACCGCCAGCATCCAGCTGGTTTTCGGGGACAGTGCCACGAGGACGCCAAAAAGTCCCAGGAAAGCAATCGCCAGCAGCCCCATGAGCGCGGCCACCACACGGGTGACCGGATGGTCAACAAAGTCAGCAAGCAGTTTCAACATATGCGCCAGACAACGGGGTCGCGTCTTCACGCCATCCCGCCGTTGATGGAGATCACCTGCCCACTCACATAAGCCGCCTTGTCGGAGGCGAGGAACGCCACCAGCTCCGCCACCTCGTCCGCCCGCCCCGCGCGCTGCATCGGCACCAGGCGTTTGATGGCTTCGGCGTCGAAGGCGCCTTCGATCATGTCGGTTTCGATGATGCCGGGCGCGACGGCGTTGACGGTGATGCCGCGGCTGGCGAGTTCCAGGGCGAGGGACTTGCTGGCGGCGTGCAGCGCGCCCTTGGCGGCGGCGTAGTTCACCTGGCCGCGGTTGCCCATGACGCCGGCAATCGACGAGATGGAGATGATGCGGCCCCAGCGGGTGCGGATCATCGGCATGGTGAGCGGCTGCGTCACGTTGTAGAAGCCGTTGAGCGACACGTCGAGCACGCGGTCCCACTGTTCGCCGCTCATGCCGGGGAACACGGCGTCGTCGTGGATGCCGGCGTTGTTCACCAGGATCTGCACGGCACCCACCTCGACCAGGGCCGCGAGCGCGGCGGCGGTGGCGGCGCGGTCGGTCACATCGAATGCCACGGCTTCGGCGCTGCCGCCGGCTTCGCAAATGGCTTGTGCGGTGGCCTGGGCTTTGTCGAGTGCGCGGTGCGCGTGCACGATGACGTGGTGGCCGTCGGCGGCCAGGCGCTGGCAGATCGCCGCGCCGATGCCGCCGCTGCCGCCGGTGACGAGGGCTCGTTTCATGGGGTGTCCTTGTTCAAAGCAGGTCGGCGTCGAGCACCACGGCCGCGCGCCCTTCGAGCAGGCAGTGTTCGCCGTGGTGGAGCGTGAAGCGGTAGAGCACGTGGTTGGTGTCGCCTGACAAACGCTCGGCGCGCACGCTCAGCGGCCCAGGCAGGTCGTCGAGCCGCTCGGCGTGCAGGGTGACGCTGCGCACGCTGGTGAGGTAACCCTGGCGCGGTGCGGCATCGGTGCCGGCCACCAGCGCGCCGTGCACCGCCATGGCCTGCGCCGCGTATTCGATGCCGTTGGCAGCACCCAGTCGGCCGGCGGCGCGCAGCGGGTGCGCGGGGTCGGTGTGGCTCAGCGAGTGGCAGACGATGTGATCGGCCGACCAGTCGGCCACCGCGTCGAGCAGGCACATGCTGCCCTGGTGCGGGATGCGCGCGGCGATCCAGGCGTGGTCCAGCTCAACGTTCATGTCGGCTCGATGTTCACGGCCAATTGCAGCCCGGGCAAATACTCCAGACACACCTCGCCCGCCCCACCCAACGCCAGCAGTTCCAGCAGTGGCAGCACGCGCAACGCGGGGATGGCTGCGCGCAGCGCTTCCAGCGTGGGCTGCTGCAGTGGCAGCGCAGGCGCTGCGGTGGTCTGCACGGTGATGCGCCGTGGTGAGATACATATTCAAGCCGGAGCAGGGGACGTTGCTGATTCTGTTCCAGAAAAACAAAGGGATGAAACCAACAAAAAAGCATTAGCACTAAAAAAAGCGGTAGAAATGGCCTGTACTGGCTTGC
>NZ_JBLYYB010000128.1:0-53667 GCF_048549895.1 Hydrogenophaga sp.
AGATCTCCATCCAGCAGGTGGCCATCACGCTGGGTGAGGCCATGCTGTTGGTGTTCCTGGTGATGTTCCTGTTCCTGCAGAACATCCGCTACACCATCATCCCGACCATCGTGGTGCCGGTGGCGCTGCTCGGCACCTTTGCCACGCTGCTGGCCATGGGCTTTTCCATCAACGTGCTGACCATGTTCGGCATGGTGCTGGTGATCGGCATCGTGGTGGACGATGCCATCGTGGTGGTGGAGAACGTCGAACGCATCATGAGCGAGGAGGGCCTGCCGCCGCTGGAGGCCACGCGCAAGGCCATGACGCAGATCTCCGGCGCCATCATCGGTATCACCGTGGTGCTGATCTCGGTGTTTGTACCGCTGGCCTTCTTTGCCGGATCGGTGGGCAACATCTACCGCCAGTTCTCTGCCGTCATGGGCGTGTCGATCGCGTTCTCGGCGTTTCTCGCGCTCTCGCTCACGCCGGCGCTCTGCGCCACGCTGCTCAAGCCGGTGGAAGCCGGGCACCACCACGAGAAAAAAGGCTTCTTCGGCTGGTTCAACCGCGGCTTTGCGCGCACCGCCAAGGGCTACGAAGGCGGCGTGGCCAAGCTGCTGCCGCGCGCCGGGCGCACGCTGGTGATTTATCTCGCCATCGTGGCTGCGGCGGTGGTGGTCTACATGCGCCTGCCCACCTCGTTCCTGCCCGGTGAAGACCAGGGCACGATGCTGGTCAACGTGCAGTTGCCCCCGGGCGCCACCCAGGAGCGCACGCTGGACGTGATCAAGAAGGTGGAGGATTTCATTCTCAAGCAGCCCGAGGTGCAGAGCATGGTGGGCGTGCTGGGCTTCAGCTTCTCCGGCCAGGGCCAGAACGCGGCGCTGGCGTTCATCACGCTCAAGGACTGGAAGGAGCGCACGGCGGAGGGCAGTTCGGCGCAGGACCTGGCGGGGCGGGCGTTTGGTGCGCTCTCGGGTGTGCGCGATGCGTTCATCTTCCCGCTGAGTCCGCCGCCCATTCCGGAACTGGGCTCGTCGTCAGGCTTCAGCTTCCGCCTGCAAGACCGTGGCGGTCTCGGTCGCGACGCGTTGCTCGCTGCACGCAACCAGTTGCTCGGTCTCGTGTCGCAGAGCAAGGTGCTCACCCAGGTGCGCCCGGACGGTCTGGAAGACGCGCCACAACTGCAGATCGACATCGACCGCGACAAGGCCAATGCGTTGGGCGTGGGCTTTGATGCGATCAGCGCCGCCATCGGCACCGCGCTGGGTTCGAGTTATGTGAACGACTTCCCCAATGCCGGGCGCCTGCAGCGTGTGATCGTGCAGGCCGATGCACCGGCCCGCATGCAGCCCGATGACCTGATGCGCCTGAACGTGGTGAACAACAAGGCGCAGGCCGTGCCGCTCTCGGCCTTTGCCACCACGCGCTGGATCACCGGCCCGATGCAGACCGTGCGTTACAACGGCTATCCGTCCATGCGCATCAGCGGCAGCGCGGCCCCCGGTGCCAGCACCGGTGACGCCATCGCGGAGATGGAGCGGCTCGCCGCCCAGTTGCCGCAAGGCATCGGCTACGAGTGGACCGGTCAGACGCGCGAGGAAAAGCTCGCAGGATCGCAGGCCATCATCCTCTACGCCTTCGCCATCCTGGCGGTGTTTCTCTGCCTGGCCGCGCTGTACGAGAGCTGGACGATCCCGCTGTCGGTGATTCTGGTGGTGCCGCTGGGTGTCGTCGGTGTGCTGCTCGCGACCCTGTTCAGGGGCTACTCCAACGACGTGTACTTCCAGGTCGGGCTGATCACCATCATCGGCTTGTCGGCGAAGAACGCGATCCTGATCATCGAGTTCGCGAAAGACCTGCAGGCGCAGGGCAAGGGCGTGATCGAGTCCGCGCTGGCTGCGGCCCACCTGCGTTTTCGCCCGATCATCATGACCTCGCTGGCCTTCACGCTGGGTGTGTTGCCGCTGGCCATTGCCTCCGGCGCCGGCTCGGCGAGCCAGCGCGCCATCGGCACCGGCGTGATCGGCGGCATGCTCACCGGCACCGTGCTGGCGGTCGTGTTCGTGCCGATCTTCTTTGTGGTGGTGCGCACGCTGTTCAAAGGCAGCGAGCGGCAACACCGACGAGACGCCGAGCAGGCGCAACAACACGGAGTGCATTGAAATGACCCACCTTCGCATTGGAGCCTTGAGCCTGGCTGTGCTGGCGCTGTCCGGGTGTTCTTTCACGCCGAAATACGAGCGCCCGGTAGCCCCTGTGGCCGCCACGTTCCCCGATCAAGCCGCCCCCGTGGCGGCCCAGGCCGACAACATGGCCTGGCGCGAGTTCGTGGGCGATGCGCGCTTGCGCGACCTGATCGCGCTGTCGCTGGCCAACAACCGCGACCTGCGCGTGGCCACGCTCAACATCGAGCAGGTGCGTGCGCAGTACCAGATCCGCCGCGCCGACCAGTTTCCCTCGGTGGGTCTGGCCGCAGCCGGCAACCGCCAGCCCGATGGCAATGGCGGCATCGCCAGCACCTACAGCGTGGGCCTCGCCCTGAGCAGCTGGGAGATCGATTTCTTCGGTCGCCTGGGCAGCTTGAAAGAAGCCGCGCTGGCCCAGTACCTCGCCAGCGAAGAAGCGCGCCACGCCGCGCAGACCAGCCTGGTGGCGGCTGTTGCCAGCAGCTGGTTGAGCCTGCAGACCAACGACGAACTGCTGGCCCTGACCCAGCGCACCGTGGCCACGCGGCAAGACTCGCTGCGCTTGAGCCAGCTGCGTTTTGACAACGGCGCCACCTCCGCGCTGGACCTGCGCCAGGCCGAGTCGCTCACCGCCGCCGCGCAGTCCGCACTGGCCCAGCAGCGCAGAGCGCGCGCGCTGGATGTGAATGCGCTCACGCTGCTGGTGGGGCAGACGCCGCCCGCCGCGCTGCTGCCCGCGCCACCCACCATGCCCGACGCCGTGTCGGCCAACGGCGTGACGGTGCCGGTGGCACCCGTGCCCGCATCGGCCATGCTGCGCGACGTGCCGGCCGGCCTGCCGTCCGACCTGCTCACGCGCCGCCCGGACATCCGCCAGGCCGAGCAACAGCTGATCGCGGCCAACGCCAACATCGGTGCCGCACGCGCGGCCTTCTTCCCGCGCATCTCGCTCACCGCGAGCGCGGGCACGGCCAGCAGCAGCCTCTCGGGCTTGTTTGAAAGCGGCTCGTGGGGCTTCACGCTGGCACCGCAGGCGCTGCTGCCGATCTTTGATGCCGGGCGCAACAACGCCAACCTCGACTCGGCCAAGGCCGCGCGCGACATCGCGGTGGCGCAGTACGAAAAGGCCATCCAGACCGCGTTCCGCGAAGTGGCCGATGCACTGGCCGGCAGCGCCACGCTGGGCGATCAGCTCACCGCCCAGCAGGTGCAGGCCACGGCCGAAGCCGAGCGTTTCCGCCTGGCCGAGCTGCGTTACCGCAATGGCGTGTCGAGTTTTCTGGACGTGCTGGACGCGCAGCGTTCGCTGTTCACGACGCAGCAGGCGCTGGCGCAGACGCGACTGGCGCAACAGCAGAACCAGGTGGCGCTCTACAAGGCGCTCGGGGGCGGCTGGACGGAGTGAGGGAATGGTTCGGGCTGGGCTTCGACAGGCTCAGCCCGAACGGTTTTCGCACTCAGGTCTTGAGGTCGTAAAACTTCACGATGGCATCCCAAGCCACCTTGGGGTCGTCCACGTACTGAAAGAGCTTCAGGTCCTCAGGCGAAATCGCGCCTTCTTCCACCAGCACATCGAGGTTGATCAGGCGCTTCCAGTAGTCGGAGCCGAACAGCAGGATCGGCACTGGCTTGGCCTTCTTGCATTGCACCAGCGTGATCACCTCGAACAGCTCGTCGAGCGTGCCGAAGCCGCCCGGGAACGCGAGCAAGGCCTTGGCGCGCATCATGAAATGCATCTTGCGCAGCGCGAAGTAGTGGAACTTGAAGCTCAACTCGGGTGACACATACGGGTTGGCTGCCTGTTCGTGCGGCAGCGCGATGTTCAGACCCACATTGAGCGCGCCTTCGTCGTGCGCGCCGCGGCTGGCGGCTTCCATGATGCCGGGGCCGCCGCCGGTGCAGATGTAGAGCTGGTCGGCCTTGGGGCAGCTCGCGCTGTAGCGTGCCACGGTGCGGGCGAATTCGCGCGCGTGGTCGTAGTAGGGCGCGTTGCGCACCATGGCCTGGGCGCGTGTGATGTCGGCGGCCACGCCGCTGCGCTCCGCGCGCACCAGCATCTCTTGCGCTTCGCTGGCTTCGCGAAAACGCGCGCTGCCGAACACCACCACGGTGTTCTCGATGCCGGCGTCGCGTTGCGCCAGATCCGGTTTGAGCATCTCCAACTGAAAGCGGATGCCGCGCGTTTCGCGGCGCAGCAGAAATTCGGGGTCGGCGAACGCGAGGCGGTAAGCGTCGGCGTGCAGGGGATTGCCTTCGTTGGCGTGGGTTTGCAGCTCGGCCCAGGCATCGGCCAGGCGCCGTTCGTTGATGTTTTGTGGGGTTTGCATGAAAGGCTCCTTGAATCGACAGTGTGCTTGGCTTGTGTGACTACAGCCCGAGCGCCAGGGCCAGCGGCACGAACAGGATCGCCAGCGCATTGCCCAGCATGATCATGGCGCCGACTTTGTCGGGCTCCTGGTGGTAACGCTCGGCAAGCATGAACTGCATCACGGCCGGGGGCAGGGCCGCAAACAGCAGCAACTGGCCGCGCGCCGCACCTTCCAGGCCGAGTGCCCAGGCCAGCGGAATGCCGATGGCCAGACCGATGATGGGCCGCGCCAGGGCGCCCAGCAAACCCAGCGCCAGGCCCGAGCGGGTGAGCGCTGTGAGTCGCACACCCAAGGCAAACAGCATCATGGGCAACAACGCGTCGCCCAGCAGCTTCAGGCCGGAGAGCACCACGTCGGGAGGGCGCACGTCGGTGAGTGCGCTGATGAAGCCCAGCGCGGTGCCGATCATGAGCGGGCTGGTGAGCAGGTCGCGTGTGCGCGCCAGGCGGCTGGTGATGCGCGCACCGAGCGAGAAGTGCAGCAGGTTGCTCACCGAAAACAGCGCCACCGCCGCGCCGAAGTTGGCCGGGCCAAACGCCAGCAGCGCCAGCGGCAGGCCCATGTTGCCGCAGTTGTTGAACATCACCACCGGCACCAGCGTTCGCGGTTGGGCGCCAAAGGCCTTGGCCAGCGGCCAGGCCAGCAGGCCACTGAGCAGGATGAGCACGGTGCCCCCGATCAGCAGCGCGGTGTGGTCGGCCATGCGGAAATCGCGCGAGGCCAGCGCCGAATACACCAGCAGCGGCGCCAGCACATCGAGCGCGATGCGGTTGAACGTCGACATGTCGGGCATGCCGCGACGTGCGTAACCGTAGCCGATGGCCACGATCAGGAAGACCGGGATGATGACGTCGGAGATGCGGGCGATCAGGTCCATGGCACGGGGTGTTGAAGACAAACGAAAGAGGCTCCCGCAGGAGCCTCTTGAACCGGTCGATCGGTGTCTGATCAGACCCGTTTGCGGTATTCACCGGTGCGGGTGTCGATCTCGATCTTGTCGTCTTGCGCCACGAAGAGCGGCACCGACACTTCAAAGCCGGTGGCGATCTTGGCGGGCTTGAGCACCTTGCCGGACGTGTCGCCCTTCACAGCGGGTTCGGTCCAGGTGATCACGCGCTCGACACTGGTGGGCAGTTCCACAGAGATGGCCTTGCCGTCGTAGAACACCACTTCCACGGTCATGCCGTCTTCGAGGTAGTTCAGCGCGTCGCCCATGTTCTCGGCTTCCACCTCGTACTGGTTGAAGTCGCTGTCCATGCACACGTACATCGGGTCGGCGAAGTAGGAGTAGGTGCACTCCTTCTTGTCCAGGATGATCTGGTCCATCTTGTCGTCGGCCTTGCAGACAACTTCGGTGGCCATGTTGTTGAGCAGGGCCTTGAGCTTCAGGCGCACGGTGGCGGCACCACGGCCACCACGGCTGTATTCGGTTTTCAGGACGATCATCGGGTCCTTGCCGTGCATGATGACGTTGCCGGCGCGGAGTTCTTGAGCGATTTTCATAAGGGTTCCAACGGTTGGGCCGCGTGTTCCTGGCGTGGGCTGGACACCCGGGAACTGAGCTGATGGCTGCGATCTGTGCGGCGAGGCAGACGGCTGGCGGAAGCGGTGGACGGCATGTTGCCCGGGCCGGATTTCCGCAAAGCCTCGAATTTTATCGCTTTTCCAGTACGAACCCGCTCAGCTGGCTGGCCAGGTCGGGCTGGGTCAACAGGCGTTGGCGCGCGGCCTGCACGCAGCTGCGCCATTCGACCAGCGCCACGGCATCGGGCCACACCGGGGTGGCGCTGCCAATGCCGTTCCAGGCGCGGTGCAGGGCGCGCAGCGCTGGAGGCGCCTGCAGCCAGTCGAGGAAGGCGTTGAGCTTGGCGTGGTGCGCGTCGTCGTGCTGCGGGTAAATTTGCCAGACGAAGGGCTGGCCGGCCCACAGAGCACGCACCAGGGAATCTTCGCCGCGCACGAAATTGAGGTCGCAGGCCCAGAGCAGGTGGTCGAAGGCGGGCTGGGTGAGCAAGAGCAGGGCGTGCAGTTCCCCAGCCGGTGCGGCCTGAGCCGCGCGCCACGCGCGCCCGGGCGTGACCAGCCAGTGCCATGACCCTTGTGCCGCCTGGCGCAGCACCTCGGGCAGGGCGGCAGGCTCGTAACAAAACAGGCTGGCGCGGGGTTGTGCGGATGGCAGGCCCAGGCCGTGCAGCCAGGCGTCAGCGTCGAACGCAGCCTGCCGCTGCAGCAGGTCGGGTTCGCGCAGCAGGCCCCCGGTGCGTTCGGTGAAGCCGGGGTAGAAGAACCATTTGGTGAGTCCCCTCAAAGGGCCGCTCATGACCGGCGAGGGCAGGCGGTGCGACCGCTCCACGTAGGGCTCGGCGCTCAGGTATTCCAGGTTGATCCATACCGGCGGACGTTCGCCGTGGGCCAGGCGCGTGGCCAGATCGTCGATGCATTCGGGCGGCGGTTCGCAGCCAAAGGCTTCGATCCAGACGTCGGCCAAGGGCAAGCTGGCCGCTTGGCCAGCGGGCAGTGGCGTGGTCCAGTGCAGCACCTCGATGCCGCTCACCCGGCCTTCGATGGCGCCCGGCGCCATCCAGGTCAGTGCCTGTGGATCGTCGAGCCACAGGCGCACTTCTTCACCGCGGCGCGCGAGCTCGGCCGAGAGCCGCCAGCACACGCCCACGTCGCCGAAGTTGTCGATCACCCTGCAGAAAATGTCCCAACGCATGGCCGCCATTGTCGCGGCAAGGCTTTTCAGGCCGCGCACAATACGCGCCCATGTCAGACACGCATTCCGATCAATTGCTCAGCGAGGTGGCCGCACTCCCCGGGCTGCCGGGCGTCTACCGCTATTTCGACGCCCAGGGCCAGCTGCTCTACGTGGGCAAGGCGCGCAACCTCAAGAAGCGTGTGTCGAGCTACTTCCAGAAGAGCCACGACGGCACGCGCATCGGCCACATGATCAGCAAGATCGTGCGCATGGAGACCACGGTGGTGCGCTCCGAGGCCGAGGCGCTGCTGCTGGAGAACAACCTCATCAAGACGTTGAACCCCAAGTTCAACATCCTGTTTCGCGACGACAAGAGTTACCCCTACCTCAAGATCACCGGCACGCGCGAAACCTTCCGCACTTCGGCCAAGATGCCGGTGCCCTCGCTCGCGTTTCCGCGCATGGCGTACTACCGCGGCGTGGTCGACCGGCGCCACAGCTACTACGGGCCGTACCCCAGCGCCTGGGCCGTGAAAGAGTCGATCACGCTGCTGCAGAAAGTCTTCCGCCTGCGCACCTGCGAAGACACGGTGTTTGCCAACCGCACGCGGCCCTGCCTGCTGTACCAGATCAAGCGCTGCAGCGGTCCTTGTGTGGACCTGGTGGACAGCGAGGAATACGCACGCGACGTGCAGGACGCCGAACGCTTTCTGCGCGGCGAGACCCAGGCCGTGCTCGACGCGTTGGAGCAGCGCATGCTGGTGCACGCTGAAAAACTCGAGTTTGAACAGGCCGCCGAGCTGCGCAACCAGATGACCGCGCTCTCGCGCGTGCTGCACCAGCAGACCATGGACAACCTGTCCGACAAGGACGTGGATGTGCTGGCGGTCAAGGTGCACGGCGGGCGCGCCTGTGTGAATCTGGCCATGGTGCGCGGCGGGCGCCACCTGGGCGACCGGCCGTACTTTCCCGCGCACGTGGACGACGCCACCGCGATCGACAACGCGCTCTCTGAAGAGGGCGACGCGCCCACCGGCGACCCGGCCGAGCGCGTGGCCGTGCAGGTGCTGGAAGCCTTCATTGCCCAGCACTACCTGGGCATCGCCATGCCGCAGATTTTGGTGACCAGCCACGCGGTGGGCCGGCCGCTGCTGGACGCGCTGTCCGAGCAAACGGGCAACAAGGTGAACGCGGTGCACAACCCGCGCGAGCACCGCCGCATCTGGCTGGAGATGGCGCAAAAAAACGCCGACATCGCGCTGGCCCGCCTGCTGGCCGAAGAGGGCAGTCAGCAGGCGCGCACCCGCGCGCTGGCCGACGCGCTGCAACTGCCCGACGACCAGTTGGACACCCTGCGCATCGAGTGTTTCGACATCTCGCACACGGCCGGTGAATCCACCCAGGCCTCGTGTGTGGTGTTCGAAGGCCACAAGATGCAGAACAGCCAGTACCGCCGCTACAAAATCGAAGGCATCACCGGGGGCGACGACTACGCGGCAATGAAACAGGTGCTGCTGCGGCGCTACGGCAAGATCGCCGAGGCCATGCGTTCGGAGGACGCACCGCCGCCAGATCTCACCGTTCGGGCTGAGCCTGTCGAAGCCCTCACCGACGAAGCGACCGAACCCACCGCCGAATCCATCACCGGACCGCGCATGCCCGACCTGGTGCTCATCGACGGCGGCAAAGGGCAGGTGAGCATGGCGCGCGAGGTGTTCCAGCAACTCGGGCTGGACCTGTCGCTCATCGTGGGTGTGGAGAAGGGCGAAGGCCGCAAGGTTGGCCTGGAAGAACTGGTGTTTGCCGATGGGCGCGAGAAGGTCTACCTCGGCCACGACTCCGCGGCGCTGATGCTGGTGGCGCAGATCCGCGACGAGGCGCACCGCTTCGCCATCACCGGCATGCGCGCCCAGCGCGCCAAGGTGCGCACCGGCGGCAGCAAGCTCGAAGACATTCCGGGTGTGGGGCCAAAGAAGCGCGCGCGTTTGCTGCAGCGCTTTGGTGGTGTGCGTGGCGTGGCCTCAGCCAGCGTGGACGACCTGTGCACCGTGGAAGGCATCTCGGCCGAGCTGGCTGATGCGATCTACCGCGCCCTGCACTGAGCGGTTTTGAGCCGCATCATGCAAACGTGTTGCCGTGGTGCAGGAATTCGGCTGGAACGGTGGGCTCCCAGTGCCTTGCAACGGGCCAGGAAGGCGTGCTCCGGGGGCCGCTCAACACCGGGCGCTCGTGCCACCAGGCGTGGGCGGCGTCGCAGGTGCAGGTGTCGCCCCGCCACGTCTTCACCCGGCTTGCGTTTGCTCGCGGGTGTCGCAGCAGGCTGCGGGCGGTCTGGCGCGCGAACAGCTCCTGCATCTGGTGGCGCAACGGCAGCGATTGGCCAAACGGAGAGACCCAGTCGATCAGCCACAGCCGGTCACCGCTGCGCCAGTCGGTGGCGGCCAACGGGGCAGAAGGATCTCTGAGGTACTGGCTTTCGGTGCGCGCATTCAGGCCGGCATACAGCAGCAAGGCCACCGGATCGCGCTGGCGGTTGTGCTTGCCCGTGCAGACCAGCACGTACTGACCTTGCTGGATCGGCTCCAGCAAGCGCTTCTCCAGGCTCTTGAGGGCGAGCTGGCGTTGGCGGGGCAGTTGCATCCACAGCCACACGGCCGCACCAAATGCCTCGCTGGTGCGATTGGGTTGTCCGGTGAGTTGCGGCGCTTGAAGGTGGTGTGTGGTGTGCATGGGTGGGTTCAAAGATGCGTTGTGCCGTATCGGCCCTTGATTGAGTTCAAAAGAATTCAAAAGAGGTTTCTATTTTCATTGATGTAAGTTTTTGAGACTCATTTTCGGAAGGTGCTTGGGCACGAATTCGAAGCCTGCGTGAAAAAGTCCGCGAGCCCGTCTCCGGGCGGCACCGAGGCTGGCGAGCGCAGCGCATCTCCAGTACCGATGCGACGCTGCACATCTGCGGCTGGATCGAGCCCGCATAATCGCGCCATGTTTTTCAACCTCCCCACCCTGCTCACCTGGGCACGCATCGTGGCCATCCCGCTGATCGTGGGGGTGTTCTATCTGGAAGACATGAGCGTGGCGCAGCAGAACCTGATCGCCACGGTCATGTTTGTCGTGTTCGCGCTGACCGACTGGGCCGACGGGTACCTGGCGCGCAAACTCAACCAGACCTCGGCCTTCGGCGCCTTCCTCGATCCGGTGGCGGACAAGTTCCTGGTGTGTGCCGCGCTGCTGGTGCTGGTGCACCTGGACCGCGCCGACGTGTTTGTCGCGCTCATCATCATTGGCCGCGAGATCGCCATTTCTTCGCTGCGCGAGTGGATGGCCATCATCGGCGCCACCAAAAGCGTGGCCGTGCACATGATCGGCAAGATCAAGACCACCGTGCAGATGGTGGCGATTCCGTTTCTGCTGTTCGACGGCACGCTGTTCCAGCTGATCGACACGCGGCTCTGGGGCACCTGGCTGATCTGGATATCGGCAGTGCTGACCGTGTGGTCCATGGTCTATTACCTGCAAAAGGCCATTCCCGAAATCCGCGCCAAGTCACGCTGAGTGCGCTGACGGCACTGAGGTCTCATGCATTCTCCGACGCAAGACAACGCGTGGCTGCGCGCCATGCCCTGGGTGTTCGTGCTCATCTGGAGCACTGGTTTCATCGTGGCGCGTTACGGCATGCCGTTTGCCCCGCCCATGAAGTTTCTCGTGGTGCGTTACGCGCTCTCCATCGCCTGCTTTCTCCCCTGGATTCTTGTGGCAGGCGTGAAGTGGCCCACCAACCGCACGCAGCGGCTTCATCTGGCCGTCACAGGCGTCTTCATGCACGCGGGCTACCTGGGGGGTGTCTGGGTGGCCGTCAAGGCAGGTATGGGCTCGGGTTTGTCATCTCTCATCGTGGGACTGCAGCCTGTGCTCACCGCCATCTGGCTCTCGGGCACAGGCTCCAAGGTGTCCAGGCGCCAATGGCTCGGTCTGGTGCTGGGCTTTGCCGGGCTGGTGCTGGTGGTTTCGCGCAAGTTTGGCGCGGGCGGGCCGGGCGATCAGGCCACCTGGTTCAACCTGTCGCTGGCGGTCATGGCGCTGTTCTCCATCACCATCGGAACGCTCTACCAGAAGCGCTTCGTGGCGGCTTGCGACGTGCGCACCGCCAACGTGGTGCAGTTGCTGGCTGCGGTGTTGGTCACGCTGCCACTGACTTTGCTGGAGGCTGAGGCCATGCATTGGAATGGACAGCTCATGGGGGCCATGGCCTGGAGTGTTCTGGGCCTCACGCTGGGTGGCAGTTCGCTGCTCTATTTGCTGATCCAGCGCGGCGCGGCGGCCAGTGTCACCAGCCTGATGTATCTCGTGCCGCCATGCACCGCGCTGATCGCGTGGGTGCTGTTCGCCGAACCCATCACCGCCGTCACACTGGCCGGCACCGCGCTCACCGCTTTTGGCGTGAGCCTGGTGGTGCGCGCTTCGCGCTAGGGGCGCGCCGCGCGGGCTTCCACGGCTCGTGGCGGAAACGCTCCACCAGAAAGTCCACCAGCAATCGGATGCGCCGAGGGGTCTGCGACCGGTAGGGCGCGAGCCAGTGGATGTCGGCGTCCGCCATGGCGTGTCCCGGCAGCACCCGCACAAGTTCGCCGCTGGCCAACTGTGGTGCGATGTCCCACAGGCTGCGCAACATGATGCCGCGCTCCGCGAGGCACCAGTCACGCACCATTTCGCCCGAGTTGCTGGAGAGTGGGCCACTCACCGGCACGTGTTTCACCTGCGTCTCGCCCGCGCTCTGCAGCCGCCAGTGTTCAAAGCGCTGGCCGGGTCCACCACCGTTTTCGCGCACCACCAGGCAGCTGTGGGACGCAAGGTCTTGCAGCGTGCGCGGTGTGCCGTGTTGCTGCAAATAGCCGGGTGCCGCCACCAGCACACGCTGGTTGCCAGCGAGCCGCCGCGACACCCATTCGGCCGTGCGTTCGTTTGGTGCGTTCCAGAGCCAGATGGCGCCATCAAACCCTTCCACCGCCAGGTCGGGCAGCTGTTCAGTCAGCTGCAACTGCACCTGCACACCGGGATGCAAGGCCTGGAAATCGGCCAGCGCCGGGCCCACCCAGAGGCGACCAAAACCGAAGGTGGCCGCCAGCCGAATCGGCCCGGCCGGTTCGGCCTGGCGCTCGCGCAACTCGGCCTGCACCTCGTCGAACGCGCGCAGCAGGTGCACCGCGCGCTCGCACAGCGTGTCGCCCTCGGCCGTGGGGCTCACACGCCGCGTGGTGCGCTGGAACAGTTTCAGACCCAGGCCCGCCTCCAGCGCGGCCAGGCGTTTGGTCACGGCCGAGGGCGCCACGCGCAGCGCGCGGGCGGCCATCACCAGGCTGCCGTGCTGGCGCACGGCGAGCACAAGTTCCAGATCGGGGCGGTCCAATTGTTTCCTTTGTGGAACGAATCAATTGCCGGATTATTGCCGCAAGGCGGGCTATGCTGGCGACTTTCCAAGACCCATCCGAAGGAGCATCCATGAGCCAACACCGCATCGCCGTCATCGCCGGAGACGGCATCGGCACCGAAGTCATGCCCGAGGGCATTCGCGTGCTCGAAGCAGCCGCCACGAAGTTCGGCATCGACCTGCAGTTCGACCATTTCGACTTCTCCAGCTGCGACTACTTCGAGCGCCACGGCAAGATGCTGCCCGACGACTGGAAAGACCAGATCGGTGGCCACGAGGCGATCTACTTTGGTGCGGTGGGCTGGCCCGACAAGGTGCCCGACCACATCTCGCTCTGGGGCTCGCTGCTGCTGTTCCGTCGTGAGTTCGACCAATACGTCAACGTGCGGCCCGCGCGCCTCATGCCCGGCGTGATCGCTCCGGTGGTGCGGCGCGACGGCAGCGCGCGCGCACCCGGCGAGATCGACATGGTGATCGTGCGCGAGAACACCGAGGGTGAATACTCAAGCATCGGCGGGCGCATGTACCCGGGCACCGAACGCGAGATCGTGATGCAGGAAACCGTGATGTCGCGCATCGGCGTGGACCGCGTGCTGCGTTACGCCTTCGAGACCGCGCGCTCGCGCCCCAAGAAACATCTGACCAGCGCCACCAAGAGCAACGGCATCGCCATCACCATGCCCTACTGGGACGAACGGGTGGCCGAGATGGCCAAGGAATACCCGGACGTGCGGGTCGACAAGTTCCACATCGACATCCTCACCGCGCACTTTGTGCAGCGCCCCGATTTCTTTGATGTGGTGGTGGGCAGCAACCTGTTTGGCGACATCCTGTCCGACCTCGGCCCGGCATGCACCGGCACCATCGGCATTGCGCCCAGCGCCAACCTCAACCCCACGCGCCAGCATCCTTCCTTGTTCGAGCCGGTTCACGGATCGGCGCCGGACATTGCGGGCAAAGGCATTGCGAATCCGATCGGTCAGATCTGGTGTGGTGCGCTGATGCTGGATTTTCTGGGCCACAAAGCGGCGCACGACGCCGTCATGACCGCCATTGAATCGGTGCTGCAGCCAGGCAGTGGCGCACCCCGAACCGCCGATCTGGGCGGTACCGCAGGCACCTCCGATGTGGGCCGCGCCATCGCACAGGCGATCAAGGGTTGATCCGGGGTGTTCTGCGCGACGGCGCGACGGGGGAAAGCGTCTAGAATCTCGCCTCTTGTGCCGTCGGGAACGGGCGCGCGATCCCCGTGTATTGACAGGGGTTGTGGCCCATGGGTCTAATCACTTTGCGTGTGCCACGGCCATCACCGTGTCCAGCGATCAACAAAACCCGTCCCCACGGCCGCCAACCGCGCCGTTCCAGGACAAGCTTTGTACCAACGGAACAACTCATCTCAATCCAAGAGGGGCCATTTGTGAACAAAACAGAACTCGTCGAACACATTGCCAAGAACGCCGACATCTCCAAGGCAGCCGCCACGCGTGCACTCGATTCGACCATCACCGCCATCCGCACCACGCTCAAGAAGGGCGGCACCGTGTCCCTCGTGGGTTTCGGCTCTTTCGCAGTGACCAAGCGTCCAGCCCGCAAGGGCCGCAACCCCCGCACCGGCGACGAGATTAAGATCAAGGCCGCCAAGGTGCCGAAGTTCCGTCCGGGCAAGGCCCTCAAAGACGCACTGAACTGAGGCCATCGCCCACTTTCCGGTGGGGTGCTTAGCTCAGTTGGCAGAGCGGCTCCTTTACACGGAGTAGGTCGGCGGTTCGACCCCGTCAGCACCCACCACCATCGAAAAGGCGAACCCGGGTTCGCCTTTTTTGTTGTCCTTCAGACAACTCCTTACATCCCTTTTGAAGCAGCAGGGTTCCAGGCATGTTCGATACCATCCGCAACCACAAGAAGTACCTCATGGGCTTCTTGCTGATCCTGATCATTCCCTCGTTCGTTCTGTTCGGCATCGAGGGTTACACCCGGTTCAACGAAAGTGGTGAACCCGTGGCCTCGGTGGACGGTCAGGAGATCACCAAAGCCGAATGGGATCAGGCCCATCAGGTTGAATCCCAGCGCCTGCGTGAGGCCATGCCCACGCTGGACGCCAAGCTGCTGGAGAGCGACGAGGCGCGCTACGCCACGCTGGAGCGCCTCGTGCGCGACCGCGTGCTGGCCACCGCAGCGCAAAAACTCAACCTCTTCACCAGCGACCAGCGTCTGGCCAGCGAGCTGCAACAAAACGAAGCCATTGCCGCCTTGCGCAAGCCCGATGGCTCGCTCGACGTGGAGGCGTACCGTGCGCTGGTGGCTCGCCAGGGCATGACACCCGAAATGTTTGAAGCCCGTGTGCGCGCCGACCTGTCGCAGCGGCAGGTGGCACAGAGCATCGTGGGCTCGGGTTTTGCGCCTGTGGGCCTGGCCACCGTGTCGCTCAATGCCTTCTTTGAACGCCGCGAAGTTCAGATTGCCCGCTTCAACTCAGCCGACTTTGCCGCACGCGTGAAGCCGACCGACGCCGAGATCGAAACCTTCTACAACGCCAACGGGCCGCTGTTCCAGGCGCCCGAGCAGGCCGACATCGAGTACCTGGTGCTGGACGCGGCCTCGCTGCAAGCGTCGTTGGCGCTCAATGAAGCCGACGTGCGCGCCTATTACGACCAGAACGCCGGGCGTCTGGCTGGCACTGAGGAACGTCGTGCCAGCCACATCCTGCTGACTGTGCCTGCGGGCGCGCCTGCGGCCGACAAGGACGCCGTGCGTGCCAAGGCGGCGGCCTTGCTGGAGCAGTTGCGCAAGAACCCCGCGACCTTTGCCGACGTGGCCAAGGCGCAGTCGCAAGACCCTGGCTCTGCCGCCAACGGTGGCGACCTGGACTTTTTCGCGCGTGGTGCCATGGTCAAGCCGTTTGAAGATGTGGCCTTCTCACTCGCCAAGGGCGGCATCTCCGATCTCGTGGAGACCGAGTTCGGCTTTCACATCATCCAGCTCACCGACATCAAGGCTCCGCCACAGCGCAGCTTCGAGTCCATGAAGCCCGAGATCGAGGCTGAGCTCAAGCAGCAGCAGGCGCAAAAGCAGTTCGCTGAAGCCGCCGAGACCTTCAGCAACCTCGTGTACGAGCAGGCCGACAGCCTCAAGCCCGCAGCCGATCGCCTGAAGCTGGAGATCCGCACCGCTCAGGGTGTGCAGCGCCAGCCGCAGGGTGTCACCGGCGTGCTGGGCAACGAGCGTTTGCTGGCCGCCCTGTTCGCCCCCGATGCCATCGACAAGAAGCGAAACACCGAAGCCATCGAGACCGGCTCCAACCAGCTGGCGGCGGCGCGCGTGGTGAAACACTCGCCTGCGCGCACCCGCCCGCTGGACGAGGTGCGCGAAGCTGTGCGGGCCCGTCTGGTGGCGCAACGCGCGGCCGAACTGGCGCGTGAAGAGGGTGAAAAACAGCTTCAGGCCTGGAAAGCCGGCGGCACTGCAACCGGTCTCTCGGCAGCCCAGACCGTGTCGCGTGAGAACGCGCAGGGCCTGGCCCAACCCGTGTTGACCGCAGCACTCAGCGCCGATCCCAAGAGCCTGCCGGCCTGGGTCGGTGTGTCGCTGGGCAATGAGGGTTATGCGGTTGTGAAGGTTGAAAAAGTGCTGCCGCGCGAAGTGCGTCCGGCGCAGGCCTTGGCCCAGGAAGTGCAGCAGTACAGCCAGTGGTGGGCCAGCGCTGAGAGCCTGGCGTACTACGAAGCGCTCAAGACACGCTTCAAGGCCCGCATCCTGGTGAACGAGCCCAAGCCGGTCGTGTCCGCTCGCTGAGTTTTCTCCGCTGGTCACCGCAAGTTGACGAACGACTTGCGGCTATAATCTGCGGCTTGCGGTGGCTGTAGCTCAGTTGGTAGAGTCCAGGATTGTGATTCCTGTTGTCGTGGGTTCGAGCCCCATCAGCCACCCCAGAAACACAAAAAACCCGTTGCCCACAAGGCAACGGGTTTTTTCTTGTCTGCTTGGGCTGCTCAGGTCAAAGCCAGCGCCATGAACGGGAAGATCGCGATCAGCAGCAGCACGGCGAGCATCACGCCCACGTAAGGCATGGAGCCGGCGAAGATGCTTTCCACCGACACATTCGGATCGTTGAGTGTGGACTTGACCGTGAACACCGAGATGCCGAAGGGTGGCGTGAGCAGGCCGATCTCCACCGCGATGACGGTGATTATGCCGAAGTGGATCAGGTTGAAATCAAGACCCGCGGCGATCGGCACCGCCACCGGCGTCATGATCAGCAGGATGGAGCTGGAGTCCAGGATCATGCCCAGCAGGAGCAGGATGACCACGTAGAGGAACAGGAACCCGTAGGGGCCCAGGCCAGCGTCCTGCACCAAGTCGCTGATGGCCATGGGCACGCCGGCCACCGACAGCATGCGGCTGTAGAAGCCCGCCGCCACCAGCAGGATCAGGATGCCGACCGACACCGCGCCGGTTTCGGTGAGCACGCGCCACAGGTTGCCGCCGCCGAGCTTGCGCCGCAGGATGGCGATGACGAAGGCCCCGAAGGCGCCCACGCCACCCGCCTCGGTGGGTGTGAAGAAACCCGAGTACAGGCCACCCAGCACCAGTGCCACCAATGCCGCAATCGGCACCAGCTTGCCCAGCATTTCGGTGGTGGTGAGCAGACGCGCGGTGCTGCGCTCGGCGGCCAGCTCGGCCTGGCGCTTCAGGTCAAACACCAAACCGGGTGTGAACCTGGCCATGAGCATGATCATGATGGCGAAGGCGGCCGCCATCACGAAGCCGGGGATGATGCCGGCGATGAACAGGGTGCCGATGGACTGCTCGGCCAGCACGCCGTAGATGATGAGCAGCAGGCTGGGCGGGATCATCATGCCCAGCACCGAACTGCCGGCCACGGTGCCGGCGGCGAAGCTGGCGCGGTAGCCGTGGTTCACCATCTCGGGCACGGCCACGCGGGTGAACACCGCGGCCGACGCGATGGACACGCCGGTGACGGCGGCAAACACGGTGTTGGCCGCCACGGTGGCCACGCCCAGGCCACCGCGCAGGCGCCGCAGCAGGGTTTCGGCCACATCGAACGTGTCCTTGCCGACGTTCGATATCGAAACCAGCAGGCCCATCAACACGAAGAGCGGGATGGTGGCAAAGATGTAGTCGGCCACGCCGTTGTAGGCCGAGAGGTACATGAGCCGCATGGCCATGTCCACGTCTTCGCGGATCAGCCAGATGCCGGCAAAACCCACTGCGGTGAGGGCCACCGCGATGTGCAGGCCAAAGAGAACGAGAAATACCAGGGCCCCGATCAGGAGCCCGCCCAGGGCCAGTTCGCTCATGCGTGTGCTCCGTTGAAGGGGGGCTGGCGCAGCAGCGAGGGGATGCAGGCGAGGTAGGCCACAGCGGCGGCCACGGAGCCCAGCACGATGAGCGCGCGGAACGGCCAGGTGACCACCGTGAAGACACCTTGCACGCCGAAGTACTCTTTGATCTTCATGGCCTCGGTGAGCTCGGGCCAGGCAATGAAGGCCAGTGCGAAAAACAGAAACGCGCCCATGACCACGTTGATCACTTCCAGCGCCTTGAAGGCGGCCGGCGAGCGTTTGCCGATGATGCGCAGCAGGAAGTCGCTGCGGGTCATGCGGCCTGAGCAGACGGCGGCGGCCAGCTGCAGAAAGACGATGGAGGCCACCGAGCGGGCGGCGAATTCGGCCACGCCGGTGATGGGCGAGTCAAAGAAGTTGCGGCCCAGCACATCGGCCACGATCAGCAACATCATGAGAAAGATCCACACCGTACCCACGGCGGCCAGCACGTTGGCCACGCCTTGCAGTGGATTGGTGAGGCCGGCGACCGCAGGGGTTTCGCTGGCGAAGTCGGGTTCGTTGTGCACAGGTCACCTGTGAAAGCTGGAAGAAACACCACCCGACAGCGCGAGGGCGCCACCGGGTGGAAAAGACGGCGTCGGGTCGATCAGCGGTTCTGCAGGTCCCAGTCGCGCAGTGGCTTCACGCCACGGGCGCGCAGTTCGTCAAAGTAGGCCTTGAGCACCTGCTTGCCCGCGTCGCCCGTGCCTTGCAGCCAGGGCGCCACGATGTTGGGCAGGCCGTTGACCCACTTGGTCTTTTCGGCTTGCGGCAGCTCGGTGATTTGCAGGCCGGCGGCCTTCATGGTGTCCAGCGCAGCGTTGGCGGTTTTGGTGACGTGTTTGCCGTGCGCGACCGAGGTGGCCTTGCCGGCCTTGAGCATGGCGTCCTGCACTTCCTTGGGCAGGCCGTCGAACACCTTCTTGTTCACCGCCACGCTGCCGAAGTACATGGCGCCGATGTCCACGCGCGTGAGGTTTTTGGCCACCTCGTACACGCGGGCCGGGCCGATGCCGCTGGCGAACGACAGCGCGCCATCGGTCACGCCGGTCTGGATGTTGGTGTAGTAGGTGGTCAGTGCGCCGTCCACCGGCGTGGCGCCGGTCTCGCGCATCCAGTTGGCCGAGGTGCCAGGCGCGTTGATGCGTTTGTTTTTCAGGCTGCTCATGTCCTTCACCGGGAAGGTGGCGTAGATGTCGTAGCTGTCGGTGATCAGCGAAGACAGCGGCACCATGTTCTGAGCGGCCCAGCTGTCGCGCAGGGCGGGCACGGTGGCGTTGAGCTTGTCGAAGATCTCGATCAGCTGTTCGTGGTTGGTCGTGGCGAACGGGGTGAAGTAGGTCACGTTCTGCAGCGGCATGGCGGAGTTTTCCCACACGGTGCCGACCATGCCCACGTCCACGATGCCGTCGCGCACGGCGGCGCGGGTGTCGGTGAACTTGTAGAGCGTGCCGCCGTAGTTCTCGCGCCAGCGCACCTCGTACTTGGCGCCGCCTTCCTTGAGCAAACGGTCCACCTCGGGCTGGAACACTTCCTTCATGGCGAAGGCCCAGATGTTGGTGGTGGGGTGGCTGGAGCCGATGTTGACCGTGACGCGTTGCTGCGCCATGGCCGAACCGACCGCCAGTGTGGCGCCCATGGCGACCAGGGTTGCGATGGTGATTTTCTTGAGTCTCATGTTGTCTCCTCGGTGGGTGTCATGGCTGCAGGTTCAGCCGGGGTTGGTGGGGTGCCGGTGCCCCCGCACCGGCTTCATCAAACTGGGTCAGCGTGGGGTGGAGCGCTTGCGCGTGCTCCCGGTGGTGTTGGCAAACAGATCGCGGCTGGCGTTCAGGTAGGCGCGCACGCGGTCGCGCACCAGCTGTTCGTCGTAGCCTTCGTGGGCGCTTTCGCTGTAGACGTCCTGCGCGTAAATCCAGCGGCGCATGGTGATGTAGAAGAAGCCGCCGTGCAGGCCCATCAGCAACTCCATCTCGCGCTCGCTGGGTTTGGCGCGGCTGACCACACCGCGAAAGCGGCGCGTCTCGCGGATCAGGCGCGGGAACAACCGGGCGCGCAGCATGGCGAAGAAGCGGTCGGTGATGGTGTGGTCGGTCAGGCCCGAGAACACGAGGATGCGCACGAACTCCTGCGAGAGCGTGATCGTCACGTACTCCCAGTAGAAGGCGGTGAGCTTGTCTTCGACCGGCATGTCGGGGTCGTCGAGCAGGGCGTCCCACTCGGTGCGCCAGCGACCTTCAAACACTTCGAGGTACACGCGGTCCACCAGCGCCTGTTTGGTGGGGAAGTAGTGGTAGAGCAGGGCGTGGGTCACGCCGATGCTTTTGGCCAGGTCGCGCAGTTGGCCGTTGAAGCCGTGCACCGAGAAAAATTGAATCGCGCCGTCCAGGATCTGGCGCTCGCGCTCGACCACACCCATGCGCCGACGCACCGGTGCGTCCGGCACTGTGGGCTCGTCTTCTTGCACCGTGTCAGGGTTTGTCTGGATGCGCACGCTATTTACCGCTGGGTCAATGATTCGTACCATTGTTAACCGACTGGTAAACAAAAACACCCGTGAAAACCCGAGGATTCAAGGCATGGAATTGAATGGAGACATCCTGATCGGTGCACCGCGCGAGAAGGTCTGGGCCGGGCTCAACGACCCGGAGATCCTGACGCGCTGCATCCCCGGCTGCGAAGCCATGGAGGCCACCAGCCCGACCGAGCGCACCGCCCGCGTGGCCGTGAAGATCGGCCCGGTGCGCGCCCGCTTCGTGGGCCACGTGCGCATGGAAGACATCCGCGCCAACGAAGGCTGCGTGCTGCGCTTTCAGGGCTCGGGCGGCGCGGCCGGCATGGCCAAGGGCCATTCGAACGTGGAGCTCACCGACGAGGCCGGTGGCACGCGTTTGCGCTACACCGCGCAGGCCGCCATTGGCGGCAAGCTGGGCCAGGTGGGCGGTCGCATGATCGACGCCGCCTCCAAGCAGATGGCCGACCAGTTTTTCACCGCGTTCAACGAACAGATGGTGGGCGAGCCGGTGGTGGACGCTGCTGAAGCCGCTGAAACTGCGCCTGCAGAAGCAGCACCCACGGCCGCCGCCGCGCCGCAGCCTGCTTTTGTGCCACGCACCGTTCACGCGCCGCAGCCCGCAGCCAGCGGTGAAGGCGTGCGCGTGCTGTGGTTCGTGCTTGGTTCCTTGTCCACCGGCTTCGGCGTGTGGATCGCTTCCCTGTTGACTTCTTGAGGACCGCTCCATGAAAGCCGCTGCCTTCGACTACGTCAAACCCACCACCATCGACCAGGTGCTCGCGCTGCTGCAGCAACACGGCGACGACGCCCGCCTGCTGGCCGGCGGCCAGACGCTGATGGCCACCCTGAACATGCGCCTGTCCGAGCCGCAACTGGTGATCGACATCACCGGTATCGAATCGCTGCGCGGCATCAGCGTGCAGGGCAAGGTGCTGCGCATCGGCGCACTGGCCACGCACACCGACATCGAGTTCAGCCCGCTGGTGGCGCGCCACGCACCGCTGCTCAAGGCGGCCGCGCCCCACATTGCGCACCGCGCCATCCGCAACAGCGGCACCTTTGGTGGCTCCATCGCCTACGCCGATCCGGCCGCCGAGTGGCCCACCTGCCTGCTGGCGCTGGGCGGCACGGTGGTGGCGCGCGGCCCCAAGGGTGAACGCCGCATCGCGGCCGACGATTTCTTCACCGGTCTCTACAGCACCGCACTGCAGCCCGACGAGCTGCTGGCCGCCTGCGAGATCCCGCTGGCCAGCGCAGAGCACTGGTTCGGCTTCAGCGAACTCGCGCGCCGCCACGGCGACTACGCCATCGTCGGCATGGCGGCCACCGCCCGGCGCGAAGGTCAGGCCTTGCACGGCCTGCGCATCGTGCTGCTGGGTGTGGACGCCACGCCGGTGCGCGCGCGCCAGACAGAAGCGCTGCTGGAAGGCCGCGCGCTGGACATCGCCACCGTGACCCAGGCCGTGGCCAGCCTGCGCAGCGAAATCGATCCGCTGCCCGACCTGACCAACACCCCCGACACCAAACGGCATCTGGCCGGCGTGCTGCTGCACCGCATGTTGCCCACCGTGGCCACTGCCAGCGCCACCGCCTGAGCCCCCAAGGAACACCCATGGCATACCTGTATCCGATCAAAGTCACCGTCAACGGCAAGCCGCACCAGTGCAGCGTGCAACCACGCACCCACCTGGTGGATTTTTTGCGTGAAGACCTCGGCCTCAAAGGCAGCCACCTCGGCTGCGAACATGGCGTGTGCGGCGCCTGCACCGTGGAGCTCAACGGCCAGATCGTGCGCGGCTGCCTCACGCTGGCCGTGCAGGCCGACGGCGGCACCGTGCAAACGATTGAAGGCCTGAGCGCGTCCGGCGTGATCCGCGATCTGCAAGAGGCCTTTGTGCGGCGCAACGCGCTGCAGTGCGGCTTCTGCACTTCGGGCATGTTGATGGCGGCCAAGGAACTGGTGGAGCAGATGCCCCACGCCAGCCGCGCCGAGGTGCGCGAGTGGATCTCGGGCAACTACTGCCGCTGCACCGGTTACCACGCCATCGTGGACGCGATCTGCGACGTGCTGCAACAACGCAAGGAGGCCACCGCATGAAGCGCGACACCGTCAACCTGGAGCCTGGTGTGGACCACACCCAACCGCTGACCCCGGTCAGCGACGACCAGCGCTACATTGGCGCGTCGGTGCCGCGCGGCGGCATCGAGCGGCTCACCCAGGGCCTGGGCCAGTACCTGGACGACATCGAACTCCCGCGCATGGCCCACGTGGTCTATTGGCGCAGCCCGGTGGCGCACATGCGCATCAAGTCGGTCAACGCCGACTTCGCCCGGGCCATGCCCGGCGTGCTGCTGGTGGCCGACGGGCAAGACCTCGCCAAGGTCTGCAAGCCCTGGGTGGCCACGCTGGGCCACCTGGCGGGCATGAAGTCGGCACCGCAGTACGCGCTGGCGCTGGACCGCGCCTGCTGGCAGGGCGAGCCGGTGGTGGCGGTGGTGGCCGAGAGCCGTGCCGAGGCCGAAGACGCATTGGCCTACATCGAGGTGGACTGGGAAGAGCTGCCCGCCGCCACCGACATGCTCACCGCCCTGGACCCGGCCACGCCGCTGATCCACCCCGAGCTGGGCGACAACCTGTGCTTCACCCGCACGCTGGATGTGGGCCAGGTCGATGAGACCTTTGCCAACGCCGACGTGGTGGCCGATATCGAGTTCGAGTTTGGCCGGCACACCGGTGTGACGCTGGAGCCGCGCGCGCAGATCGCGCACTGGAGCCCGGCCGAGCAGCGCCTCACGGTGTACCACTCGTGCCAGGCGCCGCACATGATGCAGGACCTCTACGGTCGCCAGTTCGGCCTGCCGGCCAGCGCCATCCGCGTGACCTGCAAAGACGTGGGCGGCTCCTTCGGCATCAAGGTGCACGCGTACCCCGACGACTTCGCCACCGTGGCGCTCTCGATCATGCTGGGCCGCCCGGTGAAGTTCGTGGCCGACCGGCTGGAGAGCTTCACCAGCGACATCCACGCGCGCCACCACCACATCAAGGCGCGCATCGCGGTCAACCGCGACGGCGAAATTCTCGGCTTCGACATGGACGACCTCACCGGCATCGGCCCGTACTCCATGTTCCCGCGCACCAGCGCCATTGAAGGCAACCAGGTGGTCAACCTCGTGGGTGGCCCGTACAAGCACAAGCACTACCGCGCCAAGCTCAACGTGGTGTTCCAGAACAAGACGCCGACCTGCCAGTACCGTGGCGTGGGCCACCCGATTGCCTGCGCCGTGACCGAGGCGCTGGTGGACCTGGCCGCGCAGAAGATCGGCATGGACCCGCTGCGCATCCGCGAGCTCAACGTGATTCCCGACGACGCCTACCCCACGGCCGGCATCTCGGGCATCAAGCTGGAAATCCTCTCGCACGAAGCCAGCCTGAAAAAGCTGCGCGAGCTGATGAACTACGACGCGCTGCGTGCCGAGCAGGCCGCGCTTCGACAGCAGGGCATTCACCGCGGCATCGGCTTTGCCACCGTGATCGAGCTCACCAACCCGAGTGCCGCGTTTTACGGCGTGGGCGGTGCGCGCATCGCCTCGCAAGACGGCGCCACCGTGCGGCTGGACCCCGAAGGCCACATCACCGTGTTGATCGGCGTGGGTGAACAGGGCCAGGGCACCGAAGGCATCTACCAGCAGATCGCGGCCGACGCGGTGGGCGTGGACATCACCAAGGTGCGCGTGGTCACCGGCGACACCGACGCCACGCCGTATGGTGGCGGCACCTGGGCCTCACGCGGCGCGGGCATCGGCGGCGAAGCCGTGTTGCTGGCCGGCCAGGCGCTGCGCGAGAACATCGTGAAGGTGGCGGCCATCATCCTCAAACGCGACGGCGCCACGCTGGCGGTGCGGCGCGACCGCATCGTGGACGCCACCACCGGCGCAGAACTGCTGCCGCTGGCCGAGCTGGGCCGCATTGCGTATTTCCGCTCCGACACACTCCCCGCCGAATTCACGCCCGAGCTCATGGTCACGCGGCACTACGCGCAGCGCGACTTTCCGTTCATCTTCACCAACGGCGTGCAGGCCTCGTATGTGGAGCTGGACACCGACACCGGCTTTGTGAAACTGCTCAAGCACTGGGCGGTGGAAGACTGCGGCCGTGTGCTCAACCCCATGCTGGTGGACGAGCAGATGCGCGGCGCCATCGTGCAGGGCATCGGCGGCGCGCTGCTCGAAGAGTGTCTGTACGACGACAGCGGCCTGATGATCAACGCCAGCATGGCCGACTACCTCGTGCCCATGTCGGCGGAGATGCCCGACATTGAAGTGGCCCACATCCAGACGCCCACCGCCACATCGAAGCTGGGCGCCAAGGGCGCGGGCGAGGCCGGCACGGCGGGTGCGCCGGCGGCGGTGATGAACGCGATCAACGACGCCATGGCGCTATTCGACGCGCACGTGTTCTCGCAGCCCATCACGCCGCAGAAGGTGTTGCGCGCGCTGGGCAAGGTGCGCTGAAAGCACAGGTTCAGCCCGGCGGTGGAGGCGCCACCGTTTTCTGCCGCTGGATGTCCTTGAGCTGCATGGCGATGCCGTCGCCGCAGGAGTGGGTCATGCGCAAGAGCGACTGACGGCCGGTGTGCGGAACCGCCTCCACGCTCATGCTCGACATCAAGATCCTCCCGCCCTGGCCGATAGAGAACACATCTCCATCCACCAGGAACCGCTGGGGACGTCTTTCCCGCTGCATCGTCTGGCGCGCCATCGTTGCCCGCCAGGCCCATGCCGCTCAGGATTGACCGCCCCGCGCCACACACGCCGCCATGAACGCCGAGCCACACGACCGACACAACAAAGCCCAGGGCGCTGGTCCTGCGGTGCAGATCGATCTGGACGCTGCCTGCCAGCCGGTGCCGCGCCTGCTGTTCGTGGAGGCTTCGCGCCGTGCGCTCAAGCTCATGGGCAACAAGCTGCAGACCGACCGGGCAGCGCTGGTGCAGTATCCGGTGATCCCCGGGCTGGACGACTTGCCTTCGCTGGAGTTGGGCATGCAGTACATCCAGCACCAGTTCGTGTCTGCGGGGCAGCCGCAGGCGGTGGCCATGGCGGCGGCGCTGCGTTTTGTGGCCGTGATGTTCACGCGGCGTTACCGCGCCAACTTCCAGGACCTGCGGGTCGGTCACGACAGCGGCACGCTGTTCTGGGCGCCCAGCGGCCCCATGCTGGCGGCAGCGGCCAACATTGCGCTGCAGCTCTGGGCCATCGACTGCCCGCGCTTTGTGGAGGACGAACTCATCCGTGCTGCGCACGCCATCCACCACAACTTTGATCAGTTCGACGAAGGCGCGCTGATCTACATCGAGCGTTTCATCTGAGCCGGGTGCGCGTTGCCGGCCGCGAAGGGGCAACACCACCGAGTCCGGCTGGCGGTGACGGCTGTGGAAATAGTCCCGTCGGGGTGGTGTGAAACCGTGCACACTAGCCGGCATGTCCGTGCGCGTGATTCAACAACCCCAGAACCCGACGGACCCCGCAACCGCACACAGCGTGCCGCAGGTGAAAGAGCCCCAGGACCGCCTGCTGTTTGACGCCAACCCACAGCCCATGTGGGTGTTTGACCAGGCCAGCAAACGCATCCTGGCCGTCAATGCCGCAGCGGTGGCGCGGTACGGTTACTCCCGCGAGGCGTTCCTGCAGCTCACCGTCATGGACATCCGGCGCACGCCGCAGGGCCAACGCCTGACGGCGCAGCAGATCGACGACGATGCGGTGGGCGCCAACGGTTTGCGGCTGACCGCCCGCTGGCAGCATGCGTTGAAAGACGGCGGCCTGATCGATGTCGATGTCACCTCAAGCGATCTGGAGTGGGAAGATCGCCCGGCCCGGCTGGTGGTGGTCAACGAGGTGACCGAGCAACTGGCGCTGGAGCGGCAGACGGAGCGCGCCCGCAGCGAATCGCGCGCGGCGCTGGAATTGCTCAACCATGTGATCGACCGGGTTGGCGACGCGATCATCGCGCTCGACACGGAGCTGCGTTTCACCTACCTCAACGCACCGGCCCTGCGCCTGCTGGAGCGCGACCACGAGGCTCAGCTGATCGGCCGCTACATCTGGGACGAGTACGAGCTGGAGCATGGCCGGGCGTTTCACAACGCCTATGTGAACGCGCTGCAGACCCAGCAGTTCGAGGTCTTCGAAGCGTTCTACGCGCCGTGGGACAAGTGGATCGAGGTGCGCGTGTTTCCCTCGCCTCTGGGCTTGTCGATCTTCTGCAACGACATCACCGAACGCAAGCTGTTCGAGCGCCTGCTGCTCGACCGCGAGCGCGACTTCCGCCTGCTGGTTGAGCACATGCCGGCGATGATTTACCGCGCATCCGTGGACCCTCCGTACTCTGCGCTCTACGTCAGCCCATCCATCCACATCCTGGGTTACACAGCGCACGAATGGTTGGCCGACCCGCTGTCGTGGACCAAGGCCCTGCACCCCGACGACTGCGAGCGCGCGATGGCTGCGCTGTCTGAGCCCTACGTCGACGGTGAGGATCATCAGATTCAATACCGACTTCGCGATGCGCAGGGCCAATGGCGCCACTTCCGCGACCGATCCCGCCGCATCGACGCCGCGTATGGCCGGCCCGCCTTTGTGCAGGGCATTGCACTGGACGTGACAGATCTGGTGGAAAGCGAACAGGCCTTGCGCGAAAGTGAGGCCAGTCTGCGGCGCAGTGAACAACGTTACCGCCTGGCCGCGGCCGGTGGGCAGGTGTGGGACTGGGACCTGGTCACCGATCAGCTCAACCTGAGCCCCGATTTCTGGCAGCAACTGGGTTTCCAGCCGGTGGCCGGGGCGGATTACAGAAGCCACCTCGATGCCATGACGCATCCGCAGGATATCCGGCGCCACCGCGAGGCGATGCGCGCCCACCTGAAACACCACCAGCCGTTCAACATGGAGGTGCGCATCGGCGACGCTCGCGGCGAGTGGCGCTGGCTGCACATCCAGGGGCAAGCCGAGTGGGACGCCCAGGGGCGGGCGATCTTCATGGCCGGCACCACGGTGGACATCACGCCGCGCAAGAAGGCCGAGGCGGCGCTGCGCGAGTCCGAGGCCTACCGCCGCAGTCTCTTTGAGCAGCTCGCTGACGGCGTGCTGCTGATCGACGCCAGCAACCGCATCCTCGACGCCAACTCCCAGGCCCTGAGCATGCTGGGTCACGAGGGTGAGAGCCTGGTGAACAGGTCGCTGAAATCCCTGCTGGCGGAACAACGCGTCCCCATCGCGTTCGACGCCTTGCTCGGCAACTCGCAGCAGCCCGGGCCACTGGTGGAGTGGACGATCGTGCGCGGTGACGGCAGCCGCCTGCCGGTGGAGGTGCGCACCCGCGCGCTGGACGCGCGGCGCTACATCGCGGTGCTGCGCGACATCCACGAGCGCCGCGCGGCCCAGACCGCGCTGCTCACCTACCAGCTTGAACTCTCAGAGCTCACCCAGCGCTTGCTGGCCCAGGAAAAAAACACCACCCGACGTGTCGCGCAGTCGCTGCACGACAACCTGGGGCAGACGCTGGCGGTGGCGCGCCTGAACCTGGACGCCGTGTTGGCCACGGCAGGCGACAGCTTGCCGCCGGCGCTGGCCGAACAATGCCAGCAGCTCGCGCGCATGCTGGCGCAGGCGGTGCTGGATGTGCGCGAGGTGCTGGCTGATCTGCGTCCGCCGCTGCTGGAAGAACAGGGCCTGACCGCCGCGCTGGACAACGAAATCCGCGCCACCAAGGTGTCGGCCGGTACCGATGTCCTGCTCGAAGTGGGCGATGGTCTGGCGGGTCATCGCTGGCCGCTCGATGTGGAGTACAGCGCCTTCATGGTTGCGCGAGAGGCCATCACCAACGCGCGTCTGCACGCCCAGGCGTCCCTGATCCGGGTGGTGCTCGAAGGCAGCGAAAAAAAGCTGCTGCTGAATGTGATCGATGACGGTCTGGGCATTCCCCCCGACATGCAGCTCGGGCGGCCGGGCCACCTGGGTGTGGTCGGCATGCGCGAACGGTCGATCTCCATCGGCGCGCGTTTCTCCGTCAGCGCAGAACCCTCCGGCGGCACCTGCGTCACCCTGCACTGGGAGGCGCCGCCGTCATGAGCGACATCTACCTGGTTGACGATCACACCCTGTTGCGGGACGGTCTGCGCGTGGTGCTGCAGGCGGCCGGGCACCAGGTGGTGGGCGAGTCGGCGGATCCCACCCAGGCCCTGGCCGATCTGCGCAAGCTGGCGCCCGTGGTGGTGCTGCTCGATCTGCACCTGGGCCAACGCTCGGGCTTCGAGCTGCTCACCGAGCTGCAGCGTCGCCCGCTGGATGTGCGCTCCATCGTGCTCACCATGTCGGCCCAACCCCGCCATGTGGCCGAGGCGCTGCGGATGGGCGCCAGCGGCTATGTGCTCAAAGGGTCGCCAGCCTCCGAGCTGCTGGCGGCGCTGCAGGCCGTCTGCAAGGGCCAGCGCTACCTCGGGCCCGATGTGGCCGAACTGGCGGTGCAAGGCCTGACGGCGCCCGGCGACGACGCGCTGGACACGCTCTCGGTGCGCGAGCGCCAGATTGTGGTGATGGTGGTGCAGGGCCTCTCAAGCACCGAAATCGGCAAGGCACTGCACCTCTCGCCCAAGACGGTCGACTCCTACCGCAGCCGGCTCATGGCGAAGCTGGGTGCGCCCGATGTCCCCGCGCTGGTGCGGTTTGCCATCCGCACCGGCCTGATCGACGCCAACAACGCCTGAGCGCCGCCCCCGGGACGCCTGCGTCCGTGTGGTGGCGCACACAGCGCTGCACGCAACACGCTCAACCCACACGGTGCATCAAGAACTCCCCACAGACGCACAGCGGGGCGATTTTTACAGTTCATTGCAGTTGTCGACGCGTTGGCCCGCCGGGTCCGGACAACCGCAGTGAGCTCCACGTGTCCCAAGCCCGGTTGACCCAACACCCCGCTGAAGCCCGACGCATCACCCCAGCGCTGCGGGTGCTGCTGGTGGTCGACGACCCGCAACGCCGCCAACTGCTGCAGAGCTGCCTGGAGGAAAACCTGCCCGGTTGCAGCCTGGAGGTGGTCGATTCGTACTTTGACGCCATGACCCGCGCCACGCGGATGCAGGCCCGTTTGCTGATCCTCGATCTCTCGCTGGACAGCGTGCTGGTGCCCGCGCTCAAGCGCTTCCTGGCCCGCGCTGCTCCCCAGGTGCAGGTGCATGTGTTTGACGAATCCCAAGACGGCGCAGCCCGGCTCGAGGCATTGAGCCATGCCGATCGGCCGTCGATCGTGCGGTTGAAACAGGCCTGCGACGTCTTGACCAGCGACCCCACCCCATCCCATTGAGAGACAACCATGCAATCCGCACCCAAAACCGCCGATGAATCCTCGCGCCTGAGCACCCTGGCCGCGCTGGGCGTGCTCGACACCCCGGCCGATCCCGTGCTCGATGGCCTGGTGCGCGCGGCCGCCCAGCTGATTGGCTGCCCGATCTCGCTGGTGAGCCTGATCGACGAAACCCGGCAGTGGTGCAAGGCCCGCCAGGGACTGGGTGTGCAGCAGGTGCCGCGCGAGCTGGCCTTTTGTGCCCACACCATCCTGCAGACCGGGCTGCTCGAGGTGGGCGATGCCCGCCTGGACTTGCGTTTTGCCGACAACCCGCTGGTCACCGGTGAGCCGCACGCCATCTTCTACGCGGGCGTGCCACTGCTGGTGGATGGGCACGCCATGGGCACGCTGTGCGTGGTGGACCACCAGCCGCGTGAGCTCACGCCCGGACAGCGCACCCTGCTGCTGGATCTGGCGCGGTCGGCCGAGCATTGGCTGCGCAGCCAGCAGACCACCCTGCAGTTGCAACGCGTCGACGCCGACCGCCGCAACCTCTTTGACCACATGGGCGACGGCATGCTGCTGCTCGACCGCAACTTTCGCGTGATCGAGGCCAACCGCTCGACCGCCCGCATGCTCGGCCACAGCCCCGACGAGTTGCGCCAGATGCGCCTGCACGACCTGCTACCCGCCAGCGAACACACGCGCCTCACGCGCACCGCGCTGCATGTGCTCAAAGGCGTGGAGCGCCTGGCCGACTGGCAGGTGCTGCGGCGCGACGGGAGCAGCTTCATGGCCGAGGTCAGCACCCGGGTGGTGGATGACCAGCGCTTTGTGGTGGTGCTGCGCGACATCACCCAGCGCCACGCGCAGGAGCAGGAGGTGCGTCTGCTCTCCATGGCGGTGGAGCAAAGCGCGCAGAGCATCCTCATCACCGACCTCAACGGCAACATCGAATATGTGAACGCCGCCGCGCTCTCCAGTTCCGGCTACGCGGTGCACGAGATGCTGGGCCGCAACCCGCGCATGCTGCAATCGGGCAAAACACCGCGCGAGAGCTACACCCGCATGTGGAGCCAGCTGCAGGCCGGCAAACCCTGGCGCGGCCTGCTCTTCAACCGCCGCAAGGACGGTGTGGAGTACGTCGAGGACGCCAGCATCACGCCGATCCGCGATGCCAACGGCCGCGTCACGCAGTACCTGGCGCTGATGCTGGACGTGACCGAGAAGCGGCGCCTGAACGACGAGCTGGAACACCACCGCAACCACCTGGAAGACCTGGTGGAGCAGCGCACCGTGGCGCTGGTGGCGGCGCGCCGCGCGGCCGAGGCCGCCAGCGAGGCCAAGAGCGCTTTCCTGGCCACCATGAGCCACGAGATCCGCACCCCCATGAACGGCGTGGTGGGCAGCATCGATCTGCTGCAGCGCTCCGACCTCTCCCACTACCAGCGCGACCTGGTGGACACCGTGAGCGAATCGGCGTTGTCCCTGCTGGCCATCATTGACGACATCCTGGACTTCTCCAAGATCGAGGCCGGCCAGCTCAAGCTGGAGAGCGAGCCGGTGGCGCTGGTGCGCCTGGCCGACAGCGTGTGTGATGCCCTGCGGCCCACGGCGGTGCTGCAAGGGGTCGATCTGCAGGTGGAGGTGTCACCGGACGTGCCGGACTGGGTGCTCAGCGACGCCGTGCGCTTGCGCCAGATCCTCAACAACCTGCTGGGCAACGCGATCAAGTTTTCTGCCGACACCGGGCGTGCCGGTCGGGTGGAGCTCTCCGTGGAGCCTTGCGCGCCCGAACTCTGCGGGCATGTGCAGCTGCGGGTGCGCGACAACGGCATCGGCATGACGACCGAGGCCGTGCACCGCATCTTCCAGCCGTTCGTGCAGGCCGAGAGCGCCACCACACGGCGCTTTGGCGGCACCGGCCTCGGGCTTTCGATCTGCAAGCGCCTGATCGCCCTCATGGGCGGGTGGATCGAAGTCGCCAGTGCGCCGGGACAGGGGGCCACCTTCACCGTGACGCTGCCGCTGGAGACCGCGCAGGCACCCCGGCCCGTTGCCGACGACCATTCGCTCATGAACGTGCAGTCCGGCCCGCGTTTCGCGATGTCGGGTGGCCCGCTGGTGCTGGTGGCGGAGGACAACGACATCAACCGCAAGGTGATCGGCCACCAGCTGGCCTTGCTGGGCGTGTCGGTGGAGATGGCCAGTGACGGCATCGATGCACTGGCACGCTGGCGCGCCGGCCATGCCACCCAGCGCCACAGCCTGCTGCTCACCGACCTGCACATGCCGGGCATCGATGGCTACACGCTGGCCGCGACCATCCGCAGCGAAGAGGCCGGTGGTGCACGGCTGCCCATCGTGGCCTTGTCGGCCAACGCCCTGCGCGGCGAGATCGACCGCTGCCGCGCCGCCGGCATGGACGACTACCTCAGCAAACCGGTGCAGATCGATCAGCTGGGCGAGTTGATGCGGCGCTGGCTGCCGCTGGACGATGTGCACGCAGCGGCCTCGCTGCACGCGGTGGACTGCCACGAGATGGATGTGCTCGAAGTCGAACTGGGGCCGCTGGCGTTCGACGAACTGGCGCTGGCCCGGCTGGTCGGTGACGACCCGGCCTTGCTCGCCGACTTTCGCCGGCGCTTCGTGCTCTCGGCGCTCAACACCATCGACGACATGCGCCGCGCCGCCAGCCAGAGCGACATGGTCGCTTTGGGCGGGCTGGCGCACCGCCTCAAATCGTCTGCGCGGGCCACCGGCGCGGTGGCGCTGGCCGCTTGCTGCGAGCGCATCGAGCGCGCCGGCCCACAGTGTTCTGCGCCCCTGATGCACGCCCTCATGGCCTCGATGGAAGACGCGCTGGCCCATGTCATGACCCGGCTTGGTGCCCACCTGGGCGAACAGGCTGCGGGCCTGCCCCAGTGATCCCCCTCACACGTCGAATGGACACACGATGAACCACAAAGAAGCCCGCATCCTCGTGGTGGGCGACAACGCGGTGGACGCCGAACAGGTCTGCGGCATGCTGCGCGAGCGCCATCCGTACGTGGAGGCCACGACCGATCCCATGAAGTCCGACGCGGTGTTCGACCGCATCAAGCCCCAAGTGCTGATCCTGTCGTTCAAGTCGCTGGAGGCTTGCGAGCGCTTCTACCTGGGCCTGTACCGGCGCAGCGAGGTGATCCAGTCGCTCGCCCACCGCACGCTGCTGCTGTGCGACAAGGAAAGCGTGCGCCGCGCCTTCGATCTCTGCCTGCAGGAGGTGTTTGACGACTACGTGCTGTTCTGGCCGCTGGTGCACGATGCCAAGCGCCTGGCGATGTCGGTGCACCTCGCACTCGGCGCACTCGACCAGGAGCTGGCGCTGGCGCCGCTGTCCGAGCTGGCCACGCTGGCGCGGCGCGCCGAAGCGCTGGAAGACCAGCTCGCGCAGCAGGTCAAGCTCGGGCGGGTGCACGCCCAGCACGCACAAAACACGGCCCGCCTGGCCCAGGCCTCGGTGAGCCGTGCGATGGGCGGGCTCTCCAGCCGCATCCTCTCCACCGGCCTGGAAGATTCGATCTCGGTGCGCGATGCGTCGCGGTTCGAGCAGGCGTTTGGACAACTGCAGCGCGAGACCGTCATACCCACGCTTGAAGACGTGGTGCAGGCGGCACAGCCCATGCGCGACTGGGTGGACACCATCACCAGCGAACTCGCCGAACCCCTGAAGGCGACACGCGATCTGGTGAAACACGCCAAGGTGAGCCGGCCGCAGCTGCTGGTGGTGGACGATGACGAGTACATGCGCCGTTTGCTGGTGCAACTGCTCTCCAGCGCGCACTACGACGTGCAGGCGGTGGGCACCGCGCTGGACGCCCAGCGCCACCTGAGCCTGAACACGCCCGACCTGATCCTCATGGATTTCAGGCTGCCCGACTCCGACGGCATCGTGCTGACGCGCGAACTCAAGGACAAGCCTGCAAGCCAGGGCATTCCCGTGATCATGCTGACCGGCCAGACCGAAAAGCAGGTCATCGTGGAAAGCCGCAGGGCAGGGGCGGTGGATTTCGTGGCCAAGCCGTTCAACCGCGACCTGCTGCTCAAGAAAGTGGCCCAGCACCTGCCGCATTGAATGAGCAGACGATGTGAGCGGGTTGAACCATTCGGCCCGTGGCTGTGTCCTACGACATGTTTTTGGTTGGTATCCCTGCTTACATTGAGACGACTGTGCAACCACTCCAGCACCCCGCCAGCCCGTTGCCGGTCGATGAAAACGATCGGCTCGCCGAGCTGCGGCGGCTGCAGATTCTGGACACCTTGCCGCAGGCCGCGTTTGACAGCCTCACCAGCCTGGCCGCCGGCATCTGCGGCACACCGATGGCGCTGATCTCGCTGGTGGACTCCAGCCGCCAGTGGTTCAAGGCGCGCCAGGGCATCGAGGTGGCGCAGACCTCCCGAGACGAATCGTTCTGTGCCCACGCCATCTTGCGACCCCACGACGTGCTGGTGGTCAACGACGCCGCCAGCGATGCGCGCTTTCAGACCTTCCCCATGGTGAGCAGCGGTGAACTGGTGTTTTATGCCGGTGCGCCCATCGTCACCTCCAGCGGTGCAGCACTGGGCACGGTGTGTGTGCTCGACAGCGTGCCGCGCGAGCTCGACGACAAACAACTGGGCATGTTGAAGCACCTGGCCGATCTGGCCATGCAGCTCATCGAGCACGAGCGCAGCCGCCGGGAGCAGTCCGAGCGCATGGTCGAGCAGATCGTCAAAAGCCAGAAGATCGTGCGGGACGTGCTCAACGAAGGCCGCGACATGGCCGCCTTCATCGACCGGGAGCACTGCTACCAGTTCGTCAACCCGGCGTTTCAGCGCTACTGGATCCGGGAGCCGCAGGAGATTCTGGGCATGCGCGTGCAGGACCTGATCGATCGCACCAGCTACCGTGCCTTGTTCAAGCCCAGCATCAACCAGGCGCTGGCCGGCCACGAGTCGCAGTTCGAGCTGGAGGTGGAATTCCCCGGCATGGGCACCCGCTTCCTGGAGGTCACGCACATTCCGGCGCGCGACGCTGGCGCGGTACACGGCGTGGTCGAACGCGCGCGCGACATCACCCTGCGCAAGCACAGCGAGCGGCAGCTGGACGCCGCCGTCAAGGAGCTGCAGGCCAAGCGTCTGGCCAACCGCAAGTACGTCTACAGCGTCTCGCACGATCTCAAGGAGCCGGTCAACGCCATCACCAACGCGACCGGTCTGCTGGCCGAGGCTGCCGCCTTGCGCGACGACCCGCTGGAAACCCGCTGCCTGCGCATCGCCCAGGAAGCCGGTGCCAAGCTCTCACGGGTGCTGGAAGACCTGCGCCTCTACAGCGAGGTGGACACCAGCGACATGCGCATGCAGCCGCACCTGGCCCACGGCATCTACGCCGAAGCCATCACCGAGATCGAGGCCGAACTCGCAGCCAGGGGCGTGGAGGTCGACATGTTTGTGGCGGGCACCATCCTGGCCGATGCACCGCTCATGAGCCTGGCCATACGCAGCATTCTGGAAAGCCTGCTGGGCTCTGCGCAGCGGCTGGGCGCGGTGCCCGGCGAATGCCTGGTGGTCATCCGCTCGAAAGAAGAGCTGCTCACGCACCGGGTGGACATCACCGTGCAGCAGCGCAGCGGGTTGCCCAATCTGGCCGACACGGAGGACCGCAAGGGCCAGCCGGCGCCAGCGCGGCGCGCGCGCAAACGCGCCTTGAGCGACGTGCGCGACCTGGGCCTGGGGCTGTCGATTGCCTCGCACATCATCGACCTGCACCAGGGCGAATTGCAGATCGAACTCAAGTCAGACAGCGGCAACTGCTTTTCCGTGATCCTGCCCGGCCACGCCCGGGCGACCGAACCAGACCGAGCGGGATTTCCAGCATGAACACACCACGCACGGTGCAGCGCGTCGTCCTCATCGACGACAGCGAGAACGACAATTTTTTCCACGAGATCGCGCTGCGCAAGTCGGGCTTCAGCGGCGAGATCGTCATCTTCGAGAGCGGCGAGCGTGCGCTCGACTTTCTGCTTCGCGCACCAGCCACGGTGTCGACCATGGTCTTCCTGGACATCAACATGCCGGGCATGAACGGCTTTGAGGTGGCGCGCGCGCTCAGCGAGCGGCTGCCGGCGCAGGCCGAGCTGCAGCTCAACATCCTCACCTCATCGGCCTGGTCGGTGGACAAGGCCGCTGCAGAGTCGATTGACCTCATCCAGAACTACCTGGTGAAGCCGCTGACCCAGCAGATGGTGGCGGGTCTGATCGCTCGTGAGGACATCGGGGTTTGCCCTGTGGTGGGAATCCGTCAACGCATGGCGCATAATCCGTGAGTGCAGCTGGTGAACAGTTGCGCAAGCCAGGTGATCGGTCAGTTTCGCGCGCTACGGCGGTACTTCGTGGATTTGTTGTGCTTTCGGGACCCCATCGCTTTTGTTTTATGTGTTTTTTGAGGAGTCCCCATGGGCAATAAACTTTACGTCGGCAACCTGCCGTACACCGTCCGCGACGAAGACCTGCAACAGTCTTTCAGCGAATTCGGCTCTGTCAACAGCGCCAAGGTCATGATGGAACGCGACACCGGTCGCTCCAAAGGCTTCGGTTTTGTCGAGATGGGCAATGACGCAGAAGCGCAAGCCGCTATCTCCGGCATGAACGGTCAGTCGCTCGGCGGCCGCAGCATCACCGTGAACGAAGCCCGTCCGATGGAGGCACGTCCTCCCCGCACCGGTGGCTACGGCGGCGGTGGTGGTGGCTACGGTGGTGGCGATCGCTCCGGCGGTGGCGGCTACGGTGGTGGTGGTGGCGGCGGACGCGGCGGCTACTAAGTCCTCGCATCCTGCTGCCTCAGCCCCGCGCTGAGTCAAGCCAAAAGGCCTCGAAACTTCGGTTTCGAGGCCTTTTTCGTTGGGCAACGTTTTGTCGCCGGCGAATCAGGGCCGGGACTGTCGAAAGGCCATCACCGCCTGGTTGCGCAGCGTCTTGAGCAGAGCGAGTTCTTTCTCGTCGAGCGCGATGTCGGAGGCGCTGGACTTGTCGGCGTAGATCAGACCGAACGTCGTGCCTTTGAGCTGCAGAGGCAACAGCAGGAAGGCCGGCGCGTTGATCTGGCTGCGGTACCAGGCGGGCAGCTTTTGCGCCACATTGGGCACGCCGGCATCGCGGATCAGCGTGTCCAGGCCCTTGTTGCAGACCATGCCGAAGAGGTCCTGCGCGTCCTTGAGCGGCACACGAAACAGCTTGGCCACCGCAGCCGCATCGTCGCCCAGGCCAAACCGGCCGGTGAGGCTTTGCGTGGCTGGGTCGCGCAGGCAGAACAGCACACGGCGAAAACCGAGCGCACGGTACATCGTCTCCAGCACCATGCGCAGCACGTCGTTGAGTTCGAAGTCTTCCACCATGGCATTGGTGATGTCCTGGATGCCGGTGGCCAGCAGGTCGGCCGACACCACGCGCGGCAAGGTGACGGTCTGGATGTCGTGCGCGGTGTCGGGAGCAGCTTCGGCCGTCAGCTCCAGCGGCTGCAGGGAGTCTGCGGGCAGCGCCTTGATGGGAGCCGGTCTGAGCAGCCGGGAGGCGGGTGAATCGCCGCTCACCTGCACGCCCATGGCCTCGGCGGTCTGCGCGAGTTTCTCGCGCGCGGCCAGTGCCATGGTCTGGATGTGTCGAACCTCCAGACCCAGACCGCTGGCGTAGCGGGTCGACAGGCGTGCGAGTTCGCGAGCCAGCGCATCGCCTTCCTTGTGCAGGAAGGCGTCGGCCATTTCGTTGGACGCCAGGCACAGCCAGCGCAGGCGCTCTTCGGTGTCGGCGGGCGGACGCGAAGGCGGGTTGCCGGCGGGTTTGCGCATGAGGCGCTGGATGCTGGCGGGCAGGTCCCACACGCGGGCCACCCCCAGGCCCAGGTCTTCGCAGGTCATGCCCAGGACTGCGAGCGCTGCCACGTCTTCGGTTTTGCCTGCAGCGATGCCCTTGCGCATCTGCTGCGCCTCTTCGGGAAAGTAGAACTCGGTGAGCAGGCGACCCAGGTTCTGGAACAACGAACCGATGAACACCTCTTCGCCCTCGCGCGAGAGGGCACACAGGTCGCTGGCCAGCGAGCCGGCCAGCAGCGCACGCAGGAACTCGACCTTGAGCAGGTTGGCGTGTGCCTTGTTCTGCATGTGTTCGAGCAACACCAGGCTCATGGCGATGTTGCGGATGCCCACAAAACCGATGAGGCTCACCGCGCGCGACACGGTGCTGATGCTGCCGCCACCGGCATGCGCGAACTGCGGGGTGTTGACCAGGCGCAGCAGCTTGTTGGTCAGGGCCACGTCTTTGAGGATTTCGCTGGTGAGCGAGTTCAGGCTTTCGTTTTCCGAGGACGCCATGCTCTGCACACGGCCGATGGATTCGGACATGGCGGGGAAGTCGCTCTTGTGGCGCATGCGCCGCAGCAGAAAGCCCAGCGTGGCGTGGCTGCCCTGGGGTTCAGGGGTGTTGTTGCTGTCCTGCTGTTGCCCTTGCCACTCGCGCAGGGCCTGGGCCAGGGCTTCGGCGCTCGCGATGCGGCTGCGTGCGTCGCGCGCGAGTGCGCGCATGAGCAGGGTGCGCAGCGCGTCGTCCACCTCGTGCACGCTGTCGGGCGGCAGCGCCAGGTCTTCGTGGGTCACCCGGTAGATCGCGCGGTAGGTGTCGCGGCCGTCCACCAGCGGTTGGCCGAACAGCATCTCGGCGAGCACCAGCGCGGCGCCGAACACGTCGCTGGTGGCGGTGGCGGCTTGCCCGGTGGCGGCTTCGGGCGACAAATAGCCCGGCGTGCCCTGCACGGTGTCGGCGTCCACATCGGCCGTGCCCATGCCGGCGGCGATGCCGAAATCGGTGACCTTGGGGCGCAGGTTGCGGTCGAGCAGGATATTGGACGGTTTGAGGTCGCGGTGCACCACCCCGGCCGCGTGCGCCACGTGAAGGGCATCGAGCACCGGCAGCATCAGGGCCAGCGCTTGTGCTGCGGGCATGGCGCCGTTTTCATGCAAGTGCCCGGCCAGCGTCTGGCCCGCGACGTACTCGAACACCAGAGCAGGCTGGCCGTCGATCACGTCGGCTTCAAACAGCGTGGCAATGTGCGGGTGCGAGAGCCGCGCCACGTGGCGCGCTTCGCGCAGCCAGGGTTCCATGCCGGCCCGGGCGCCAGGGCGCACCGCCTGCATCACCTTGATGGCGACCTGCCTGTCAAGCCGGGGATCGTGGGCCAGCCACACCGTGGCGTGCACGCCCTTGCCCAGCACCTGACGCAGTTCGTACCGGCCGAGGTATTTCGGGTGGGCGGGGCGGGCGCCGGGGCTGGGGGGAGGGCTTGCGTTCACATGGCTCCGGTGAGGTTCAGTTGACCATCACCAGCTTACCCTTGACCGAGCGCGATCCCATGATGGCGTAGGCCTTGTGCAAATCGCTCATGGGCAGGGTCTGGTCGATCACCGGTTTCACCTGGCCCTTGGCGTACATGACGGCCAGGGCCTGCATCATCTCGGCGTTGGCCTTGGGCTCGCGGCGCGCGAAGTCGCCCCAGAACACACCCACGATGCTCGCACCCTTGAGCAGGGTGAGGTTCAGCGGCAGCGCCGGGATGGGGCCGCTGGCAAAGCCCACCACGAGGTAGCGGCCGCGCCAGGCGATGGAGCGAAACGCGGGCTCGGCGAAGTCGCCACCCACCGGGTCGTAGATCACGTCCGGGCCCTTGCCGTCGGTGAGCTGTTTGATGGCGTCGCGCAAGCCCTCTTTGGGTGTGTGCACGCTGTAGTTGATGGTGGCGTCGGCGCCGAGCTGCTTGCAGAGTTCGCACTTCTCGTCGCTCGACGCGGCCGCGATCACGCGCGCGCCCGCCGCCTTGGCGATCTGGATGGCCGCCGTGCCCACGCCACCGGCCGCGCCGAGGATCAGCACGGTCTCGCCGGCCTTGAGGGCGGCGCGGTCCATGAGCGCGTGCCACGAGGTGGCGTAGATCATGATGAAAGCGGCGGCGTCCACGGCGGGGAAACCCGCGGGCAGTGGCATGCACAGGGCGGCGGGCGCGATCGTGTGCGTGCCGAAGCCACCGGTGCCGCTCAGGCAGGCCACGCTCTGGCCCACCTGCAGGTGCTTCACGCCTTCACCCACGGCGCGCACCACGCCGGCGTATTCCGAGCCCGGCACGAAGGGCAGGGCGGGCTTCATCTGGTATTTGTTCTGCACGATCAGCAGGTCGGGAAAGTTCAGGCTCGCGGCCTGGATCTCGATCAGCACCTCGCCCGCCTTGGGCTCGGGTGTGGGCAGTTCTTTCCAGGTCAGGGCGTCAACGCCCACGGGGTTTTCACATAGCCAGGCGTGCATGCCGTCTCCTCGGTTGTTGGGGTGGGTCGGGCCATGATAGGCAGGGCAGACGCCCCCGTTGCAGCGGGTAAGCCCGTTGTCTGTCTCAAGCGTGACCAATGGGAAGCCACCTAAAATCGCTTGATGAAAATTCTCATCTCCAACGACGACGGCTACCAGGCGCCCGGCCTCGTGGCGCTGTATGAGGCCCTCAAGGGGCTGGCCGAGGTCGAGGTGGTGGCACCCGAGCACAACAACAGCGCCAAATCCAACGCGCTGACCCTGCATTCCCCGCTGTACGTGCACACCGCGCACAACGGCTTTCGCTACGTCAACGGCACACCCGCCGACTGCGTGCACATTGCGCTCACCGGCCTGCTGGGCTACCGGCCCGACCTCGTGGTCTCGGGCATCAACAACGGCGCCAACATGGGCGACGACACCATTTATTCGGGCACGGTGGGCGCGGCCATGGAGGGTTACCTCTTCGGCATCCCGGCGATTGCTTTCTCTCAAACCGAAAAGGGCTGGGGCCACCTGGACGACGCGGGCCGCATGGCCGCGCGGCTTGTGTCGCAGTTGCTGCCATCGCTGGAAAACGGTGCGCCGGTGGAGCCCTGGCTGCTCAACGTGAACATCCCCAACCGGCCCATCGCCGACATCAAGGGCTTCAAGGTGGCGCGCCTGGGCCGGCGCCACGCCGCCGAGCAGGTGATTTCGCAGACCAACCCGCGCGGCGACACCATGTACTGGATCGGCAGCGCAGGCAAAGCCAAGGACGATGCGGACGGCACCGACTTCCACGCCGCCGTGCAGGGCTACGCGACCATCACACCGCTGAAGGTGGACCTCACCGACCACGAGCGCCTGGCCTACTGGGCACCCACGGCCGCCAGCCTGTCGGCGCCGCCCGAGACCGCGATTGCCGGGGGAGCCAGTTCTTGAAGGACGCCGGCAAGGCCCGACCGACCTTTCCGGCCCGGTTGCCGGCCGCGCCCGCGTCACCCACGGTGCGTCCGTCTGCTGCGCGTGTTTCCCAGCCCGCGCTGGCCAGCGTCAAATCCGCGCCGCGCCCGGCCATCAAAACCACCGCGCCGGTGCGGCCGGTGGCGCCCAGCGGCGTGGGCATGGATTCGTCGGCGGTGCGCGCGGCCATGGTGCGCAAGATCCAGGCGCAGGGTGTGAGCCACGCCGGTGTGCTCGCGGCTTTGCAGGCGGTGGAGCGCCACCGGTTTGTGGACACCGCGCTGGTGAACCAGGCGTACGAGGACACCAGCCTGCCGATCGGCCTGGGCCAGACCATCTCCAAGCCCGGTGTGGTGGCACGCATGATCGAACTGCTGTGCGCCGGTCACACCGGCAAGCTCGGTCGCGTGCTGGAGATCGGCACCGGCTGCGGTTACCAGGCTGCGGTGCTGGCCCATGTGGCGCGCGAGGTCTACAGCATCGAACGCCTGCGTGGCCTGCACGAAAAAGCGCGTGAGAACCTTCGTGCCTTCCGCGTCTCCAATTTGCACTTGCTGTTCGGCGACGGCATGCTCGGGTACGCCAAAGGTGCTCCTTATGCCGCCATCATTGCCGCCGCTGGCGGCAATGACATACCTCAGACCTGGATTGATCAGCTGGCGGTGGGTGGCCGGCTCGTGGCGCCTGCGGTCACGGCAGCGGGCAAGCAGAACCTTGTGGTGGTGGACAAAACCGCCACCGGGGTGGTGCGCACCGAGCTGGAAGCCGTGTTTTTTGTGCCTCTAAAATCGGGCATCGCATGAGAGTCCCGCTGCCCAGCGCAGCGGGAACGTTTTTTAATCGGAGCACGCCTCATGGCGTGTTGCGGCATTGGTTGGGAGTTTTCATGTACATGCGTTTTCCTCAGGCCGCCGGCCTGCCATCGGCGTCGCGCCGCTCTGCCTGGCGAGGTGCGGCACTCATGACCGTGCTGGCGGCGCTGCTGGTCACGGCGGGATGCTCCACCCGGCGCGTGTCGGGCCCCGCTCCCGTGGAAGATCGCGGCTTGGTCCGCCCTGCTGCAGCCCCTCTGCCCGGCGCAGAGAACGCCGGCAAGCCCGGCTACTACACCGTGAAACCGGGCGACACGCTCTTTCGCATTGCGCTGGACAACGGCCAGAACTGGCGCGATGTCCAGACCTGGAATGGACTGACCAACCCCAACGCCATCGAAGTGGGTCAGGTGTTGCGCGTGCAGCCGCCCGCAGCGGTGGCGCAACCCGCGCCGGTGGTGGCCAGCACCCCTGTGACTCCGGCCGGAGTCGTCTCGCGTCCCCTCACCGACACCGCGCCTGCGGCAGCCCCCATTCCAGCGCCGACGCCTGCGCCCGCATCGGCCGGCGCCGACGAACTCCAGTTCATCTGGCCAGCGCAGGGCACGGTGGTGTCCTCCTTCGACGAGGCCACCAACAAAGGCGTGTCGATCGCCGGCAAGATCGGTGACCCGGTGCTGGCCGCAGCAGACGGCCGCGTGGTCTATGCCGGTGCCGGCCTGCGCGGCTACGGCAACCTCATCATCTTGAAGCACAACAACACCTACCTCACCGCCTATGCGCACAACCAGGCCTTGCTGGTGCGCGAAGACCAGGCCGTGCGCCAGGGCCAGAAGATCGCCGAGATGGGCAGCAGCGATGCCGACCGCGTGAAGCTGCACTTCGAGGTGCGCCGCCTGGGCAAACCGGTCGACCCGATCGGCTATCTGCCCAAACGCTGAGCCGGGGCCACCATGGCTTGGCCGGTGCTCGTTTTCGACATCGAGTCCATTCCCGACGTCGACGGCTTGCGCGCCCTGCGCAGTGCGCCGGCCGACCACACCGACGAGCAGGTCTACGCGGCCTGGCTCGAAGAGCGCAAGGCCAAGGGCCAGAGCGATTTCATGCCGCTGCACCTGCAGCGCGTGCTGGTGATCAGCTGCGTGTTCCGCAACGCCGAGGGCCTGCGCATCCACTCGTTTGTGGACCGCGACGGCCGGAGCGAAGGCAAGGTGGTGCAGACCTTTTTTCATGCGGTGGAGAAACACACACCGCAACTGGTGAGCTGGAACGGCGGCGGTTTCGATCTGCCGGTGTTGCACTACCGCGGCCTGCGCCACGGCGTGGAGGCGAGCAAGTACTGGGACCTCGGCGAAGACGACCGCGAGTTCAAGTGGAACAACTACATCAGCCGCTATCACATGCGCCACCTGGACCTGATGGACCTGCTGGCCATGTACTCGCCCAAGAACAACGCGCCGCTGGACGCCATGGCCAAGCTCTGCGGCTTTCCCGGCAAGCTGGGCATGGACGGCTCGCAGGTGTACGCGCAATACATCGCAGGGCAGACCGAGGACATCCGCCGCTACTGCGAGACGGATGTGATGAACACCTATCTCGTGTACTGCCGTTTCCAGAAGATGCGCGGCGGCCTGACCGAGGCGGAGTACGAGCAGGAGATCGCCATGGTCAAGGAGACGCTGGGCAACCTGGCGCCTGCCGAATCGCATTGGGATGAATATCTCAAAGCTTGGGCCTGAGACAATCGAGGGATGACGACAGCCGCCACCCTCCACGTAAACAGCCTCCTCACCACCGCCAACGCCGCGGCCCACGACGCACCCGAGAGCCCTCTGCCCGACGGCTGGCTCGCGGTGGAGTCGCTGGACATCGATGCCCAGGGCATCGCCCGCCGGCCCGACGGCAAGGTGGTCTTCATCGAAGGCGCTCTGCCGTTCGAGCAGGTCAGCGTCAATGTGCACCGCAAAAAGAACAACTGGGAAGCCGGTGTGGTGACCGCGGTGCACCACGAGTCTGCGCAGCGCGTGCGCCCGGGTTGCCCGCATTTCGGCCTGCACGCCGGCGCTTGCGGCGGCTGCAAGATGCAGCACCTGCACGAATCGGCCCAGGTGGCCGTGAAGCAGCGTGTGCTCGAAGACAACCTCTGGCACCTGGGCAAGGTGCGCGCCGAGACGATGCTGCGCCCGATCGAAGGGCCGGCCTGGGGCTACCGCTTCCGCGCGCGCCTGTCGGTGCGCCATGTGCACAAAAAAGGCGAGGTGCTGATCGGTTTTCATGAGCGCAAGAGCCGCTACGTGGCCGACATGCGGGTCTGCCCGGTGCTGCCGCCCCATGTGAGCGAGATGCTTATGCCGCTGCGCGAACTGATCTTCGGCATGGACGCACGCGAGACCTGCCCGCAGATCGAGCTGGCCTGCGGTGACGACGTGACCGCCATGGTGCTGCGCCACCTGGAGCCGCTGAGCGAAGACGACATCAGCCGCCTGCGCGCGTTCGCGCAGCAGCACGGTGTGCAGTGGTGGCTGCAGGCCAAGGGGCCGGACACCGTGAAGCTGCTGGACACCGATGGCCCGCAGCTGTCTTACGCCTTGCCCGAGTTCGGCATCACCATGCCGTTCAAGCCGACCGACTTCACCCAGGTGAACCCGGCCATCAACCGCGTGCTGGTCACGCGCGCGCTGCGCCTGCTGGACGCGAAGAAGAACGAACGTGTGATCGACTGGTTCTGCGGCCTGGGCAACTTCACCCTGCCGATTGCCACCACCGCGGGCGAGGTGCTCGGCATTGAAGGCAGTGAAACGCTGGTGGCGCGCTCGCGCGACAACCTGGCGTTGAACCAGGCCGGGCGCAGCACTCCGCTGGTGCCCACGGCGTTTGCCGCGCGCAACCTGTTCGAGATGACGCCGGACATGCTGGTGGCCGACGGCACGGCGCAGAAATGGCTGGTGGACCCGCCACGCGAAGGCGCGTTTGCGCTGGCCAAGGCCCTGGCGGATCTGCACCAGAACCCGGCCCAGCGCGGTGGCTGGACGCCGCCGCAGCGCATCGTGTATGTGAGCTGTAACCCAGCCACGCTGGCGCGCGATGCAGGCCTGCTGGTGCACCAGGCGGGCTACCGCTGTGTGGCCGCGGGCGTGGTCAACATGTTTGCGCACACGGCACACGTGGAGAGCATGGCGGTGTTTGAACTCGATCCGTCGCGGATTCCGGGCAAGGACGCAGCGCCCGAATAAACCGGGCGGGGCTGCGGATCAGGAGTTGCGCGAGGCGCTGGCCGACTTGCCGCCGTCCGGTGCGGCCGGGCTGGCGGCGGGGGTTGCTTCAGCCGGTGCGGGCTCGGCCGGCATGCCCACGATGGCGTTCTCGCGCATGTACTCGTCCATCTCCTTCCAGCCTGCGAACACGGCGGCCTTGCCCGCACGCGGGTAGCCGCCGAAACAGTCTTCGATGCTGCGCACCGCGTGGCGGCAGGCGCTGCCGATGGCCTTGCCCTCGGCTTCCTTTTTGGCAGCCACATCCACTGCGCTCTCGATGCCGAGCGCGTCACAACCCGCCAGCAGGCTGGCGGCACCCAAGAGGCAGGCAGAGAGGGCAGTGTGTCGCATGGTGTGTGGTGTGGGTTTCCAGTTGTTTCGGCGTTTGCCCCCGGAACTTGACACCTGATTGACAAGGGAAAAGCACCGGCAAGAAAAAAGGACCCGAAGGTCCTTTTTCCTGGTGCGCGAGGGCGATTACTCGCGGTCGCCGCCAAACATGCCCAGCAGCATGAGCAGGCTCTGGAAGATGTTGAACAGGCTCAGGTACAGGCCCAGGGTGGCGGTGATGTAGTTGGTCTCGCCGCCATCCACGATGCGCTTGAGGTCGTACAGCAGGTACAAGCTGAACACCACGATGGCGATGGTGGCAATGGCGGCCATGGCGGCCGGGCTGCCCACGAACACGTTGATGATCGCGCCGATCATGATGGCCAGTGCACCCACGAAGAGCCACTTGCCCATGCCCGAAATGTCGCGCTTGATCACGGTCGACAGGTTGGCCATGATGAAGAACACACCAGCGGTGCCGCCGAAGGCCGTCATGATCAGGCTGGAGCCGTTGCTGAAACCCAGCACCATGGCCAGCATGCGTGACAGCATGAGACCCATGAAGAAAGTGAAGCCCAGCAGCACCGGCACGCCGGCAGCGGAATTCTTGGTCTTCTCGATGGCGTACATGAAGCCGAAGGCGCCGCCCAGGAAGACGATCAAACCCAGACCGCCACCCAGGCTGGCGGTGATGCCGGTCTGCACGCCCACCCAGGCGCCCAGCACGGTCGGCAGCATGGACAGGGCCAGCAGCCAATAGGTGTTGCGCATGACTTTGTTGCGCTGCGCGTCGCTTGAGACTGCGGTGCCGAAGCGGCCGCTGGTGTGGACTTGGTCGGTCATGGTGGTGATCTCCTTCATCATCTGACACGGGGCCGGTGTCTGGGCGTCGACATGAAGCCCAACCGGTGGAAATACATTGTAGGACGCCGAACCTCCCGGGGAACAGGAGGGCAGAAACCGCATTTTTGGTAAGGTCACTTGTGACCTCACGACCCTCAATGATCGCGGTATCGTTGCCACACGCTCGCCGGAGCTCAACATCCTGGCCTGCAACATTCTTCAGACACCCCAACAGGACACAAGTTCATGAAAAACAAACCCATGCTGGACAGCGCCGACGTCAAACTGATCGCTGCAGCCGCCGAAGCCGAAGCGCTGAAGAACAACTGGGCGGTCACGATCGCCATCGTGGATGACGGCGGGCATTTGCTGGGTCTGCAGCGCCTGGACGGCGCCCCCGCGATCTCCGCGCACATCGCCCCGGCCAAAGCCCACACGGCGGCCATGGGCCGGCGCGAGAGCAAGGTCTATGAAGACGTGATCAACCAGGGCCGCATGTCGTTCCTGAGCGCGCCTTTCCTCTCGGGCATGCTCGAAGGTGGCGTGCCGATCATGAAAGATGGCCAGTGCCTGGGTGCGGTGGGTGTGAGCGGGGTGAAGTCCACCGAAGACGCGCAGATTGCACGCGCCGGCATTGCTGCAATAGGGCTCTAAAAAAGACCTGGCTACCGGGGCGCAACGCCCCCTGGCTGGTCAAAAACGACGCCCGGAGACGATGAAATCTCCGAGGTCGCCCCACGATTCAAAACTATTTGGTCAGGATCAGCTTGCCCTGGCGTGTGGCCTGCAAGCGGTAGAGGGATCCGTTGTGGCTGATCGTCACGGCCTTCTGGCCGCGCAGCAGCGAATCGCTGGACACGGACGCAGAAACGCCTTCCCTCGGCTCGGTGTCTTCCACCGCCGGGACAGGTTCCCGCTCGGGGTCCGGGCGAGGTTCCCGGTTCATGGTGCGGGCTCGGTGATGAAGCCGATCTTGCGCACACCGCTGCGCTGGGCTGCGGCCATGGCCTGGGCCACGCGCTCGTAGCGCACCGCCTTGTCGCCACGGATGTGCAGCTCGGGTTGCGGCTCCTGAGCCGCCGCAGCGCTCAGGCGGGTGGCGAAATCGGCATCGTCCACGCGCTGGTCGTTCCAGAAGTACGCACCGTCGGCGTCCACCGAGAGGCGGATGTTTTCCGGTTTGTCCAGCACCTTTTCCATGCTGGCCTGCGGCAGTTCGATGTTGACCGCGTGTTTGATCACCGGCACCGTGATGATGAAGATGATCAGCAGCACCAGCATCACGTCGATGAACGGGATCATGTTGATCTCGCTCATCATGTCGTCGCTGTCCTGTTGGGTTCCGATGGCCATGGTGGGGTTCCTCTTCAGGCTTTCTTCATCGGCAGCACCTTGGCATCGCCCCCGGCGGTGACGCGGGCCCCGGTGACGAAGTAGGCGTGCAGGTCGTGCGCAAAGCGGTTGAGCTGGTGGCTGATGCCCTTGTTGCCGCGAACCAGGGCGTTGTAGCCCAGCACCGCAGGAATGGCGACCAGCAGACCGAGTGCCGTCATGATCAGCGCCTCGCCGATCGGGCCGGCCACCTGGTCGATGCTGACCTGGCCCGCGGCGCCGATGCTCAGTAGCGCGTGGTAGATGCCCCAGACCGTGCCGAACAGGCCCACGAAGGGCGCGGTGGAGGCCACCGAGGCCAGCACCGAGAGGCCGCTCTGGGCGCGCGCGGTGAAGTCGTCCACGCTCTTGCGCAGCGAACGCTCGACCCAGTCGCTCACGTCCAGGCTGTCGTGCAGCTGGCGCTGCGGTGGTGCGCCATTGTGGCCATCTTTGTGCAGGATGTGGCGGGTCGATTCGCGACCCTCCAAGGCCACGGCACGAAACGGGTTGCCTTCGGCGGGACCCAGTTTGTCCAGGCCTTCGGCGAAATCGGCGCTGTGCCAGAAGCCTTCAACGCCCTTGGCCTGCGCGCGTTGTGCGCGCTGGTCCAGCGCTTTCCACAGGATGATGATCCAGGTGGCGAGCGACATGAGCAGCAGCACGATGGCCACCGAGCGGGTGACCCAGTCACCCTGGGTCCAGACGTGGGCGATGCCCGAGCTTGCGAGTTGTGGTTCCATGATTTTTCTGACTCCTGCTGACGGGGTTTATTCCAAAACGAAATTGATCGGCACGTTGAACCACATGGCCTCGGGCACACCAGCACGCTTGCCGGGCACGTAGCGCCAGCGCAGCACGGTCTGCACCGCGGTCTGGTCCAGGCGCTCGAAGCCACTGGACTGGCGCACCTCGGCGCGCGTGGCGGTTCCGTCCACCTCGATGAAGACGCGCACCACGACCTTGCCTTGTTCACCCAGGCGCTTGGACAGCGGTGGGTACGGCGGGCGCGGGTTGTTGAGGTAGTCGGCGCTGCTGGAAGGCAGTTCGATGCGGGGCGGCGCTGCTGGCGCCGGTGGGGCGGGTGGCGCGGCAGCCACCACCGGCTCTGCAGGGGCGGGTGGCGCGGGCGGGCTGGGCGGGACCACCGGGGCCAGCGCGGAAGGCTCGGGTGTGGGTGTGGCCACCGGTTGCGGCAAGGGTTGCGGCACCGGCCGTGGTCTGGGCTTCGGCGGTGCAGGGGTGGCCACTGGTGGGGCGGGCGGAGGTGGCTCGATCTGAGGCTGCGGCGGCTCGATGAATTCGGCCATCACCTGCACCGGAATCACCAGCTCCACGGCACGCTTGAGCAGGCCGCTCTGCAGCGCCCAGAGCGCGCCGACATGAAACACCACCACCGACAGCACGATGGCCAGACGGCGTTGGAGCTGGGTGGGCATGGCCTCAGACATGGGGGAGTGGGGCGGCGCCAGGGTGGCGCTGTGTGGGCTCATCAGTTTAGCGGCGTGGGCGGTGGGTGCATCAGGCGCGAAAGATCCACCACACGGCGCACAACATCACGACGAATCCAGTGGCCAGGGCAACGAGTCCGGTGGTCATGGTGGGTCCTTTCGGGGATGTGAACAGGTGGGGCATCGCGAAAAGTTATTCTAAACGAGAATGCTTCGTATTTGCATAAATAAGCAAAAAAAGGAGCGATCAGAGAACGTCGGCACTGGACCGCAGCATCCCGGGCGCATCGGCCAGTGTGCGGCAGCCGGTCAGGGCCATGGCGATCTCGAGTTCGTCGCGCAACAGGCGCAGCACATGGGCCACGCCGGTGGCGCCCGCGTTGGCCAGACCGTGCAGCACCGGGCGGCCCACCAGCACGGCCGACGCACCGAGCGCCATGGCCTTGAGCACATCGGTGCCACGGCGAATGCCGCCGTCGACCAGCACCGGCGCATCACCCGCCACGGCCTGTACCACGCGTGGCAACAGCGCGGCGGTGGCGGGCATGGTGTCCAGCGTACGCCCGCCGTGGTTGGAGACGATCAGCCCGGCTGCGCCGCAGTCGAGCGCCTGCCGTGCGTCGAGCGGGTGCACGACGCCTTTGATGAGCACCGGCAGGCGGGTGACGGAGCGCAGCCAGGCGATGTCGTCCCAGGTGGGGGCGTGGGTCATGAGGTGGTCGAACACGGCGCTGTGACCGGTGGTCGGCGCGGCCGTGTCCGACTCGCGCAGGCCGGCGAGATTGACGGCAGACACGCCGGCCGGCAGGCGAAAACCCGCGCGGCGTTCGCGGTCGCGCACGCCGTTCACGGGCGCGTCCACCGTGAGCACCAGGGCCTCGAACCCGGCGGCCTCGGCCCGCTGCACGAGCTCGCGGGTGAATCCGCGGCCGGGCTGCAGGTAGAGCTGGAACCACAAGGGGCCGCGACCGGCATCGGGCAGAAACGCGCGGGCCACGTCTTCGAGCAGGGTGCTGGCTTGCGTGCTGAGCACCAGGCCTGCGCCCAATGCTGCTGCGGCCAGCGCGGTGGCCTGTTCGCCGTGGGGGTGCGCCAGATGCTGGTAGGCCATGGGCGCCACCAGGATCGGGTGGGCGAGTTCGCGGCCCAGCAGGTTCACGCGGGTGTGGCCGCCCGCCAGCGGGCGCATCACGCGGGGCAGCAGTTCAATCCCCTGCCATGCTTGGGTGTTGGCGCGCAGCGTGATCTCGTCGGCCGCGCCGCCGTTGAAGTAAGCCCATACCGAATCGCCCAGCACCAGGCGCGCGTGGTGCTCGTGGTCGGCCAGGCTCACCACGCCATCGGGCAGGGTGTTGGGCGCCAGTGGCGCAGCAGCCGGTTTCATGTGTCGGCCCACAGCCGCAGCAGGTTGTGGTACGTGCCTGTGAGCGCGGTTGTCTCGGGCGTTTCGCCGTGGCGCTTTCGCAGGGCCAGCAGGTTCATGTCTAAGTCAAACAGCAGGCGGCGCTGTTCGTCGCTGCGCACCATGCTCTCGACCCAGAAAAAACTGGCGATGCGCTCGCCACGATTGACTGGTTCGACCCGGTGCACGCTGGAGCCGGGGTAGATCACCATGTCACCCGCCGGCAGCTTGATGCGCTGCTCGCCGAAGGTGTCCTGCACGACGAGTTCACCGCCTTCGTAGCTGGCCGGGTCGCTCAGGAACAGGGTGCAGGAGATGTCGGAGCGCACCCATTGCTGGGTGGCTCTGGAATGCAGCACGGCGCCGTCCACATGGGCACCGTAAAAATTGGAGTCTCCGCTGTACCGGTTGAACAGCGGGTTGAACACCTTGCGTGGCAGGGCGGCTGAAAAGAACAGCGGATCCCGGTTGACCGCCGCCAGCACGAGGCCGCGCAGAGATTGCGCGGCCTCGCTGTCTTGAGCGAGTTGCTGGTTGTTTTTCTGACCCAGGGCCTGCACGCCCGCGCTGCTGCGACCGTCGATCCATGCCGCCCGATCGCCGAGCAGCGATCGGGCTGTGTTGAGTTCATCGTCGGTGAGGATGTTCTTCAGGTGCAGGAGCATGGTGTGTCGGTGCGGGCGAACCCGGGTCAGAACAGTTTCTTCAAGGTCAGCTGCACCGTGCGCGCGGCACCGGGCACGTAGAAGCCGCGGTACAGCGAGTCGGCGTAGAGCTCGTCGGTCAGGTTGGTGACGTTGAGCTTGAGCGTGGTGGTTTCGGTGATGCTGTATTCGGCCATGGCATCGAACGTGACGAAGCTGTCGGCCACGATGTGGCGCGAACCTTCGGGGTTCTGTTTGCCACGGTAGTTCAGGCCACCACCGATGCGCAGCTTGGGCAACACCATGTAGGTGGTCCACAGGCTTGCGCTGTGTTTGGGCGTGAGGCCAGGGCGGTCGCCCTGCACCTGAGGACCAGTGCCGGCGGCGTTGAGCACCACGTTGCTCTTGTCGATCTTCGCGCTCGGAATCCAGGTGTGGTTGTAGAAGATGTCCCACTTCGGCGTGATGCGGCCGGCCAGATTGAGTTCCACACCTGCGGCGTGGCGTTTGCCCGAGAGCAGTTGCTGCGTGCTGGCGGTGTCCGGATCGGTGTTGCGCTCGTTGTACTTTTCTGAATAAAACAGTGCTGCGCCAAGCGTTGCACGCTTCTCGAACAGCTCGAACTTGCCGCCGATCTCCAGGTTGCGGCTCTTCTCGGGCGGTGTGTTGGCGTCCCTGGTGTTGGGCGCACCCGGCGTGAACTGGTAGGTGTCGCCCGAGGTGTTGAACGAGGTGCCGAACGACACGTAGTACGAGGTGTTGTCGTCGGGTTGGAACGTGGCGCCCACACGCGGACTCCAGAGGTTCGCCGTCACATCGTTGGCCACGCCGGTGTTGGTCACGTACGTGGCTTTGAAGTTGTCGTAGCGCAGACCGCCAATGAGTTTGACGGTGGAGCTCAGGCTGACGGTGTCCTGCACGTACAGGCCGATGTTGCGCGCGTCGAAGGTGTTGAAGGGCACGGCACCGCGTGCGTCGGCGAAAGAGTCGCCGTCGTTCGGTGTGCCCACGGTGGTGGTCAGCCCGCTGGACGGGCCGGCGAAGTTGTTTGCGCGCTGGGCGTCCTCCTGGTAGATGTCCACGCCGGCCAGCAGGTCGTGCTTCTTGCCCAGGCCGTTGAAGGTGCCCACAAAATCGCTCTGGATCTGCGTGGTGTCGCTGACGCCGATGCGGCCCTTGGGCGAGCGGGTGAGGATGGTGCTGGGGCCGAGGTTGCTGGCGGTGGTGGGTGCGCCGCCGGTGGTGCCGAAGCGGATCACGCTGGCCAGCAGGTCACGTTCGTAGCGGCCGTGGCGCAAGCGGGTGGTCAGCGAGTTCTGGCGGTCAAAGCGGTGGGTGTGGCTGAGCGTGACGTAGTCGGCCGACGTGTCGAGGTGGTCGCTGGCCAGGCCGTAGTAGTTGCGCGCTGGCAGCGTGGGCTGGATCACGCCGTTCTGGGTGAACCAGGGGTGGTTGTAGTTGGGTGTGCCTTCGGATTCCAGGTGGTAGAGACCGACCGAGAACTCGTCGCGCGTGCCGATGCCCCAGCGGTAGGTGGGCGCGACACCGCGCTTGCTCACCTTCGCTCCGTAGTTGTTTTCCTCATGCACCATGGCGTTGAGCCGGAAAGCCGAGTCTTCGCCGGTCATGAAATTGAAGTCGCCGGTCAGGCGCGCTTCGCGGCCGGTGCCCAGCGTGGATGTCACCTCGTGCTGGTTCAGCAGAAACGGCTGCTTGCTGACCTGGTTGACCACGCCGCCGGTGGAGCCTTTGCCGAACAGCATGGAGGCCGAGCCTTTGAGCACTTCCACCCGGTCGTTGTTGAAGGTATCGCGCTCGTAGAGTGCGCCGTCGCGGATGCCATCGGTGTAGATGTCACCGGCCTGACCCAGGGAAAAGCCACGCAGTCGAACGTCTTCTTCGCCCGTTTCACCGGCCTGGAAGGTCACGCCGGCGGTGGTGCGCAGCACCTCGCGGAAGTCGTCGAGGTTGCGGTCGTCGATCAGGCGCTCGGTCATCACCGTCACCGATTGCGGAATGTCGCGCAGCGCCTGGTTGCCCTTGCCGATGCCGCTTGCTGTGGTGCGCAAGCTGTTCTTGGTTTGCGGCACCTCGGCCTGTTCGCGCACGGTCACCGTGGGCAGGGTGTCGGACGGCGTGGTTTGTGCCATGGCACTGAGGGAGCCGGCCAGGAGCATGGCGCCCAGGGGCAACATGGCCGTGGAGGTGGTGAGGTGGGGCTGGGCGAGCGAGCGGGGTTGGGCGTGGCGCTGGCGGGTTTTCCGTTGGGACATGGTGGCAACAAGCTGAAGGGTTTTCGGCTGGCTGCACGCGGGGCGTCCTGGCTGGCTGGAGGTTTGAATTGTATATTAAACGAGAACGATTCGCATTAATTTGTAACC
>NZ_JBLYYB010000129.1:0-12209 GCF_048549895.1 Hydrogenophaga sp.
CCTCATGGACAAACTGCCCAGCGGCATGGCGGCCAAGGCCAGCGAAGCCGACCTGGGCCGCGCGGAGAAGGACATCAAGCGCAAGGAGGGCATCATCTGCAGCATGACGCTCAAGGAGCGCCGCAAGCCCGAGATCATCAAGGCCACGCGCAAGCGCCGCATCGCTGCGGGTGCGGGCGTGCAGGTGCAGGAGGTCAACCGTCTGCTCAAGGAGTTCGAGCAGATGCAGGACATGATGAAGAAGATGAAGGGCGGCGGGATGATGAAGATGATGAAGCGCATGGGTGGCATGAAAGGCATGCCCAAGTTGCCCGGGATGGGTTGAAGCAGGAACGCCAACAAAAAAGGCCCGACCGGTGCAAACCGGTCGGGCCTTTTGCCTGGATCAACGAAGGATCAGGCGACCTGAAGCGCCAAGCGGCTGGCATGGCGCCAGGCGCGGCGCAGCACCGCTGGCGACCACGATTCTTCGGGAATCAGCAACACGCCGCGCGAACGCATCCAGGCGCCCAGGTCCACGTGGCTGGTGGCCACGGTCAGGGGCACGGCCAGCAGCAGCGGCAGCGCGACCGGGGCGAGCCAGATCAGCGCGTTGGCGTTGATCGCGGCCACACCCAGACCCAGCAGGCCGATCACCGCCGTCATCGGGGCCAGTCGCGCCAGGGCATCGCGCCAGCTCACGCCGTTGGCTTCACGTGGGGGCGACTTCCATTCCAGCTTCAGGCCGGTGAGCGCCACCAGCACAAACAGCGAGTGCGCCAGCATGCGGATGGGGGCTTGCATCAAGGCCAGCACGGTTTCCACTGCGGAGCTGCCCAGCAAACCCACCGTGCCGCCGAACGATTTTTGCTCGCCTTTGAGGAACACCGCCAGCAGACCCAGCACGCGCGGCATGAACAGCATGGTCAGCGTCCACATCCACAGGGCGCGCAACTCTTCGGGTACGGCCTGCCAGGTGGGGATGGTGCTGGAGTCGGCGGCCCACAGGGCGGTGCCGATGGTCAGAAAGGCCAGCCACAGCGGGGCTGAGAGGTAGGACATGGCGCCGATGGTGAACATGGTGCGGTGCACGCGGTGGATACCGGGCTCGGCCATCAGGCGCGAGTTCTGCAGGTTGCCCTGGCACCAGCGGCGGTCGCGCTGCAGCTCGCTCAGCAGATCGGGTGGCTGCTGTTCGTAGCTGCCGGTGAGGTCGGAGACCAGCCACACGTGGTACCCGGCACGGCGCATCAGCGCGGCTTCCACGAAGTCGTGCGACATGATGCCGCCGGACATGCCGCCCGTGCCCTTGATGGGTGCCAGCGCGCAATGCTCCATGAACGGCTGGACACGGATGATGGCGTTGTGGCCCCAGTAGTGGGACTCACCGAGCTGCCAGAACTGCATGCCCAGCGTGAACAGGCGACCCGTGACGCGCGAGCCGAACTGCTGCGCGCGCGCATGCAGCGTGGCGTGGCCGATGGCCTGCGTGGCGGTCTGCACGATGCCGGCCTTCGGGTTGGCTTCCATGAGCTTGACCATGGAGACGATGCAGCTGCCGCTCATGACGCTGTCGGCGTCCAGCACGACCATGTAGCGGTAGTCCTTGCCCCAGCGGCGGCAGAAGTCGGCCACATTGCCGGCTTTGCGGTGGGTGCGGCGCGTGCGCAGGCGGTAGTACACCTCGATCTGCGGAAGTTCGTGTTGGGCCGCGAGCGCGGCGCGCAGGTCTTCCCAGGCGGATTTTTCGGCGGCGGCGATGGCCGGGTCGTAGCTGTCGGAGAGCACGAACACGTCGAACTGGCGCGCGTGGCCGGTGGCGGCGAGCGACTCGCAGGTGGCGCGCAGGCCGGCGAACACGGTGGCCACGTCCTCGTTGCAGATCGGCATGATGATCGCCGTGCGCGCATCCGGGTTCATCGGGTCGTTGCGCACCGCTGCGGCAGACAGCGTGTGGGCATCACCGCGCAGGGACACCCAGAAGCCCATGAGCGCCGTCACGAAACCCGTGACCACCCAGGCCGACAGCAGGCCAAACAGGCCCAGCTGACCGTACTGCAGCCAGACGTTGTCATGAGCGGGCTGGGCGTTGGCAAACAGGCTGGTGGCGAACGCGGTGCTCAGCACGGTGAGAACCACGAACACCAGACGGCGGCGGTTGGCCGCGGTTTCCCAGGCTTCTAGTGCAGGCCGCGCCTGGGCTTGCTTCGAGGCTTCGTAGGGTGGCAATGCCTTGCCGGCCACGCTCAGCAGCGCGGTGCCGATGCTGTTCCAGAAACCGCGCCAGGGGCGCGGCACCATGGAGCCGCGGTTGAGCGGCGGTGCGGTCACGGCGTTGGGGTGGCGCTCCTGGCGCAAGGTGCTACGCAGGGTGCTGCGCAAGGCCGGGGTGGGGTTCGTGGAAGTGTTCATTCGGGTAACAGCAGATGTGTCCATGTTTCACTCACGGTGTCGTTGTTGTGCTGGAGGAAGGCGCGCAATTCCACGGGCTGCGTGGCATCGACGCGCTCGACGCGCAAGGTCACGCGCCAGGTGCGCGTGGCGGGGTTGGGGTAGGCCAGGGTCTGGAGCACGCGGCCGTTGGCGTTGGCGCTCACCACGGCCTTGACCGTGGCGCCGGCGGGCAGCGCGTCCAGCGCGGGGCCGGTGAAGTCGATGACGTATTGCGGCTGGCGGCCTTGTTCTTCGGCGCTGAGCTGGGTGTAGCCATAACCACGGCGGCTCTGGGTGACCCAGCTTGACGGCGGACGCTGCTGCTCGTCGCCTTGCCACGCGAGTTCGTAAGCCACTTCCAGCGGCTGGCCCGGTGCGGGCAGCGCAGCGGGCACCCAGTACGCGACGATGTTGTCGTGCGTCTCGTCGGGTGCGGACAGCTGCACCAGCTCCACGCGGCCCGGGCCCCAGTCGCCCAGTGGCTTGACCCAGGCGCTGGGGCGGCGCTCGTAGCGCGCTTCCACGTCTTCGTAGCTGGCGAAGCTGCGGTCGCGCTGCATCAGGCCGAAGCCGCGCGGGTTCTGCAGGGTGAAGGAGCTGACCGTCACGGCCTTCGGGCGCTGCAGCGGGCGCCACAGCCATTCGCCCTCACCCGTGACCATCATCAGACCGTCGGAGTCGTGCACCTCGGGGCGGAAGTCGCGGGCCGAGGGTTGGTTCTCGCCGGTGAGGAACATGCTGGTCAGCGGCGCAATGCCCAGTGTGTTGACCGGGCTGGCGCCAGCGCGCAGAAAGATGCGGGCGTTCACCGTGGTGGTGGTCTGCTGGCCGGGGCGGATCACGAAGCGGTAGGCGCCGGTGGCGCGCTGTGATTCGAGCAAGGCCAGCACGGTGACTTCGGTGGCGCCTGCGGCCGGGCGTTGCAGCCAGAACTCGGTGAAGCGCGGAAACTCTTCGCCGCTGCCACCCACGGTGTCGATCGCCAGGCCACGCGCCGACAGGCCGTACTGCTGGCCGGCGCCGAGCGCGCGGAAGTAGCTGGCGCCCTGGAACACGACCAGCTCGTCCTTGTAGGCCTGGCCGTTGAGCGGGTAGTGCAAGCGGAAGCCGGCGTGGCCCAGATCGCCCCAGGGAGCAGGGTCGAAGGTGTTCTTGCCGACATCGAAATCGGCACCCCGGTACGGCAGGTGGTTCACCCGGCCATCGGGCATGAGTTCGTGAATGCGCACAGGCGCGGTCTGGTACAGGCCGAGATGGAAGAACTGGGCTTCAAACGGCAGGGCGTCGGTGCGCCACAGCGACTGCTCGGGCTTGAAGCGGATGTCGCGCAGCTGGTCGTAGGTGATCGCGGCCAGTTCGGCGGGCAGCTTGTCGCTGTTTGCGCTAAAGGTTTCGGTGGCGCGGCTTTGGGCCAGTTGGGTCAGACCGTCCCAGTCCATGCGCTGGGTCTGGGCTGACGCCCCGCAAAGTGCAGAAAACAAGGCGCCCGCCAGCACCACGGCGCGGGTGCACCGGGCAGCTGAAAAGGGGCGGATGGTGAGGGGCATACCTTGTTAAGGGCAAACCCTGTGCCAGGTTGAAAAAACCCAGCCAAATCAAAGACTTGGGATGAAAACCTCTTTTGCCGACGCGCAAGACGGGTCGACGATGGCTTCAAACCCCTGTTTTTGTCGTCAAACGGCGACAACCTGCATCGCGCAGGAGAGAAATCCCAATGAAATCAAAGCGATGAACTTGTCACTCATCAGCGACAGCGTCTCCGGGAATACCCGAAGAACCCGGCGTTGCGTCGCTTTTGAAGAGGCCGGGCGTGAGTGCGTGTTTTTGCAGCAACCGGTAGAACTCGGTGCGGTTGCGCTGCGCCAGACGCGCCGCGTCGGCCACGTTGCCGTCGGTCATCTTGAGCAGGCCCACCAGGTACTCGCGCTCGAAACGCTGTTTGGCGTCGGCAAAGCTCAGCACCTCCACCGAGGGCGTGCGCAGCGCGCGCTGCACCAGCGCCAGCGATACCAGCGGCGTGGTCGACAGGGCGCAGACCTGCTCGACCACGTTGTAGAGCTGGCGCACATTGCCCGGCCAGGCCGACATGGTCAGCGCCTTGAGCGCCTCGGGTGCAAAACCCGAACTGCGCTTGCCGTACTTGGCCGCCAGCTTGGCCAGGAAATGGTTGGCCAGCAGCGGTATGTCTTCGCGCCGCTCGGCCAGCGTGGGCAGGGTCAGCGTGACCACGTTGAGCCGGTAGTACAGGTCTTCGCGGAACTGGGCCGTGGCCATGGCTTCTTCGAGGTCGCGGTGGGTGGCCGAGACGATGCGCACGTCCACCGGCAGCGACTGGCTCGACCCCAGCGGGCGCACCGCACGCTCCTGCAACACACGCAGCAGCTTGACCTGCAGGGCAGGTGGCATGTCACCGATCTCGTCGAGCAGCAGGGTGCCGCCGTCGGCCGCCTGGAACAGGCCTTTGTGGTTGGCCACGGCGTCGGTGAAAGCGCCCTTCATGTGGCCGAAGAGTTCGGATTCGAGCAGCGCCTCCGGGATGGCGCCGCAGTTCACCGCAATGAAGGGTTTGCTCGCGCGTGCGCTGGCCTTGTGGATCGCGCGCGCCAGCATTTCCTTGCCGGTGCCGGAGTCGCCGCGCAGCAGCACGCTGGCGTCACTTTGCGCCACCATGCGCGCCTCCGCCAGCAAGTCCGCCATGCGGTTGGAGCGGCTCACGATCTCGCTGCGCCAGGCTTCGTCCACGCGTGCGTTGTCGCTCGCCGGTGCACCCAGCGCCAGGGCCTGCGCGATCTTCTCCAGCAGCTCCTTGGCGTCGTAGGGTTTGGTGAGGTAGGTGAAGACGCCGCGCGCCGTGGCTTCGACCGCGTCGGGAATGGTGCCGTGCGCGGTGAGCAAAATCACCGGCAGCGAGGGGTGGCGCTTGCGGATCTCGTCGAACAGCGCGAGGCCGTCCTTGCCGGGCAGGCGCACGTCGGAGAGCACGAGCTGCGGCCGCTCGATGTCGAGCTGGCTGAGCGCGGCTTCGGCCGAGCCGACCGAGGTGACCTGGTAACCCGCCGAGCCCAAGCGCATCGCCAGCAGGCGCAGCATGTCGGCGTCGTCGTCGACAACCAGCAGGCGTGCGCGCGGCGAGTCGGTGTTCATGGATTCGGTGCTCAGGGCGATGGGGTGCGGGCGCCGTTGGAGGCTGCGGGCGGGCGGGTGGTGAGGCTGCGTTCGATGGCGCGCATGGCTTCCAGGCGGTCATTGAGCTGATCGATGCGGCGCTGGTTCTCGCGCAGTTGCTGGCTCTGGCGCTCCAGGCCGTCTTCGAGCCGGCGTTGCTCCATCAAGCGGTGGGCCAGCAGGCGCGCCAGCGGCTTGAGTGACGTGGCCTCGGGTGCGGGGTTGCCCACCACCCGTTGCAGCAGACCGAGCGCGCGCGCTGTGTCCACCGCCTGGGGCGTGTGCATCAGGGCCAGGGCCAGTTGCATCTGTCGCAGCGGAGCGTTGCCCGGGTCGCCCTGCACCGCGATCTCGGCGGCGAGGTCGTTCGGGTTGAGCTGGCGCACGCGCTCCGAGTAGGTGAGCAAGGCCGTGACCACATCGGGCAAGGGCGTTGCCTCGGTGTTGAGGGCTTCGGGCATCTGGACCGAGGGCGCCTGCACCGGTGTGACCACCAGGACCTGGGGCGCCTGGGCTTGTGCGGGCATGGTGATCACGGTCGTTGCGGACGGCACGGCGGATGGTGTTGGTGTGGTGCCGCAGGCGCTCAGGGCGAGCGCCATCGAGACGGCGGAAAGGCTAGTTCGCATGGGGAAGTTCGATACGGAAATGGGCGCCCTGGCGCTGGGGCAGCAGCTCGATGCGGCCACCGTGGGCAACAATGTACTCGTGCACGATGGACAGGCCGATGCCGGTGCCGCGCACGGCGCCCTGGGGCTGGCGTTCACCGCGGTAGAAGGGCTCGAAGATGCGGTCGCGGTCGTCCTCGGCCACACCGGGCCCCTGGTCGATGATGTCCAGGCTGGCGCGCCCCGGCAGGTCCAGCAGCACCAGGCGGATCACACCGCCGTGGGGCGAAAACCGGATGGCGTTGGACAGCAGGTTGCCCACGGCAGACGCAATCTTCTCGCGGTCGATCGGCAGGTTCACCGGAGCACCCTCGGCGCGCACGGTGAGGCCCTGGGCCTGCCAGTGCAGGCGTTGTGCATCGATCTGGTCTTCCAGCACACCCATCAGGTCGGTCTCTTCGCGCTTGAGCTGGCGCGCTTCAAAGGCGGCGGCGTTGAAGCGCAGCAAGGCCTCGATCTGGTGCTGCAGCATCAGGGTGTTGTGCTGCAGGATGTTGACCACCTCGGCCTGGCTGGGGCTGAGCGCGCCGACCACGCCGTCGCCCAGCACCGCCACGCCTTCGTGCAGCGAGGCCAGCGGCGTCTTGAGTTCGTGCGAGATGTGCCGCAGGAAACGCGCCTTGTCGGCGTCGAGCTCGGTCAGGCGCAGGCGCAGCCAGTCCAGTTGCTGGCTCACGCGGCGCACGTCGGCCGGCCCGGCGATGTCGATCGGCACGTCGAGCCGGTTTTCACCCAGACCCTGGATCGCTTTTTCAATCCGCTTGAACGGGCGCGCCAGCCACACACCAAAACCCAGCGCCATCACCGCGGCCACAAAGATCGAGCCCAGCACCTGCTGCGTGAGTTCCTGGCGGCTGGTCTCGAAGCGCGCCTGCAGCGCCTCGTTGCGCGTGCCGATGATGGACTGCACCTTCTGGGCGATCGAGGTGCTGTGGCCGTCGATCTCGCGGAAGGCCCGCGCGACTTCGCGCTCGCGGTCCAGCGCTGTCTCGGGCGAGCCTTCGAGCAGCGCCGAGATGACCGCCAGTTGCTCCAGCCAGTTGGCGGAGAACTCGGGTGGCAGTTCGTTGTCCTCCAGGCGTTTGAGGATGTCGCGCGCGTTGCCGGCCGCTTCGGTGAAACGCTGGCGCAATTGGTTGTCGCGCAGCACCAGCGACTGTCGCGCCGCACGCTCCATGGTCAGGCTGCGCTCGGACAGGGACTGGGCGGCGGTTGACAGCGCGATGGCCTGCGCCGCACTCTCGCGGCTCTGGCCCATCAAGGCTTCGAGCGAAAACAGCGCGCGCAAAGCGGCTGCGCCCAGCAGCAGGCCGATCAGCAGGAACGCCACCAGCAGCAGCTGGGGGAACGAAAGACGCGGTGACTTCACAAGCGGTGGCTGTCTCAGGCGCCCAGCGCAGACTCGTGCGTCAACACCTCGGCGCGCAAGGAGTGCGGCCGGGCTTCGGTGATGCGCACGTCCACCATCTGGCCCACCAGCCGCTCGGCCAGCGGACCGCCGGGGAAGTTGACGATGCGGTTGCACTCAGTGCGTCCGGTGAGTTCGGGCACCTCGGCGCTGGAGCGGCGCGACGCGCCTTCCACCAGGATGCGCTGCACCGTGCCCTCGCGGCTGGCGCTGATGCGGCGCACGTTCTCTTCGATCGTGGCCTGCAGGTGTTGCAGGCGCTGGAGCTTCACCGCATAGGGCGTGTCGTCCGCCAGGTTGGCTGCGGGGGTGCCCGGGCGCGGGCTGAAGATGAAGCTGAAGCTGGTGTCGAAGCCCACATCGGTGATGAGCTTCATCATCTTGTCGAAATCGTCATCGGTCTCGCCGGGGAAACCGACGATGAAGTCGCTGCTCATCACCAGCTCGGGGCGAATGGCGCGCAGCTTGCGTACCGTGCTCTTGAACTCCATGGCGGTGTAGCCGCGCTTCATGGCCATGAGGATGCGGTCGCTGCCGTGCTGCACCGGCAGGTGCAGGTGGTTCACGAGTTTGGGGATCTTGGCGTAGGCCTCGATCAGGCGCGGCGTGAACTCGTTGGGGTGGCTGGTGGTGAAGCGCAGGCGCTCGATGCCGGGGATGTCGGCCACGTACTCGAGCAGCAGCGCGAAGTCGGCGATCTCGCCGCTGTCACCCATCGCACCGCGGTAGGCGTTCACGTTCTGGCCGAGCAGCGTCACCTCTTTCACGCCCTGGTCGGCCAGGCCCGCCACCTCCACCAGCACGTCGTCGAACGGGCGGCTCACCTCTTCACCACGCGTGTACGGCACCACGCAGTAGCTGCAATATTTGGAGCAGCCTTCCATGATGCTCACATAGGCCGCGCCACCGTCGACCTTGGCCGGTGGCAGGTGGTCGAACTTCTCGATCTCGGGAAAGCTGATGTCCACCTGCGGCACCGCCAGGCGCGCGCGCTGGTTCAGCAGCTCGGGCAGGCGGTGCAGCGTTTGCGGGCCGAACACCACGTCCACATAGGGCGCGCGCTTGATGATGTCCGCGCCTTCCTGGCTGGCCACACAACCGCCCACGCCGATCAGCACGCCTTTTTCTTTCAGGTGCTTCACGCGCCCGAGGTCGCTGAACACCTTCTCCTGCGCCTTCTCGCGCACCGAGCAGGTGTTGAACAAAATCAGATCGGCTTCTTCCACATCCTGCGTGGGCTCATAGCCTTGCGCGGCCTGCATCACGTCGGCCATCTTGTCCGAGTCGTACTCGTTCATCTGGCAGCCGAAGGTTTTGATAAAGACTTTTTTGCTCATGGAAAGCTCCTGTGGCACCGGCGCCGGAGGGCGGGTGCCTGCGCTGGGCGCACATGGGGAATCGGGTGACCGGCGACAGCCGCGCGGGCTGCGCCGGCGTTGCCTCAGTTGGTCGAGGTGGGGGGAGTGGGGACGGCTGGCTTGGGCTGCATCGACTCGAACACAAAGTTGCGCTGAACGCCGTAGCCGGCGCGCTTTTCCTTCGCTTCTGCCTCGGTGAGGATCCACACGTTCTGGACCTGGTCGCGCAGGTCCAGCGTGTAGTTCACGACCAATTCCTTGTTCAGCAGCGAAGCCGACAACACCAACGAATTGTTGGTGTTGTAGATGCGCGCGCCCGGTGACAGGCGGGTGGCGCGGTCGTCCATGGTCACGTTCGGTGGTTGCACCACCACCAGAGTGCCGCGCAGGGCTTTGGCGGGGAAGTCGCGCGTGCCCGACTGGGACAGGGCCGACAGGGGCAGGGTGATCAGCAGCGCGGCAAGGAGGCCGATGTTGACGGAGGGTGTGCAGCGGTTCATGGTGTGTGTCCAGAGGCTGTTGGAACGGGTGGTGATTGTCTCACGCACCCGTCGCGCAAGCCCCCAGGCCAGCAAACTTCGAGGGCTGCGGCACACAATCCATTCCCTTCGCGAGATTGACCCATGCACACGCCTTCACCCCATTCCCTTCGCAGCCGGTGGCACCGCGCCCTGTTGCTGCTGTGCCTGGCGGGCCTGCCCTTGCTCAACGCCTGCACCTCACCACCCGATGGCGTGACGGTGGTGAGCCCGTTCGATGTGAAACGCTACGCCGGCCAGTGGTTCGAGATCGCACGGCTGGACCACAGTTTCGAGCGCGGCCTGAGCGACGTGAACGCCATCTACCGGCTGCAGGCCGATGGCAGCGTGGCGGTGGTCAACCGTGGCTTTGATGCGGCCAAGGGCGAGTGGAAGGAAGCGGTGGGCAAGGCGCTGTTCACCGGCGACAGCAACACCGCCTCGCTCAAGGTCTCGTTCTTCGGTCCGTTTTATGGCGGTTACCACGTGATCGCGCTCGACCCGGACTACCGCTGGGCGATGGTGATCGGCCCCAACACGGGCTACCTGTGGATATTGGCGCGCGACAAACAACTGCCGCCGGGTGTGCGTGAGCAGCTCGTGGCTCAAGCTGCGCGGCTGGGCGTGAACACGCGCGAACTCATCTGGGTGGAGCACCGCCGCAGCGACGGCTGACCGGTTCCCCCGCTCCATCCCGGCGAATCACTTCCAGCGCATCGGCTCCACGGCCACGCTGCCGCGCTCGCTGGACAACGTGAGCACGCCCTCCTGCACCGTGGCCTGCAGCTGCATGCTGCGCTCAGCCATCTGGGCCAGGGCCGGCGCCACCTCGGTCGGCAGGCGCCAGACCTGCAGCCTGTCCAGCCGCGTGAGCTTGGTGTGGATGCCGCGCCACCACACGTCGGCCGCGCTGCCGAACGCGTAGAGCACCACCGCGTCGGCCTTGCTGCAGGCCTTGGCCAGGGGCTTGTCTTCGGGCTGGCCGACCTCGATCCACAGGCGCTTGCGGCCGGTGAAGTCGGTGAGCGAGACGTCCGGGTCGTCCGGATCGGACAGACCGGTGCCGAAGGCCAGCGTGCCGTCGCCGCGGCAGGTGTCCTGCAGTTCGTGTGCGTGGATGGCCAGGGCCACCAGGCGCACCATCATGCGTTCGTCGGTCTCGCTGGGGTGGCGGGCCAGCGTGAGCGCGTGGTCGGCGTAGTAGCCGTGATCGATGTCTGCGATCTGCAGTGCAGCCTTGAAGATGGTGGACTTGATGGCCATATTTGGAGTACCCCCCGCGTCGCCTTCGGCGCCACCCCCACAAGGGGGCGACACCTTGGGCCGGCGCAGCCGGACCCTGGGTGTCTCTGGTGGGCACGGGCTCGCGCTGCGGACAATTGGAATGAAAAAAGCGGGCCCTGTTGCCAGAGCCCGCTTTTTGAATGGTTGGTGGTGATAGGTGGACTTGAACCACCGACATCAGCATTATGAATGCTGCGCTCTAACCAACTGAGCTATATCACCAACGAGGCGGGATTGTAGCTCAAATCAAAGCGCGTCCCGGGCGCCGCCGGGCCTGAAACCGGTGGATCAGGTCGCCTTTTTGACCCAGGACGAGCACCAGCCGGCGGCGGCCACTTGTTTGCCCGCAAAGAGCGGGCACGGGCCGGCCGCCGACCCGGTGGCGCCCTGGTACAGCGCGCAGTTGGCGCAGGCGCTACCTTCCACAAAATTGGGGTACTTGGCTTTGTCGGCGTTGGCGGCCACGGCCACATAACCCAGCGCCATGGCGGTGGGGTCGGTGGCTTCCACCATCGGGCCGCTGGCTGCCGGGGTTTGCGCCGGCGCCGGTGTGGGCGCAGGAGCCGGGGCTGTTGTCACCGGGTACTCGGCCGACGATGCCGGCGAGGCGGCCGGTGGCGCGGCGTCGGGCGGTGGTGCCGAGTCGGAGCAGGCGGACAGCAGCGCTGCGCCCGAGGCGGGCAAAAGCCAGATGAAGTGGCGGCGGGTGGTCATGGGGTCTCCTTGTGTGTCGTGGGAGCCCCCTTATAGGCCCGCCTTCCCGGGGCGGGTGTTACCGCATGTTGCGCGTCACTGGTGCTTGAACTCGGGCTTGCGTTTGTTCACGAAAGCGTCCATGCCTTCCTTCTGGTCGGCGGTGGCAAACAGCGCGTGAAAGATGCGGCGCTCGAACATCACGCCGTCGGACAGGCTTCCTTCGAACGAGCGGTTGACCGATTCCTTGGCCGCCATCACGCTGGGCAGCGAGAAGCCGCAGATGATCAGCGCGGCACCCAGGGCCTCGTCCATCAGCTTGTCCAGCGGTACCACCCGGCTCACCAAGCCTGCGCGCTCGGCCTCAACGGCATCCATCATGCGGGCGGTGAGCACCATGTCCATGGCCTTGGACTTGCCGATGGCGCGCGGCAGGCGCTGCGTGCCGCCGGCGCCGGGGATCACGCCCAGCTTGATCTCGGGTTGGCCGAATTTTGCGTTGTCGGCGGCGATGATGAAGTCGCACATCATGGCCAGCTCGCAGCCGCCACCCAGTGCAAAGCCGCTCACCGCACCGATGACGGGTTTGCGGATGCTGCGGATGGTTTCCCAGTTGCGCGTGATGTAGTCGCCCTTGTAGACGTCGGCGAAGGTGTAGCCGGCCATGGCGCCGATGTCTGCGCCCGCGGCAAACGCCTTCTCG
>NZ_JBLYYB010000130.1:0-6799 GCF_048549895.1 Hydrogenophaga sp.
AGGGCATGGACCCGCACGAGATGCTGGTGTTGCCCGCGCGCGTGGGCGACGTGCCGGCCGGCAGCCTGCTGGTGGCCAACGGCGGCATTCCCACCCAACCCGAAACCGGGCGCGCCAAACGCGCGCTGGACCGCATGGACGCCTCGCTGGTGGCACTGGACGGCACCACGGGCCGGGTGTTGGGTCAGTGGCGTCTGAGCGATCCGCGCCTGAGCATCCGCCACCTGGCGTGGGACCCGGTGTCCGAGCGCGTGGGCATTGCGCTGCAGGCCGAGCACGACGACGCGCAGGCGCGGCAAACCGCGCCGGTGCTGGCGGTGTGGGACGGCCGCGGCTTGCAGGCCGCGCGCGAGCAGCCGGCGCTGGTTGGCTATGGTGGCGACATTTGCGCACGACCCGGTGGTGGTTTTCTGGTGAGCTGCACACGCGCCCACCACCTGGCCTGGTTTGACGCGCGCGGTGTGTGGCAGCGCAGCGAGCCGCTGCAGGAAGCCTGTGCGCTGGGCAACACGGCCAACGGCTGGTGGGCGGCGGGCCGAGCCGGCGCGCTGAGCAACACCACGAGCGACCCGCTGGGCCTGCCTGCGGGCGTGCGCCTGGACAACCACTGGCTGGTGGTCGGGCCTTCTGCAGGCGCCACGCACAGCCTGTAGGCCCCTTCCTACGCGCATTCGCCCGTTCAACCGACAGACCGGCCGTGCCCTCGGCGGAAAACTGGAGACATCCGTTTTCTCAAGGGGCACAGCCATGTACATCGCACTGGAATCTTCAAGCTTCGACGCGCCGAAGGCGCAAGCGCTCTCGGTGCGTGCGTGCTGCTCAAGCCTGGGCCTGTTCACCGCAGCCCGACCCAACAACCATCTGCTCGCGGCGCTGCCCGCTTGCGACTGGCAACACCTCTCAAGGCACATGGAGCTGGTCGAGATGCCGCTGGGGCAGGTGCTTTACGAATCGGGCGACGACCTGACCCACGTGGTCTTTCCCACCACCGCCATCGTCTCGTTGCTCAACCTCACGGCCAGCGGCGCCTGTGCCGAGTTCGCCACCGTGGGCAACGACGGCTTGGTGGGTGTGCCGCTGCTCATGGGCGGCATGTCAACCAATGGCCGTGCGGTGGTGCAAAGCGCGGGCCACGGCTACCGGCTCAACCGCCAGGTGGTTGTTGACGAGCTCAACGCGGGCGGCGCGGTGATGCAACTGCTGCTGCGCTACACGCAGGCCTTGCTGACGCAGGTGGCACAAACCGCGCTGTGCAACCGCCACCACGCGGTGGAGCAACAGGTCAGCCGCCTGATCCTGCAGAACCTGGACCGTGTGCAGGGCAACTGCCTGCAGATGACGCAGGAGCTGCTGGCCAGCAAGCTCGGCGTGCGCCGCGAGAGCGTGACGCTGGTGGCGCTGGCGTTGCAGCGCGACGGCCTGATCCGCTACGCGCGTGGTCGCATCGAGGTGCTGGACCGCCAGAGTCTGGAAGACCGCGCCTGCGAGTGTTATGCCGTGGTAAAGCTCGAATGCGACCGTTTGCTGCCCCGGGCGCCCGCAGACGCAGCCCCGCTCTGGGCGATGCAGCGCGCGGATGCGCAGACCGGCTGACCCGCGGTACACACGTTTTGTCACAAGCGCCGGATCGAACCCGGTTAGATTTCCTCACCTGTGTAAGGCTTTGAAAGGACGAGAACATGGACAAGTCGATGGTCAAGGGCATTGCCCTGGGTGGTCTGGCCATGGTGGTGGTGGGCGCCAGCGGCGTCACCGGCTACCAGGCGCTGACGCAGCCGAAGTTTGCCGATGTGGTTTCCGTGAAGGAGGTCACCGAGACCGTGGTGACGCCGCGCGAGCGCTGCGAGAACGTGGCGGTGCAGCGCACGGCCCCGGTGAAAGACCAGAACCGCATCGCCGGCACGGTGGTCGGTGGTCTGGCTGGTGGCTTGCTCGGCAGCGCCGTGGGCAACGGCTCCGGCAAGACGGTGGCCACCGTGGCAGGCGCTGTTGCCGGTGGTTATGCCGGCAACCAGGTGCAGAAAAACATGCAGCAGAAAGACGTGGTCACCACGACCGAACAGCGTTGCCGCACAGTGGAAGAAAAGTCCACCAAACGCGTGGGCTACAACGTGACCTACCGCCTCGATGGCAAGGACGGCACGGTTCGCACCACCTTCAAGCCCGGTGACACGCTGCCGGTGAAAGACGGCCAGGTGGTGACCACACCACCGGCCGACGCCAAGTCCTGAAGCAACGGCCCTTGATGGGCCGTTGTTCATTGGGCCACTCAGTCGGGCGACACCGTGTGCCCGGCCATCATTTCCAGCGCCTTCACCAGGGCCGAGTGGTCCAGGTCACCCATGCCGTGCGCGGCGCAGGCCTGCATGAGCTGCGCGGCGTTGGCGGTTTGCGGCAGTGACACGCCGATTTCTTTCGCGCCCTGCAGCGCCAGGTTCAGGTCTTTCTGGTGCAGCTTGATGCGAAAGCCCGGGTTGAAGGTGCGCTTGATCATGCGTTCGCCGTGCACTTCCAGAATGCGGCTCGCGGCAAAACCGCCCATCAGCGCCTGGCGCACCTTGGCCGGATCGGCGCCGGCCTTGCTGGCAAACACCAGCGCCTCGCTCACCGCCGCGATGTTGAGCGCCACGATGATCTGGTTGGCCACCTTGGTGGTCTGACCGTCGCCGTTGCCGCCCACCAGCGTGATGTTTTTTCCCATCAGCTCCAGCAGTGGGCGCACGCGCTCGAACACGGCCTCGTCGCCACCACACATGATGGTGAGTGAACCCGCCTTGGCGCCCACTTCACCACCCGACACCGGCGCGTCGATGTAGTCGGCGCCCAGGTCGTTGATCTTCTTCGCAAAAGTCTTGGTGGCCATGGGCGAGATCGAGCTCATGTCGACCACCACCTTGCGCACCGCACCGGTGCTCTCCTTGAGGCCGTGGGCCACGCCGTTCTCGTTGAACAGCACAGCTTCCACATCGGGTGTGTCCGGCACCATGGTGAACACCACCTCGGCTTCGCGTGCCACGGTAGCCGCGTTGTCGCAGCGCACGGCGCCCGCGGCTTGAATGGCTTCTGGCACTTGGCTGCGCGTGTGCACGAACAGCTGGTGGCCGGCGTTGGCGAGGTGCAGGGCCATGGGTGTGCCCATGATGCCCAGGCCGATGAATCCGATTTTCATGAGTCTGCTTTCAATATCTGTGGAGAAGGGGTCAGTGGAGAAGGGGTCAGTATCCGCCCGCGTTTTTCGGAGGTTGGCCGGCACGCATGGCGGCCACCACCTGCTGCGCACCGGCGGCCATGAGGCGCGCGTCCGAGCTCACGGTGACGAACTGGAAGCCCATGGCGATGCGCTTGCGCGCCGCCTCGGGTGAGCCATTGTGGATGCCGGCCACCAGGCCGTGGGCTTTGGCGCGCGAAAGGATGTGGGCCACCGCGTCGGCCGCTTTGGGGTCGAGGTCGTCGAAGGTGGGTTTGCAGCCAAGTGCCAGCGACAGGTCGGACGGACCGATGTAGATCGCGTCCAGCCCCGGCACCGAGAGGATGTCGTCGAGGTTGTCGAGTGCCTGCGCCGTTTCGATCATGGCGAAGGTCACGATGGTGTCGTTGGCGTGCTGGGGATAGTCGGCACCGCCGTAGAGCAGGGCGCGCACGGGGCCGAAACTGCGCGTACCGCGCGGCGCGTAGTGGGTGTACGCGACCAGTTTCTGTGCGTCTTCGCGCGTGTTCACCATGGGGCAGATCACGCCGTAGGCACCGGCGTCCAGCGTCTTCATGAGGATGCCGGGCTCCAGCCACGGCACGCGCACCACAGGCACGGTGTCGGTGGTGCTGATGGCCTGCAGCATCGGGATCATGGCCTGGTAATCCACCACGCCGTGTTGCAGGTCGATGGTCAGCGAGTCCCAGCCCTGGTGGGCCATGGTCTCGGCCGAGAAGCTGTTCGGAATGGCCAGCCAGCCGTTGACAACGGCGCCACCGGCGGCCCAGATTTCGCGCAGGCGGTTGGGTCTCATGGCTTGTCCTTGGTGGGGTGGGTGTTCATCGATCGAGCGCGGGGCGCTTGGGGTTGAAGGTCCAGTTCGGGATCAGGCTTTGCATGGCCATGGCGTCGTCGCGCGCGCCCAGACCGTGCTGCAGATAGAGCTGGTGGGCCTTCTCCACCTCGGCCATGTCCAGCTCCACGCCCAGTCCCGGGGTCTTGGGCACCTGCACGTGGCCGCTCTCGATTTTGAGCGGATCTTTCGTCAGGCGCTGGCCGTCCTGCCAGATCCAGTGTGTATCGATGGCGGTGACCTTGCCCGGTGCGGCGGCGGCCACGTGGGTGAACATGGCCAGCGACACATCGAAGTGGTTGTTGGAATGCGAACCCCAGGTCAGCCCCCAGTCGCGGCAGGTTTGCGCCACGCGCACGCTGCCGGCCATGGTCCAGAAGTGCGGGTCGGCCAGCGGGATGTCGACCGATTGCAGCGAGAGTGCGTGGGTCAACTGGCGCCAGTCGGTGGCGACCATGTTGGTCGCCGTGGGCAGGCCGGTGGCGCGGCGGAACTCGGCCATCACCTCGCGGCCCGAGAAGCCGTCTTCGGCACCGCACGGATCTTCGGCATACGCCACCACACCACGCATGCGCTGGCCCAGGCGGATCGCGTCCTTGAGCAGCCAGCCGCCGTTGGGGTCGAGCGTCACACGCGCGTCGGGAAAGCGTTCGTGCAGCGCGGTCACGGCATCCACCTCTTCGTCACCGCGCAGCACGCCGCCCTTGAGCTTGAAGTCGTTGAAGCCGTAGCGTTCATACGCCGCCTCGGCCAGGCGCACCACGGCCTCGGGCGTCATGGCCTCTTCGTGGCGCAGGCGGCTCCAGGCGTTGTCGGCGTCGGGCTCGCTGGCGTAGGGCAGGCTCGTCTTCGACTTGTCGCCCACGAAGAACAGGTAGCCCAGCATCTCCACCGCATCGCGCTGCTGGCCTTCACCGAGCAGTGCGGCCACCGGCACACCGAGGTGTTGGCCGAGCAGATCGAGCAGGGCCGATTCCACCGCGGTCACGGCGTGGATGGTGGTGCGCAGATCAAAGGTCTGCAGCCCGCGCCCGCCCGAGTCGCGGTCGGCAAAGCGGGTATGCAGTTCGCGCAGCAGGCGCTGGTGATCGCCGATGGACTGGCCCACCACCAGGGCGGCCGCGTCTTCCAGCGTCTGGCGGATCTTCTCGCCGCCCGGCACCTCGCCCACCCCGGTGTGGCCGGCGCTGTCGGTGAGGATGAGCAGGTTGCGCGTGAAGAACGGGGCGTGCGCACCGCTCAGGTTGAGCAGCATGCTGTCGCGCCCGGCGACGGGGATGACGCGCAGTGCGGTGACGCGTGGCGTGGCGGAAGTTGGCATGCGATCAATCTGCCTTGATGTTGCGGACTTCGATGAGCTTCTTCCAGCGCGCGAATTCGGTGGCCTGGAAGGCGGTGAACTGCTCGGGCGTGTTGGCCACAATCTCGAAGCCGAGGTCGAGCAGCCTGGGCTTCACCGTCGGGTCGTTGAGCGCCTCCGCGATGGCGGTGTGCAGTCTGGCCTTCACGTCGGCGGGGATGCCTTTGGGTGCAGCCACGGCCTGCCAGGAGTTCACGTTGGCGTCCTTGATGCCCAGCTCGTCGAGCGTGGGCACGTTGGGCAGCAGGGGCGAGCGTTTGGCGCTGGTGATCGAGAGCGCGCGCAGCTTGCCGGCCGTGATCTGCGGCATGGCGGTGTTGATGTTCATGAACGAGGACTCCACCTGGTTGCCCAGCAGGTCGGTCATGACGGGACCGCCGCCTTTGTAGGGCACGTGCACGCCGCTGGTGCCGGTTTGTTGCCAATAAAGTTCTGCGGTGAGGTGGTCGCTGCTGCCGTTGCCCGAAGACGCAAATGTCATCTTGCCGGGGTTGGCCTTCTGGTAGGCCAGCACGTCGGCCATGGTCTTGTGGGGCGAGACGGCGGGCACCACGAGCACGTTGGGCGCCTGCACGGCCACGGTGATGAGGTCGAAGTCCTTGGTGGCGTCGTAGGTCACCTTGGTGAGGTGGGGCGCGATCACGAACGGGCCGAGCGAAGAGACGAAGAGGGTGTGGCCGTCGGGCGCGGCGCGGGTGACTTGAGCCGCGCCGATGGTGCCGGTGGCGCCGGCCTTGTTTTCCACAATGAAAGTGCCACCCAGTTTTTCCTGGAGCTTCACCTGCAACGTGCGCGCGATCATGTCCGTGGAGCCGCCGGGCGGGAAGGGCACGACGATGGTGACGTTCTTGTCGGGCCAGGCCATGGCGGTGGCAACCGTCATGGATGCGCCGAGTGCGCACAACAGTTTCTTCATTGCATGTCTCCTTCTGGGGGTGGGGTCGGTTGGCGTGTTCGCCGTGATTTGGTACCGGTACCAATGTTTTCCGGGTTGCATGGTACCGGTACCAAATCTCTGCGTCAACGGTTGTTTGTCGGGTGGTTTTTTGCCTGCACCTTCGCGGGCTCGTGAGCGAGCGGCGCTCTGCTCCGCGGCTGTCCCCCGGGGCCTGCGGCCCCTCCTCCTTGATGCCGCTGCGCAGAACGCCACTCACTCACGAGCTGAAGTGACGTTGGAGTGAGCCCTGACGAGTGCCAACGAGGTCATCGGCGGCCATGGGGCACGGCGCAGCCAAATCAAGGAGGAGGGGCCAAAGGCCCCGGGGGACATTCGCGGAGCCGTGCCCCGTGGTCGTCGATGACCGGACCAACCGGAGAAAACAACCAGACCAGCCGGAGAAAAATCAGGAAGTCTCCCGCTCAACGATGGAGAACCCCACGTCCACCACCCGCTGCG
>NZ_JBLYYB010000131.1:0-3370 GCF_048549895.1 Hydrogenophaga sp.
GTCCATCTCGGCCTCGGTGAGCGTGGGATGCACCAGCAGCATCAAACTCGTTTCACCCAGCGCGCGCGCCACCGGCAAAGGCTCGGCAGGTCGCCACGGCGTGCCATCGAACGCCTTTTCCAGATACACCTCGGAGCATGACCCGTGATAACAGGGGACGCCACGGGCGTTCACCTCCTCCACGATGCGATCCCGACTCCACCCGGACGCCAGTTTCTCCGGACGAACGAAGGCGTAGAACTTGTACCAGGCATGCACCACGCCGTCGGGCGTCTCGGGCACCCGCACCACGTCATATTGATCACAGACCGTCTTCAGCCGTAGGGCGTTGGCCGTACGCGCTGCCGTCCAGTCAGCCATTCGCTTGAGTTGGATGCGCCCAATCACCGCCTGCATTTCCAGCATGCGCCAGTTCGTGCCAAAGCTCTCGTGCACCCAGCGAAACCCTGTCGGGTGCTGGCGCTCGTACACCGCCTCCCAGCTTTTGCCGTGATCCTTGTAGCTCCACATGCGTGACCACAACTCGCGGTCGTTTGTGGTGACCATGCCCCCCTCACCACCCGTAGTCATGATCTTGTCCTGGCAGAAGCTCCAGGCACCCACATGACCAATCGACCCTACTGCACGTCCTTTGTAGCGAGCCCCATGCGCTTGGGCACAGTCTTCAATGACATACAGCCCTTTCTCTTCAGCCAGCGCCATGATGGGGTCCAAATCACAAGGCATACCAGCTAGATGCACGCAGATCAACGCCTTCGTGCGCGGCGTGAGTACGGCACGGATGGTGTCGGCTGTAACGTTCTGTGATTCGGCATCCACATCTGCGAACACAGGCGTGGCGCCCGCCGTTACCACACAGGATGCAGAAGCAAGGAATGTTCGCGGCGTCACCACCACCTCATCGCCCGGGCCCACGCCCATCGCCTTCAGCGCCACGTCCAGCGCCAGGGTGCCGTTTGCCAGCGCCACGGCGTAGGGCGTGCCCACCCATCCCGCAAACTCGCGTTCAAACTCCCGACATTCGCGGCCGGTCCAGTAATTCACTTTTTGAGACAACAGCACGCGATGCACCGCATCGGCTTCTTCCTGCGTGAAGCAGGGCCAGGGGGAAAACGGGGTGTTAAGCATTCGGCCTCATGAGTACGGTGAAAAGAATCAACCTGATGAATGGCTCATCAGGCGATGTGCCGAATTGCGGAGGCCCTCAAGGATGGGCTCGGCAACCTCGGCTGGAAAATTGGGTGGCAGCACCTTTCTTACATTCTCGATCACGTCAGGCGTTTGGGTCAGCACCTCTTCAATCAATGCATCGATCTGCCCACTCAAGCCGCAACGCCTCGCAGTCAATCGCCAATGCCGTGCCTGAATAAGCTCCCATCGATACTGCAACGCGTGGTCACCCCGCACAGCCATGGCCATTTTCAACTTCTGGCGGGCAAGTTGTGATGACGCACCCCCCACAACTGGCCAGGCAGATAGCACATCGTATCGCGGCGTCAGGCGGTAACGCCCTTGTGCCTCCAGAAAAACACTGAAGTTCTTGGCGTGCCCGTCGATTGCCGCGAGCATCCAAAACAGTAACTGCGTCTTGAGGAAGTCACGCCGGTCTACCTCGGGTTCTTTGGCACCTAATAGCAGGCTCATCACCCGCTCGATGCCCGGCCCACCATCGGCCTGATATTTCTGATCACGGTGGGTTGCCGTGGCCTGGCACAAGTCTTCCTGCGGGATGCGCGCAACCCAGGTTCCGTCGGGCATGAACCGGCGGTCGAACCGCTCCACCACTAGCGTCTTCCAGGGGCCGAAGTGCTCGATCCAGCAAGCTGCGTGTGGAACACCATATGCCATCAGAATCTGCGCACACAGCCATTCGTTTTCGACCGACAGTCGCAGATCAATGCCGCGCGGCCCCTCGCCGATAGGCAATTTCAGGATGTGCGTGGTGGGCGTCGCATGCAGCGGTTGCAGCCACTGCCCACGGTGCATCAACAACGCCGTCTTCTCCTGAGCACCGGCCAGCGAAATTCGAAAATCTTCTTCCTCCACCGGGCGGCCCAGCCTGGTCCCGCTCATGGAGCGCTGGAGCAACGCCGCCACCCCCACCTCATCCAGAGGACGGCCGTCAATCCGCCGTACATCCGGCGCCGCCGTGTCGGGCAAGGTGAGCTGAATCGCACCGATGCAATCCCTGCCGATTTCGGCCAGCAGATCGAACGCACGTCCAGATCGAGCGCCAAACCTCATCCGCAAGCGCTCGCGAATCTCTCGGTTGTCCGGCAGCAGGTTTTCAAAAAAGTGCTCGACCACTTCGCCCTGATAACGCATCCCGTCAGCCACCAGTGGCATGGACAACGACAGCGGTCGCGCATAACTGGAATGCAACCACTCAGGCACATACACGAAGGTCTGGAAGCCCCGCGCCGACGACGTCCACACCCCCACCCGCTCGCCGTTCATCCAAACGAGCAGATCACGCGAGGTCGTTGGCTTGGCCACCTGTTACCACTCGCCGGCAGGCGGCTCGCCCTTGGTCGCTTCCCTCAGCACCAGCTCCAAGCCAAGACCTGACAGCACCTTGAACAGGGTTTCCACCGTGGCGCGCGCTTCTTTTGCTTCGATCACGGAGATTTGGCTCTGGCGAACCCCTACGCGCTCGCCAACGAGCCGCTGGCTCAAACCCTGCTGCTGACGGTAACCTTTGAGAATCTGACCCAACTGGCCCGGGGTGCGTGCGATGTACTCCATGAATTTATCCACTTCAATAGATAAAAAGACAATATCTACTTATTTAGATAAAGTCAATTTATCCATCTGAATGGATAAACATCACTCACGCGTCTCTCGAAGCCACGTTTGCCGTTGGAAATTCCTCGCCTTCCAGCCGCCCCAACCGCGCCTTCGTGGAACGAGACAAGGCCCAGCGCGACACCGCAGTGTCCATCACCATAAGTTTTCACCGAAACAGTAGTCTCGAACCTACGCGGCGTTGATACGCACCTTGGCTCGCTCACGCCCTGATCACTTCACAAGAGCGCGGGCAGGATTGCCGACGACCGTGGTGCCAGCAGCAACCGAACGCGTGACAACAGCGCCCATCCCGACAACGGCCCCCCGCCCAATGACCAACGGTTCGCCGGGCTTCCCTTGTTTGAGAACAGCCCCTGTACCTATATAGGCGTGATCTTCAATACGGACATTACCGTTACACATAACCCCGGGGGCAAACGTTACAAAATCACCGATTTCGCAGTCATGAGCTACATAACTGTAAATGTTTGCATGGAAGCAGCGCCCGATTCTGATATTCGATGTGAGTGTCACAAATGGACAAAGAATGGCACCCTCCGCTACAGCCACTTCATCAAGGACA
>NZ_JBLYYB010000132.1:0-21165 GCF_048549895.1 Hydrogenophaga sp.
GAAAGTCAATCGTTCCGCCGCCCACGTCGACCACGAGATTCCACCCGCTCATCTCGAAGTCCTTGTGTGTGAGGCCGTAGTAGTAGAGGGCTCCGAGGGGTTGCACCATGACGGAGGCGTTCAGCACCGTTACGTGCCTTGCACCCACTTCAATATCTGGGCTGGTCACGGCGTGCCGACCGATGACCAGCTCGCGCAGGTGGTTCTCGTATTCGTCAAAGGTGTTGAGGGGGAGTCCTACGGTCAGGTGCTGAATCGTCATCTCTTTCGGATTGCCTTCATCGACCAGCATGTAGTGCATAGCCCCCTGCATGAGCGCGAGGTAGGAGGGAGAGGTGCAGTAGTCCTTCATGACGTGGCGTGGCTGGAGCCCCTTGAGGTGCATCTCGACCCCACGACCGGCAAAGTGTGGCACTCCATCGATTTCGCTGATGCATCCGTCGGCCCCAAGGGTGCCGGGTGCATGTCGGAAAGTCGCGCCCCCCCGCAAGGTGGCGGTGATCGACGGAAACAGGTCCGCATGGATGATCGGGACACCTCGTGCCACCTTGTGGCCACAGGTGAACTTGGTGTTGGCATAGCCCACGTCGATGGCTCGTGCGGGAACAGTGATCAGATGTGCGTCGCGTTTCATAGGTCTCTCTAGGTTTCTTGCCTGCACAAAATTGTGCTGCTGGGAATTCTGTTGGGGCCTTCGCACCTCTGCAAGCGATGCGGACCAGTTGTTGGCCACGGGAGGCCAAGTCGGGCCAATGCAGGCCACAAACTGCAACTCTTGCGAGGCGACCCTTGTCCACGCTGTTGTATTGGCCAGGGTGGGCCACCCGAGGCCACTGGCGACCACAAAGTGTTCGCCTGGGAGGCGGGTCCCGACAACAACGTCACAGTAGGGGCCGCAAGAGGCCATGGCAGGCCAGTGGCGGCTTCGACGCACAGTGCGCGCGCGGGGCTGAAGCTGGTTTCTTCGAAGGTGAGGCCACGGGTGGCCATGGACGGTCACGACGTGTGGGTCAGCCAAAGAATCGCGCCTCACTGCGGCGTGAACCATCCTGTCGAAACGCGCAATCAGGTGGCTCCATTTATGTAGGGAGCTAGGGGCAGGGCTGCCATTTCTTGTTGCCTCAATCGACGGATCGTTTTGCGCGTTCAAGTGTCGTGTTGACGGCAAGATATCAACAGGGCACTTTCAAACACCCCACTTTGGGTGTCTGCAGGAGTGGTGGCAACCAGAGTGATATGAAGGCTTCTGATCTGAATGGACTTTTTTGCCGTTTGGCATGAATGACACGCTGCGGGAGAGTGTTTTGCCATCTGTGGACAAGGGCTCGGGCAGACTGCGTTGAGCGGTACCTGTCCCCAACTGGTCCGCATCACAAGACAAGACTGCAAACAGCATCTACTATTCGCGCACCTGTACCTCTGGTACTTAGACATCCCAGTGATGTCCCACTCCCTACACAGGGAAAACCGCTAACCGACGCTTCACCATGAGTGTCCTAAGGCAACAAGCCGACTTCCCACATCGGAAGTCGCAAACCAAGACGGTGCTCTGTATGGAGCGTCGCAAAACAGGTCGAACAACGACCAGCTGCTGAGCCCGCGACGCGGTTCAGAAGTGGCGACCCCGAATGGGGGCTGCCCACAGCAAGCCAATCAGGTCTTCCTTCTTGGAAGCCGCCAGCCAACGCTCTGAGCTACGGAGCGGGTGTGGACGCGCAAGCGTATAGATCAACTCACGTTTTGACTTTGCTCTGACGACTACCTGCGGGTGGTTTGTCACAAGTACCTCCCGCCTGGCGCGTTAGCCGGGAGCCCTCAGGGCCTAAAAAGGGGCAGGTTGGACAAGCAGCAAAGGACAACGCCGCCAAATCAGTCTGGCGGTGAAGTGAGTTCACCCGGGTAGTGAATAACTACCCCGGTCTAGCCAGCCCACATGGCTCTGTCTGAAAAAGACAGTACCCCCCCAACGCCGTAACTGCGTTGGGGTGCTCATCCAGCAAGGATGGGGGTCACACGGGGATTCCACCTGTGCCGGCAGGACAGCTTGCTAACGAAAAACGGAAATCACCGAAGACTGACGTGCCATGCCCAGGGGCCTTGTACCGGGCGACCAGTAGCAAAAAGACGAATGAAAAGCCAGAGCGATCTGGCGGTTTGGGCCTGCCTGAAGGTTTAGGCATGCGGGTGCGTTGGGCGCCCGCAGGTGTTAACCCTCATCACGACGAAAGTCACAACAGGAGAAAGAGAAATGGCGAAAGCATCAGGCAATGGTCGCGGCAAACGTCGCGCACACCAAGTGAAGTCACGTGCGGAAACGCTCACCAGGGGCGGCCCGGGCAGTGCACAGCTGCGCGCCCAAGAAGCGATCAAGGGGCATCCCAACGACCCGCGGCGGCAGATGACGTATTTTCTGCAGGATCTGGACCTTCAGTCCTTCACCGGCCGCAAACGAGTCGTCGCTGAGAAGACTCGCACGGCGTTCGGACGCACTCTGATGAACATCATTCAGGATCTGCGAAAGCTGAACATGCCTATTCAGCGCATCGACGAGATTGGGCAGCGTCACGCTGTGGTGCTGACTGCGTACTGGGCAAATGATCTGGGTCACAGCAGCTCGACGATTCAAAATAAGTTGTCGGCGATTCGCAAGTTTTGCGAACTCATCGGCAAGATGGAAGCGATCCCGAAGCGCGAAAAGCTCTACGTGGCACTGGAGGCGAAAGGTGTTGAAAAATCCGCCGTGACGCGTGCGCAGGTGACTCACGGCAGCAAGAGCTGGAAGGCGGCCGGGGTGGATGCCCAAGCGATCATCGAAGTGGTCGCCGTCGAAAACCCTCAGGAGGCCATCCTGTTCGAGCTCGAACTGCACTTCGGCTTGCGCGTCAAAGAGGCGCTTTGCTTTCGCCCGCGTGAGGCCGAGCGCCGTGATGGCATTGCGATCAATCTGGGCACGAAGGGTGGTTTGGGCCGCTTTGTGCCCTTCATGAAGGATCCTGTGAAGCAAGCCAAACAGCGCGATGTTCTTGAGCGTGCGCGCGCCTGGGCTGACAAGCACAACAACAAAGGTGAGATGGGCTACGAGCGCATGACGATGGAAGAGGCGCGGACCAAGTACTACCACGTGCTGCGCAAGTACGGCATCAACCAGAAGGCTATGGGGGTCTCGAGTCACGGCCTGCGTCACCAGTTCGCAGCAGACATGTTCGAAGACATCACCGGCCACCGCCCGCCAGCTGAGGGTGAGGAAACGCTAGCGTGGTTCAAACAGAACCGTGAACTGGTTGACCACGCGTACAAGAAGGTGTCAGAGGCTCTGGGCCACTGGCGCAAGGACATCTCCACGGCCTATCTCAGCTCGGTCTCCATGATGAGCAAGCTGCAAAAGCTGCGCATCGAGAAGTTGATCGAGATGTTTCAGAACACGCCCGGCGTCGCCACGGGTTTGCTGATGCTTGGTGTGGAGCGTGCGTGGCTGACCGGGCGTGCAGCATTGGGGATCGAAATGCCACACAACGAGCGCATCGTTCTCACCGTGAACCTTGAGGAGGGGGTCAAGTTGGAAGTGCTCAAAGATGTCCACGCGCTGCTTCAAAAGTTGCTTCCCGGCCGCGTCCTCGTCGTCCCGCTCTTGGGCGGCGGCGTTCAGCCTGAGAACGGTGTTGAGGTGTCTCTGCGCTGATGAAGAAGGTGGGCAGGTGCAAGCCTGCCCACCGTATGGTGATGCACGATGCCTAGTTCTCAGAGCGCATTTATTCGACCTAAAGCGGGTTCTTTAGGCCGCGTGCTGTTCAATGAGCGACAAGGCTTCACGCTTGCCCATTGCAATTCTTCCCAAAATTTCCGGGACACGCGCAGCCCTTGGCGAGGCGCCGCCGGACTCCCACTTCCAGATGGACAAGGAAGAGACCCCCAGCAGCTGTCCCATTTGTTCCTGGGTGAAGCCGAGTCGGGCGCGTTGGGCTTTCAGACGCTCCGCAGTGAACGTCACCTTGCGACCTGGCTTTCCCCGGGGTGTATCGGAAGAGGGTTTGGCCGTCGGCGAAGCTTTGGCCAAGGAGCCAGAGGAGGAGGGCGCCGCGCGCAACTTCTCCAGTTTTTTCAAACTCGACTGAAGCGACTTGACCTCCTTCTTCAAGGACGAGATGTCGGATCGCTGGGTCGCGCCAAGCTTGCGCAGCGCCGTGATCTCCTCGCGAAGTTCCTTGCGGGCCACGCGGGCGATTTCTTTTTTGAGGGTTTCGGCAAAGGTGGTCATGCCCGCATCGTACGACAGAGCCCGCGCCGCATCCCCTATTTGTATGAAAGCCGGCGGATTTTTCTGGCCGGTGAGTCGGTATTGATAATGGGTGTTTTCAACACCAATTCGTTTGGACGCCCAGAATTTTCACACTGGCGGCATCAGCAAAGTGTGCCCCTATTGAAAGCCCCAGCTTAGGTCCGAGCGGCAGCGTTGGCCCGCGCCTGCACCTGGGCGCAGGCCTGCATCAGCTCATCGAAGGGCAGGGCATCACCCACCATGACCTCGTCCTCCAGCATCTTCGCGTAGTCAGCGGCCAGTGCGTCTCGCGCGGCCCCCTCGGGCACGATCCGCAACGCGCCCAGGACCGCGAAGGTGTAGTTGATGGTCTTGTCGTCGGCGGCCTTCTCGCTGAAGAACCAGGACTTGTGTTCCGCTACCTCCCGGGCCACGGCGCGATCAGCAATGACAGCATCAAAGTGTTCACTGCGCATGATGGCCGCCAGGTCGTGCCAATGGCGCGCGTACCGCTCACCCCGGATGCGTCCCTGCGCGCAGTAGACGTGTGTCGCTGTCGCCTTCTCCCAGAAGGTGCGTGCCACCCCCATCACCTGCGGTAATGCCTGGGGGAACGACACGCCATCGACATGGCCGGCCATATCGCAGATGACCGGCAGCACGCCGTGCGGCTCTCCGGTGGCCCGGCCACCAAACTCCAGCGTGATGACGGGTGAGACATACCCAGTGCCCTGCTTGATCGCTGGATAGTGCAGCAGGAGTGTGTCGTGCTCGGCACCTGCGATTTCCAGCGTTGCCCCAAGTCGCTCGCGCTCCAGCGCCGCTTGCAGATGTGGCTGTATGGCAGATCCGATCCATTCGGGGAGCCGATCCCTGACGGCCTTGCTCCATTTGCTGGCTTGGCTGCGGCTGGCCGGGAGAAAGTACTCTTCACCGGTGAGGTCCGCGATCAGTTTGCGGATGTCGTAGGTGAGGTCGATGTCCTCGGAGAACCGATCGATGATCTTGTACGCCTTGGAGAGCGATGTGCCACCCTTGAAGGTGAGGTCGGCTGCAAAAGTCGATTCAAACAAGGCGCCGAGCGTCCAGACGACCCACAGGTCCTTTTCCAGCAGATGGGCAGGCCTGCCCGTCTTCGCCCGGGCCTGCTCCAGAACTTCGTTCTGGTCCTCCTTGCTCAAGGAAAAGTAGTGCTCAGCCACGCAGCGTCTCTTCGCCGATGGCCCTGGCCATCCAGGAGGGCAACGCCGCTCGGGCCGCTGTCAGTGCCTGCCACTCGGAGGGCGGCAGCGTGCGATGCAGGGTGCTCAGCGATTCGCTCACGTGGGAGGGCCCCATCCAGGCCAAGGCGCGCACGGCGGAGCCGGCCGGACCTGGGCCAAGCGCCAGCATCCAGCGCGGTGCGTGTTTCACCATGACCTCGGAGCGACCGAGCTTGAGATGGCGGGTGCGGCCCGAGGTCAGGTACACCTCGCGAATCGGCACCTGTTGCGTCAGCCCCAGGGCATTGGCCGCATTGGCTCCGTGAGGCGAGACGATCTCGCCATGTTGGGCGGCCAGGGCCTGGACCACTTTTTCAGGTGATGGCGCACGCGTTCCGAACCGACTGGACACAGGCATGACGTACGTGCCCCGCGCCACACGCAGCAGCTTGCCCTCTTTGGTGAGGCGAGACAAAGCCTGATCGACCGCATCGCGACTACCCATGTGCAGAAATTCCTTGGGCGAGAGCACGCCTCCCTCGGGCAGGGACTTTGCGTGAAGCAGGATGAGCTCGGGCAGCGTGGCCATGATTGCGCAATTTTATCAGAATGGAGTATCAGTTTCTGACATTGGTCGCGGTGAGCGTTGTCCGCCATCCGGCGCATCTCCTGCTCACGGTTGACGCTGGACGCGACTCGTGGGACCCGGTGTCAAGCACGCTTAGGTGGTGAGTGCGATTCCGATTTTGGTTGGCGGTGTTTCACAGACTTTGCCGCCCTACGTTGCAGCGAACGGCGTGGCGGAGATCAACACAAAAACTCCCTTGGGTCCCTTGACTCTGGTGCTTTGTTTGGGAAGCTGAAGAGTGGAGGTCGATTGCACCTCTGCTCACAAACCAACCAAAGTGATTGACCCATGAAGAATGTTTTTCCCTGCCGCTGGAGCCTGACCATAGCGAGCGTCGCATTTGTCCTGAGTGCCTGTGGCGCAGCATCGAACGGCTATCCAACCAACGAAGACGTCAAGGCTTGGCACACTAGGACGGCCAGCAATGGCTACTTCAAGCTGCGCAGCGTTGAGATCACGAACCTCGACTGCACTACCCCGACCAGGAAGGAGATGGAGCAGCTGACCCGTGCGGCTGCCTTCATGGGCGCAAAGCCTGAAGAGGCGATCAAAGGGGCCGTCAAATGCAGCTACACAGTCAACGCCTCGTTCAACGGAGTAGATGAGCCGTTTCTCAAGACCCAAGGTTACGAGGTGAGTGGCCTCAAGCTCACGAATCAGGGATTCATGCGTGTGCCCAAGGGCGACGGCTACGAGTGGGAAGGCAGTACCCGTCGACTGCCGAAGAAGGCGGGATAACTCCAGGTCCTGCGGCACTGGGGCAAAAAAACTTGGGTAGCAGCCGCAAGTTGCCTAAAATCCAGTCCAAGGCGCCCGCCGTACTTGCACACGAGTAGAACCAGGTACTCCAAACATCGTCATTGATTTCCCTTTTGTGCCTCGTTGTCGGGGACTTAAACGCGTGCGTCTGACCCGACTCGTCGAGGTTAACCAAAGGAAAAATCATGACCTTGAAAGAGCTTGCGCACCTTGCGCAGCAAACCCTCCAGACCAACTCGGGCTGCCCCGTCAAGCGCAGCCATGTTCATGAACTGTTGGCTGCTGCGTTCGGCCATCGCTCATGGGCTGCGTTTCGAGCCGCTGCGGTGCTGGCAGATGCGGGTGTTGGAGACGGGCCGTCCGGCGCAACGTCCCAGTTGATCGGGCGAGCAGTCCAACTTGGCTACCACCAGCAGGCCGCGGCTGAGATGGTGCAGTCGTTTGTGGCGTTTATCACCGAACACCGACTCTCTTCTATCTCTTGGTCTGCGTTGGGGGCCTGGCTGGTCCTTTCAGTCACTGCTGAGGAGGAGGACGACGACAGCGACAACGGCTACGACCTGGAAGAAGACAACGACCAATTCGATGAGGATGGTACGGCAGTTCCGGAACTGGCGACGGGGACGTCACGTGAGCAGCTCATGCGCTCACCAATGCTGATGTCCAGCTTGGAGGCGGCGGCTGCGTCTTCTAACCTGCAGGCGCACTGTCTTCTCGCCGCGCTCTACCGCTGCCGCACCCCAAATCCTTACCTGTATGAGGAGTCGCTTAAAGGCCGAGCGCTCAATGCTGTCGAACGCGGTTGGGTCGATGACTACCTGCGACTAGAACCCCAGCACCGGAAGTACGAGGCGCATCTGAAAGCGGCAGCGCTGGGCGGCGTGCGGGCGGCGGCACTGGAGTACGGCACCCACTTTGAGAGCCGTGATTTCATTGCGCTCGCCGAGAGGCTCACCGGAGACGTTGATGCGTACATGATGGCGCGGGTCGCGACGACGCCAGAGGCGCGTGCATCATGGCTGCGTGTGGCGGCCGAGCGAGGAGTTCGTTCGGCACTGGAGGAACTTGCGTACCAAGGGGACGCTTGGGCAGAGGAGCGTTTTGCGGAGCAGGGAGATATCCACTGGCTGCGGATGGCCGCGGAGCGAGCGGTCGAGATCGGAGATGCGATGCGTGCGTGGACTTGGCAGTACCTTTCGCTCGAGCATGGGGTCGATCTCACCCGCTCAACCATGGCCGCATACCACGACGGTGGCCAGGAGGATGGGCAGTTCTACGACAGCGACTTCGGTGGGCCGATGTACGTCGGTGGTGACGAAGGACTGGTGCTGCCCACAGTGAGTCACGCCGAGCAGCAAGCTGCTAAAGCCCAGGCCAGGACGATCTTCGCCAAGCGGCCAAAAGGCGATGATCGTGCCTGGTCCAATCGGTGAGATTCCTAGCCGCTATGCGTCCTTGAGCTGCTGGCTCGTCGCAGCCATCGACGGTTGAAGCTCTCGGCCAATGGAGTGAGTTCACGGTGTGCCCGGTCGTTCGAGGCGACCCGGAAGCGGCGGATTCGTTTGCCCTCCGTGTTGACTGATGGTTTTTCTGGGCATTGCGTTGACCGATGTGGTCTTGGACGGCTGCATCTCCCAAGAGCCCGCGCCTGCCTTACGCAAGGGCGCGCTGGCTCCTCATATGTGTACAGTTGTGGTAGAAGCCCACGTAGATACGGCATTGCTAAGAAGAAGAGGAAGCCTTGAAATTTAGTGCTCTGGGGGGGCCACTCGCTTGACCGAATCGCTTGAAGACAAGGATCGAGCGCAGGCGTTTGAGTTTGCGACACGGTGCATCGCAATTGACCTGGAGGTCGGTAAAACCGACTCTCGAATTCACCAGATCGGCGCGGTGCGCCTTGGACCGCCGACATCGTCCACTAGAGAGTTTCACTTCTCCAAGGGGCCGTTGGGTCCATCACTTGACAGACTGGATCAGTTTTCATCCGGGTCCGAGTTTTCGCTTGGGCACAACTACATTGAGTTTGACCGGCAGCACCTGAGGGCGGCGAGTCCGCAGATGAAGGTATTGGCGAATCCGCCTTTGGATACGCTGTGGCTGAATCCGCTGGCTTTCCCGAGAAATCCGTACCACCACTTGGTCAAGCACTACCAAGACGGCCAGCTCAGAAGCGGTGAAAAGAACAACCCGGTAGCGGACGCCCGGTTGGCGCTGGAAGTCCTCATCGACCAGTTCAAGGCACTGCGCAAGGCCAATACCACCAACCCTGGACTGATCGCGGCATGGCACTGGCTGACCACGCGCGCTGACGACACCCAGGGGTTTGATGCCTTCTTTTGCGCTCTGCGCGGACAGGAGGCTCCCGATGCCGCCAAGGTGCGAGAGCACATCTGGTCATTGCTTGAGGGGAAGGCTTGCCATACGCATGGCCGTGAGGCTGCTCAGGACGCCGAAACATCTGGTTGGTCGCTGGCCTATGCATTGGCCTGGCTCTCGGTTGCCGGTGGTAACTCCGTTGTTCCGCCCTGGGTAAGGCACCAGTTCCCAAAGGTCGGGCAAATCATTCGCAAACTGCGTGATGTCTCTTGTACGGACCCGGGCTGTGGGTGGTGCTCGACGCGACATGACGCAACAAAGGAGCTCAGGCGTTGGTTTCCGGGCCTCGAGGAATTCAGGCCCGAGCCCGTTGACAACGATGGCAAGCCTTTGCAGCGCTCAATTGTGGAGAGCGCCATGCGCGCGGAGCATGTTCTTGCCATCCTTCCGACAGGCACCGGTAAGTCCATCTGCTATCAGATTCCGGCCTTGTCGCGATTTGAGAAGACGGGCGCGCTGACCGTTGTGATCTCTCCATTGGTAGCGCTGATGTCCGATCAGGTCAACGGCCTGGAAGCACGTGGGATCGGCTGCTCGGCCGCCATCAATGGTCTCCTGTCGATGCCCGAGCGGGCAGCGGTTCTGGAGCGCATACGGCTGGGCGATGTCGGCATCCTGATTGTTTCCCCAGAGCAGCTGAGAAATAGGACGCTACGCAATGTGTTGTCTCAGCGTGAGATTGGAGCTTGGGTGCTTGATGAGGCTCACTGCATATCCAAGTGGGGCCACGATTTCCGACCCGACTACCGATACGTGGGGCGCTTCATCAAGGAGAAGGCGGGCGAAGGGTCCATTCCTCCCGTTTTGTGTTTGACGGCCACGGCCAAGCCGGACGTCGTCAGGGACATGATTGACCACTTCTCAACCAAGGTTGGAGTCAATCTGAAACTGTTCGACGGGGGTGCGAGTAGAAGCAATCTCAGTTTTGCTGTGATGCCCACCACGCCGGGGGAGAAGCTGGGACATGTCGTCCAGGTGCTCAATCATGTCTTGCCGACAGAACAGCCGGGCGGAGCGATCGTCTACTGCTCCACGAGAAAGAAAACCGAAGAGGTCTCGGAGTTCCTTCAGAGGCAGGGGATCTCAGCAGGTTTCTTCCATGCCGGCCTGCAGCCGGAGACAAAGAAGTCGGTGCAAGAACGGTTTATCAAGGGCGGGTTGAAGGTCATTGCCGCAACCAATGCCTTTGGTATGGGCATCGACAAGCCAGACGTGCGGCTTGTGATTCACGCGGATATTCCTGGTTCGTTGGAGAACTATCTCCAGGAAGCGGGCCGCGCCGGCAGAGATAGAGAGCAAGCCGAGTGTGTACTGCTCTACACCCCCGAAGATGTTGAACGTCAATTTGGCATGTCGGCTCGGTCACGCCTAACGCAACGTGAAATCCAGACCGTCCTCAAATCCTTGCGCAGCCTGGACCGAAAGAAAAAGAAGGGGGGGGAGGTGGTGGCAACCTCAGGGGAGATTCTCACTGAGGACGGAGGCGCCGAGTTCGAGCGTGACACTGCCACGGACGACACCCGAGTTCGCACCGCAGTGGCATGGCTGGAGGAAGCGACGCTTCTGAAGCGCGATGAAAATCTCGTGACGGTGTTTCCTTCTTCCCTGAGGGTGCACTCGGTCGATGAGGCAAAGGAGCGTCTGGCCAAGGCTCCCATCTTTGAGGGGTATCGAATCCAGCTCCTGGAGATTGTTCAGGCCTTGATTGAAGCCGACAAGGACGAAGGAATCTCGACCGACACGCTGATGAGCACCACGGGTCTGACGTCGGAGAAGGTCAGAAGTGCCATGCGTGACCTGGAAACCTATGGAATCTCCAGCAACGACATGGGGCTTACCGCATTCGTCCACGTTGGGGTGGCAGGTGCCTCGACGTCTCGCTTCGAACGGGCCGACAGCCTTGAAAAATCCATCATTGCTGGAATGAAGCTGGAGGCTCCTGATATGGGCAAGGGAGACTCCTCAGTTCTCCAGGTGCGGCAGATGACCCAGTATCTAAAGGATCAGGGCCACAGCAAGGCACTGCCTGAGCATGTTCGCAAGATCATCAAGGGCCTCTCCGAGGATGGTCGAGGGGAGGGGGGCGTTGGGAGTATTCGACTCCGAAGTCTTGACAGCGAAACGATTGAAGTCACTCTGCAACGCGAATGGAGGTCGCTGGAGACTACGGCGGATTTGCGTCGTTTAGCAGCAAAGAGACTGCTTGACCATCTTTTGGAGCGCGTTCCTCAGGGAACAAAGGGCAGTGACCTGTTGGCAGAAAGCACCTTCGGCGATCTGGAGCGGGCGATGCTCGATGACTTGCATCTGAAAGCAACCATCCGCGATCCAGGTCGGCTACTGGACCGCGCACTTATGTGGATGCATGAACAAGAAATTCTGAGATTGAACAAAGGCTTGGCTGTATTCAGACCTGCCATGACGATTCATTTGGAGCAAGGGTGGAGACGTTTCACCAAGACGGATTTTGAGCCTCTTGAGCTGCACTACGAAGAGCAGGTGCTTCAGGTGCATGTCATGGACGAGTATGTCCAGCGTGGACTGAAAAAAATGGCCGACGCCATGCGGCTTTCGATGGATTACTTCCACTTGGAGCAAGAAGAATTCCTGAAGCGTTGGATGCCCAACCGAGAAAAGGAGCTTCGGCGCCAGACCACGCCTGAGTCGTGGAGAAAGATCGTTGAGGTACTGGGAAATCCTGTTCAGAAGGAGCTTGTGGCAGACGACCGTGAGCAAACCAACGTATTGGTGCTTGCGGGCCCCGGCTCTGGCAAGACCAAGGTCTTGGTTCACCGGATCGCCTACTTGATCCGTGTGCGCCGCGAAAAACCTGATGGCATTCTGGCGCTGACCTATAACCGCCATGCCGCCGTTGAGATTCGCCGGCGCTTGCGCGATCTGATCGGAGAGGACGCACGGGGCGTGCTGGTGATGACTTGTCACGCCATGGCGATGCGCCTGGTCGGGGTCAGCTTTGCAAACAAGAGCGACTCGACCCAGTCGGATGTCTTCAGGCAGGTCCTTCTCGATGCGATCGCGCTGCTCAAGGGTGATGGTCTGCCACCAGATGAGGCAGACGAGCAGCGCGATCGCCTTTTGGCCGGGTTTCGACGAATTCTGGTGGACGAGTACCAGGATATCGGGCAGGAGCAGTATGAGCTCATCTCCGCTTTGGCCGGCCGCAACCGCAAGGACGATGAGGGCAAGAACACGCTGTTTGCCGTTGGTGATGACGATCAGAACATCTATGCCTTCAACGGTGCATCGGTTGACTTCATTCGACGCTTTGAGTCCGACTACGAAGCGCGACCGATGTTTTTGATTGAGAACTACCGTTCGACAGGTCATGTTGTCGGAGCGGCCAATGCTGTGATTTCGCCGAGTCGGGGGCGGATGAAAGTTGAGCATCCCATCGAAGTCAATCGCTCGCGGCAACGGGATCCATTGGGTGGTGAATGGACACAAAGAGACCCCGTCGCGCAAGGTCGCGTTCAGCTGCTGGCAATACCGCCTGGGGAGATGGGTCCGATGGTCTGTCAGGCCGTCGGTCTTATGAACGAGTTTGATCGCCTGAGGCTGCTCGATCCAGAATGGAAATGGTCCCTATGTGCAGTGATAGCTCGCGAGTGGAAGTATCTGGATTCGGTCCGAGCATGGTGCGAAATCAATGGTGTGCCGGTTCAGGTGGCCAACGAAGATGCCATGAAAATATGGCGTCTGCGTGAGACGCAGGCGCTGGTGAAGTGGATTCGTTCGCAGTCGACACAGCAGTTGTCCTTGGACGAAGTCTTGTCTTGGGTCGCTCGGCATCCAGGCAATATTTGGTGGCTCATGCTCAAGGAGGCCATTGATGCCTACGGTCTGGATGTATCGGGTATGCAGCTTCCCGGAAACCACCTGATTGACTGGCTCGCTGACTGGGGGCGAGAGGTAAGACGCAAGCAGACGGGAGTTTTGCTTTTAACCGCCCATCGCGCGAAGGGCCTTGAGTTTGACCATGTTGGAGTCCTCGACGGAGGATGGGACCGAGAGGATCGCGGTGCCGAACCAGACGAGACGCGTCGGCTGTTCTACGTGGCAATGACCCGTGCCAAGAGGACCTTGGTGGTAGCGCAGTCGGGGGCGCGCCATCGATTCTCTGAAGAACTTGCGACGAGTCGACATGTGTGCCGGCGCGAGAGTCACTTGGACGATGTGCCTTTTGGAGTCGCCAGGAGCTACGTTGCACCGTCTCTTCGCGACATCGATCTGGGGTACTCGGGTCGATACGCCTCGACGCATCGGGTGCATCGAGACATCGCGAAACTTGGCAGCGGTGACGCGCTTCAACTCGTTCGAGATCAGGATGTCTGGATGTTGGTGAGTCCAGAGGGTGCGCCAGTGGGGCGCATGGCACGCGCTTTTGTACCACCGGTGGGAAAGGCATGCCTTGAGGTCAAGGTCTTGGCAGTACTCACCCGGACCGTCGCCATGGTTGAGGAGAGTTACAGGCCCACGATCAAGACCGAGGAATGGGAGGTTGTGGTGCCTGAGCTGGTTTTTGCTTGAACTGAGGCAGGCGAGCCCTGTGGCGCAAGGGATGTCTCGAAAACACCGATTATCGAAACAAAGCCGGCAAACCCGAGATTGGGTATTCGACCTGTTTCGGCCCGCCGCTCTCATTTGCAGCTTCATAGCTGTAGTACCGTTGTGCAGCGACCGCCGTCGGTCGCGGCCGGGAGCCGAGTGCACGGTGCCTGGTACGAAGCTGTAATCCACTTACCCTGCAGCGCAGCAGCATCGATGGCCCATATCATGGGGACTGCAGTCATCCAGCTTGGCAGGCCGCAGGTACCCCTTCAAATCGCGGTGGAATGTCAGCTGTTCAAAGGGCTGAACTCGCACTGTCGACCCAAAGCAGCCATGGATGCAGGTGGAGCTTCCCGCAGCACAAAGAATGGCGGCCGGGAATCATTCAAGTCCTCAGGGTTGTCGTGCTGTGTGCAGCCTTCGACGCCCCGCTTTCGCGGGGCGTTCTCTTTACGACCTCGACCCTAACGGCCGGAGCCGGGCGCCAGAAGGCGGCTGAAACTAGGCCGACCGCTTAGGGGGCCTTGCCGTGTCCGGGCACGCCAGGTGCCGGTGAGCGGCCGCTGCCGGACACCTTGCCGGTTGTGCTGGTTCGCCCGCCCCAGCCCTTGCCACCACCCTGGGTGCCGCCGCCTCCCCCGCCGTTTCCGCCTTTGCCGCCGCCTTGGGCACCGCCTCCCCTGCCACCACCTGCACCACCTTTTGCCATGAAAATCACCTCTTACGACGCCCCGAGCCGACCGAATGGCAGCGTTCTTGTCGGGCGTCGGGATTGATCTTGCAAGGAATGAAGTTGATCGACAGAGGAAACGTGGAAACGCATCTGCCAACCGTTGGCCAGATCCTGCAAAGCGGGCTGAGCCAGCCACTTGAGCTGCTCACCCTGCGTCGCTCGATGGAACTGTTCCCAACCTCCCTGGGGCTTCAGCCGCTCGAAGCCGGCCTTCCGTCTGACGACTTCCTTGCCAACTTCCTTAGTGGTCGCCGAACGTACTTGGCCATCATTCGCGAGGGTTTCGGTAAGGATTTCAAGAACTTTCAGAACTACGCGCTCCAGAGGGTGGAGACGAGGCCGGAGGTTCGCGAGCGGCTGCTGAAAGCCCTGGATGGAAACGAACACCTTCTGGCAACGCTGGCCAATGGAATGCGTGAGGGTGTCTTGGTCGCGCAGCTTGCACAGCTCACCCGGTCGGCGGAGGGCACCGTGTACCAGGTGATGCGAACACTCTCGGCTGGATCGCTGAAGTGCCCACATTGCCAGGCGGAATTGATTTCCAGGCCAGCACAATGGTGGGGTGAGCAGGACTGCGAACTGGGGGAGGCTGAGCATCGGTTTGTCGACCGGATCCTGTACGACGTACTGGCCATAACCTTACTCCCCTTGGTCTTCAGGTCTAACTGGGTCCAGAAGGAACACGTCGTAGCGGATCTGGCTGCCATGTGCGATGCCGGAGCCCACGTCTTCAGAAACTGGCTCGACTCTGTTCGGCGCGCCTACCGAGCAAAGGATTTGGCGGCGCTGGCCACCCGAGCGGGGCTGAGTGGCCCCTCCCCGGACAGCCACCTGCAGCGATGCGGACGAGGTGACATGCTCACGGTCAATACGATCCAAGAGGTTACCGCGCGGTTGCCGGATCCAATGCCGCTGCGAAACCTTGGCATGCGCACACGTGCAGTGGCCTTTGCTATCGACTTCCTTGTCGCTACGGACAGTGCCGCATCTCCCTTGGACTGGTCTGCCGCTCAGGCTGTCGTCAAGGCTCGGATCCTCCAGTTATTTCAGGACCTGAAATTAAGCTTCGCGAAGGACGTTCGACGGGCCATGCCATCAGCCGACATGCTGACCTGATTTCGATCCAAAACGACTGCTTCTGGCCGCTAGTGTGAGTGCAAGGCTGCGTCAGAAAGCTGACTTCAGATGCACTAGCCAGTGCCGCCCAAGTTCATCTGTCGAAGAGGTCCGCGAACTGGCACTGCCGGCCAGGAGCGGACGTTTGCGGACGACAGCTTGCCGGGTGTACCTGGTGGCCACGCGCGTCGCACGGCGAGCGGCGCAGCACGGGTTTTGCGCTAGCGGGATCCTTGGATCCTTGAACTTGGTCAGCATGATCTAAGAACTTCCACAGCAGCTTGGGTTTACGGTCTGTGCTGCGCTTGTTCTACGCCACCGGCCTGCAGATTCCCTGCCTCCCCTCTGCGAGAATAGAAGCGGCCGACCGATCCGCGCAGCCCGGCCGCGAACCTGCCTCGCGCCGGCCGCCCATCCACGATAAACACCGACATCTGATGAACACAATGCTCGCAGGCAAGCGGAAGACGGAACTCGGTCACTCGGACAATAAGGAAATTCCCATCAAGTCGATTCTGGGGATCCGAATCGAGCGCTTCCGCTCGTTTCGAGGGCAGTCTCTGGTCATGGGCGAGCACGTCACCGTCCTGTCTGGCCGCAATGGGACGATGAAGACCTCCTTGATGGGCTTGCTCGCGCATCCGTTCTCGAGCGAGGCCAAGGACGCCTTCGGGTCGGACTTGAAGACGACCCTTCAGGAGGTGTTCAAGCTTTCCCCCGAGTTCGACAAGGAAAACTACTTATACGACCTCGTGTTGCGCACCGGGGCCGATGAAACGTTGAGCGAGCCGGTCTCGATCTACCGTGTTGAGGAAAACACGAACCGCCACAGGGTCGTCGTCTCAGGGGCGGAGAAGGGAGACGGCAACTTCGCCTACAACACCTCGTTCCTGAACCTCAAGCGGCTGTTCCCCTTGGTCGACACCAAGGCGGTCCCTGCGACCGACGGATCGTTTGACCTGTCCATCGCAGAGGCGGCCGACCTCAAGGACTTCTACGAGACCGTCTTCCCCAGCTCCGACTACGAGGCCTTCGTCCCGGTCCATCAGAAGAAGGTCAAGACGACCTTCGCCCTGGCAGGAGCCAGCGCGAAATACAACTGGCAAGCCATCTCCTCTGGGGAAGACAACCTGGGGGCGATCTTCAACCGCCTCCTCGGCTTTCAAAGGGCCTTCGCCAAAGGGCAGACGACTGGCAACGGCATCCTGTGCATCGACGAGTTCGAGAGCAGCTTGCACCCAGTGGCGCAGCTGCGCCTGCTGGACTACCTCTACCGATGGAGCGCACGGTACCGGGTTCAAGTCGTCATCTCGACCCATTCGCTACATCTGATTCAGCATTTGTATTTGAAGCACGCGCCCAACCTCTCGGCGGGCCGGATCATTGTGAACTTCATCAGCAAGTCCAACGCGAGCCAATACAACTTCCCGATCCTCCAGAATCCATCCTACGACTTGGCCTACAAGGAGCTAACCCTTACCAGCCCCGCAAAGATCGCCGCAGCGCGCAAGGTCAAGGTCTTCTGCGAGGATGAATACGCTATCCATTTTGCAAAGCGGTTGATCAAATCGCAGGAGGTTTTGAAGGCGGTGGAGTTCCACAGTTCGCTTGATCCGGGCGGCGACAACCCCGGCACCAGTTGGTCGTCCCTGCGCGCGCTCTGCGCCCAATTCCCGCTGCTGCTGCAAGGCTCTCTCGCGCTGTTCGACGCCGATGTAAAAGCGTCCCAGCTCGCCAAGGTCAAGAACGTGGACCTCTACCTGACGTTGCCCGACGGCGACTCGCTAGCAATCGAGAGAAGGATCATCATCTACATTCTCGGCCTGGGTAACGACGATCCGTTTTTCAAGAAGTTCGACCAGGAGCGGGAGTCCTTCATGGACGATTTCAAAAAAGCGGGCGTCAAGTCTTTGACGATCGCCGACGTAATGGACGAGGCCAAAACCTCCATCGAAAGATGCAAGGCGTGGGCGGACTCCGACAAGGCCAAATTCAAGCGCTGCATCACCGACTATTGCGACCATTCGTCCCTGAAAGACGAATTCCGCTTGAAGTTCGTAGAACGTATCAACACGATCAATCAGCAGGTCGGCCTGCCGAGCATCCACTGACCCGAATCCCCGGGGCGACCTCACGATGTATTCAAACAAGCTCTACACGCCACTACGCTATCCCGGCGGCAAGGCACGCTTCGCGCCTTTCATTGCCGAGACGATGCAGGCGAACGGCTTGGATGGCGGGCATTATCTGGAGCCGTATGCGGGCGGCGCCGGTGTCGCATTGGAGCTGCTCTTCCACGGGCACGCATGTCATGTCCACATCAATGACCTCGACCCGGCGCTCAACGCCTTCTGGGTCAGCGCGACGCGCCACCCCGAGGAGTTACTTCGACTGCTTCACGACACTCCCGTCGACATGGAGCAGTGGTTCCGGTGGAGGGGGGTCTTGCGCGGCGAGACCGAGGCGACGCTGGTCGAGAGGGGGTTTGCGACCCTGTACATGAACCGGACCAACCGCTCCGGGATCCTAAAGGGCGGAGTGATCGGGGGCATGGCCCAAGCGGGCGAATACAAGCTCGATGCGCGGCTCGACAAGGCAGCGCTAAGCGCGCGCATCGAGCGTATCGCGGTGCGCGCCGACGACATCACCGTCTACTGCGAAAATGCGTACGACTTGCTGGCCAGATGCAACGACTTCCTTCCTACTGCGTCGCTGATCTACCTTGACCCGCCCTACTATGTGAAAGGCCGTGGGCTTTACCGGAATTTCTACCTGCACGAGGACCACTTGGCTATCGCCAAGCTACTGCAATCGAAAAAGTTCGTCAGGTCTTGGGTCGTCTCGTACGACAACGCAGAAGAAATTTGCGCCATGTATCAGATGAGCCAGGGGCTGACCTATTCCCTGAACTACACGGCGCAGAAGCGCTATGTAGGCAGCGAAGTGATGTTCTTCAGCCGTGACTTGGCTATCAACGAGGAAAGCATCCCTCAGTCTAAAGCGGTTGCTTGAGCGCGCAAGACGGCGCGGCACTTCCTGTCAACGTGCGCCTTGCTGATGCATCGAACGACCGGTATCAGGCGCTCTGATCTGGGCTTCGACCGGCTGCTGTGGGTCGACAAAAGTCGGTCGCCTTGGCGGGTAGGAGTCGCTCGGCACGTCGTGCGGCCCATCGCTGTTAAGCGGCCACTGCAGAAGGTGCAGCGGTCGATCGCCGCGCAGGATGACGAATGGCAGGTTCCGGCGGCAGCTGTCATTCGGCTGCAAAACCTGACCGGCTGCAGCCAGTCTTGAGGTGCCGTTGAACGCTTCAACAACGTTTCCAACATGCCTGGATGTATGGCATGTGAGTCGGACTTGGCCGGTGCTCAGCTATCGTACAAACTGGTCGACGTAGTCCGCACCCAGACCGACCTGCGTGTAGTGCTTGCGAGACATCTCGAGCTTCGTGAACACGTCTTCATAGCCGCTAGCAGATCTCGGAGGGTTACTTCATGACGGAACGCCACCAGCTGCTGTGAACTCCACGCCGAGACGGACTGTCATCGTTTTACTGATTGACGACGATCCCTCGCTGCTCCAGGCCCTCGGAGCAGTGCTCAAAGAAGCAGGCCACGAGGTGGTCGCAGTGGACAACGCAGAGTCCGGGTTGACAGCGTTTGAAAACAGCTTGGACTCTAGGCCATTCGATATTGTTTTAACCGACTTGGGTATGCCCGGTCTTGATGGTCGAGGGGTGGCGTTGCGGATCAAAGCGATGTCGCCGGAGACACCTGTCGTCATGATCACTGGGTGGGGGCGCAGGATGGAAGAAGACGGCGAGAAGCCGCCCCATGTGGATTTGCTTCTGAGCAAACCTCCACAACGCGCTGTATTGCTGGATACGATTGAAACTCTGACTTCTGGGAAGCCGTAGGCAGAGACATGGCGGAAGTCCAACCGCCTCAGAACGACATCAAGCCCCGGAGTGGGTCAATAGCAACCAAGCTACCTGAACCACAAGCAGTAGGAGCTTGCGCGGGCGTCGAATTGAGTGGTGTCAGCTTGGAAAACCTACATTTCGGTGCACGCGGCGACTGCTCGTCCTCATCATTTGTTCGCTTCTGTTCCTGCAGGGCTTTGCGGCTGGCAGGAGCGTTGCCGCGCCACGCTTCATACAAGGCATGATGGCCATGGCGGACGACGCAGGCGAGCTGGAAGTGAACCTCTCCGAGATTCAGGAAGCGCGCGGGAAACGGCAGTCTCGTTTGGGCCAGCGTGCACAAGTATCGATCAGCGTTTCAAACGCTCCTCTAAAAAGTCCAGTCGGTCCTGCCCCCAGAAGCGTTCTCCATCGACGATGAACGTAGGTGCACCGAAAACGCCCGACTGCACGGCCCGCTGCGTGTTCTTCTCTAGCCGCCGGATGGTGTGTGGGCTCTGAGCCTGTTTCACCAACGCCTCACCATCCAAGCCGAGACCATTGACTAAGTCAACTAGGGTAGGCCAGTCCGCGATGTCGCGGTCTTCGCACCAGATGGCTCGCAGCACGGCGTGCGATAGCGTCAGCGTGTCCAGGCCACCCTCTCCCGCTGCGATCAGCAGACAACTCGCAGGCACGCGGTCTACCGGGTAGTACCTCGGGGTAAGGTTGAGGGGAACCTCCAACCTGCTGGACCAGCGAGCAAGCTCCAGTTGCCGGTAGCTCTGACGCGCGGGCGAACGCTGGGGAAACGGCGTACCGCCAGTGGCTGCGAAGACCTCCGACAAATCCATCGGTATCAATTCCACCTGCGCACCGCTGCGTTCCAGCAGGCCAAGGAATCGAGCACTGCCCAGCCAAGTCCATGGGCTGGCTACGCTGAGCCAGTACTTGCGTATTTCGGGCTTCTTGGACATCAAGTTCGACATCGTTGACACCGTGTTCGGCACCGCAGTCAGTGGGCTTCTTTCACCTTCCTAGAGAACTCCCAGCGGGCCTTGGATTGTTGACAACTCACTGGTTGGGCTGAGTGGTGTCCTTGATCCTGCCAGGCGCCGCAGGCTTGCCTGCACCACGTCGCTGTCCGCCCCAACTTGCTCTGCCTTCCCAGGTGCAAATCCAGGCCTCTGCTCTGGCCGTGGCAGGGGTGAGCAGGTGCACTGATCCTCCAATGGCCTGCGCCACATCTACCCCTTTGTCCCCGTACATGACCTGGAGCAGAGCGGGCAGCAGACGGACTTCACCCTTGCGACCATCAGCCTCCAGCTGTTGCGACAGAGCAGGCCGGCGCTCCTTCAACCAGCTGCCAAGTCCTGATGGCGGCACCATGACCGCCAAGCTGAACTCGGACTCGTGAAACTGCCATTCCTCGGCGCTCACCAGGCGGCTCAGTTCCTTCTCAAAAGCGGGTCGCAACCGCTGTACCTGTTTGTGGGTGGCCACGGCGCAAAGTGGAGCACCTTCCCTGTCCCGAGACGTGGAGTTGGTGGAATGGTTCTCGCACACGCCGCGCGAGCGCTGCGGCAGCCAGCAGTACCGACAGAATGCGTAGAGCGGCGTAGCGAC